>CAZTLA010000027.1:0-24739 GCA_964614365.1 uncultured Syntrophales bacterium | reverse complement strand
TTTTGAAAAGATCAACCATCTCGATCGCCGACATGGCGGCGTCCCAGCCCTTGTTCCCGGCCTTCGTGCCCGCCCGCTCGATGGCCTGCTCGATGGTGTCGGTCGTGAGGACGCCAAAGGCCACGGGGACTTCCGTTTCCAGGCCCACACTGGCAATGCCCTTGGAAACCTCGGCGCTGATATATTCAAAGTGGGGCGTCGCCCCCCGGATCACCGCGCCCAGACAGATCACGGCATCAAAGCGGCCGCTCTTGGCGAGTTTCTTGGCCGTCAGGGGCAGTTCAAAGGCGCCGGGAACCTTGTAAACCGAGATGTCCTTTTCGTCTGCGCCCGCCCTGGTGATGGCATCGACGGCTCCTTCGATAAGTCTACCGCAGATAAAATCATTAAAACGGCTGGCCACGATGCCGAACTTCATCCCCTTGGCCACAAACTTCCCTTCGATTATCTTTGGCATAATCTTCTTCTCCGTTGTTATTTGTAAATCGCGGTTTAGACCTTCAACATATGTCCCATTTTTTTCTTCTTCGTCTCCAGGTAATGGATGTTGCACTCGCCCGGTTTTATCTCTATGGGGACGCGACCGACGATCGTTATCCCGTACCCGTCAAGGCCCACCAGTTTCCTCGGATTATTGGTCAGCAGCCGCATCTTCCGCACACCCACGTCCACGAGGATCTGGGCGCCCATGCCGTAATCCCGCATATCATCCTTGAATCCCAGTTCCAGATTCGCCTCCACGGTGTCTTTCCCCTGTTCCTGGAGGGCGTAGGCCCTCATCTTGTTGACGAGCCCGATACCGCGCCCTTCCTGGTGCATGTAAACGATCACCCCCTTGCCCTCCGCCGCCACCATTTCCATGGCCGTACGAAGCTGGTCGCCGCAATCGCACCGCTCGGAACCGAACACATCGCCGGTGAGACATTCCGAATGAACGCGGACCAGTACCTCGTCCTCCGCGTCGATGTCGCCCTTCACGAGAGCCACGTGCAATACATCATCCACATCGTTTTCGTAAACGATGACCTTGAATTCCCCGCCATAACGAGTGGGAACGGTTGCCTCGGCCGCCCTCCTGATGAGCCGCTCGTGCTGCATCCGGAAATCGATGAGATCGGCGATCGTGGCGATTTTGAGCCCGTGCTCCCGGCCGAATTTCTCCAGGTCGGGCATCCTGGCCATGGTGCCGTCTTCGTTCATGATCTCGCAGATCACCCCCGCCGACTTCAGGCCGGCAAGCCGCGCTATGTCGACGGATCCTTCCGTCTGGCCCGTCCTCATCAACACCCCGCCCTTTTTCGCCAGGATGGGAAAAACGTGCCCGGGACTCACGATATCCTCCGGTTTGGTGTTGTCCGCCACGGCGGTCTTTATGGTCGTAGCCCGGTCGGCCGCAGAAATGCCTGTAGTGACCCCGCGCGCGGCCTCGATGGAAACCGTAAAGGCCGTCCCAAAGCTGGAACGGTTATCGCGCACCATGGGCCGCAGTCGAAGCTTCATGGCAATCTCCTCGTTCAGGGTGAGACAGATGAGCCCCCTGCCGTGCCGCGCCATGAAATTGATGGCATCCGGAGTCACAAACTCCGCCGCCATGCAGAGATCGCCTTCGTTCTCCCGGTCTTCATCATCCACCAGGATGATCATTTTCCCTTTTTTGATATCCTCGATTGCTGCCTTGATAGTACTGACTGCCATAGGGCACCTCTATTATTTGAACCCGTGCTTCGCCAGGAAATCCATGTCCAGGCCCTTGCGGGGTTGCAGGAATTTCTCCACGTATTTCCCCAGAATGTCGGTCTCTACGTTCACCACGTCCGCCGTCTTCTTGAATCCCAGCGTGGTGCCCTGGGCCGTATGCGGAATCATGTTAACATAAAATCTGCCTTTTTCACAACGATTTACCGTGAGGCTGACCCCGTCCACGGCGATGGAACCCTTCTCCACGATATACCGCATAAGGGCGTCCTCGACCTCCACCCCGAAAACGATGGACCCGGATTTTTGCGACAGCTCCCGTATCGTCCCCGTGCCGTCCACGTGGCCAAGCACCAGATGCCCTCCCAGGAAACTGCCGAGCCGCATGGCCTTTTCCAGGTTCACCTTGTCTCCCGCCTTCAGGCGCTTAAGATTGGTCCGCGCCAGCGTCTCTGCCGACACGTCCGCAGCGAACGCCTGGCCCGTTTTCGCGGTTATGGTGAGGCACGCGCCGTTTACGGCGATGCTGTCCCCGATCTTCACGTCGCTTACGTCGAGCGCTCCCTCCACGTCGAGAAGGGCATCTTCACCCTTTCGTGTTATGCGCCGGACCGACCCCATGCCCTCGATAATGCCGGTAAACACGGTGCTCCACCCCGCAGGCTATTTGTCTTTCTCGCCTCTGACCTTCAATATGTCCTTGAGCTCGTCCAGAAAATCGCTCACGTCCCGGAACTGGCGGTACACCGAGGCGAACCTCACGTAGGCGACGCCGTCAAGCTGCTGAAGCTCCGTCATGACCATCTCTCCTATAGCTGACGAGGTGATCTCCTTGCCCTGGAAATCATGGCACTTCTGCTCCACGCCGTCCATGACGTTTTCCATGGCGTCAATGCTGATGGGACGTTTCTCGCAGGCCTTTTTGATGCCGCTGAGTATTTTATTCCGGTCGAAGGGTTCCCTGCGCCCGTCCTTCTTCACCACCATGGGAAGCACCTCTTCCACAAACTCGTAGGTGGTAAAACGCTTGCCGCAATCGAGACACTCCCGCCGCCGCCGGATGGCGCTGCCATCCTTGCTGATGCGTGAATCGATCACCTTATTTTCGGTGTTGGCGCAGAATGGACACTTCATAGTTGAGCGACCTTTATTCCCGCTTCACTCAGCATCTCCTTCGCCATCTCGTCCATGTAGCCGTCCCGGTATATGACCTCGGCAATGCCCGCGTTGATGATCATTTTCGCACAGATGACGCAGGGATGGTTTGTGCAGTAAAGGGATGACCCGTTGACGCTCACCCCGTGCAGGGCGGCCTGGATAATGGCGTTCTGTTCGGCATGGAGACCGCGGCACAATTCGTGGCGCTCGCCGGAAGGAATTTTCATGTTCTGCCGCATGCAGCCCAGGTCCAGGCAATGGCGAAGTCCCGTGGGGGCGCCGTTGTAGCCGGTGGCCAACACGCGCTTCTCCCTGACCAGCACCGCCCCGACGCTGCGTCGCCGGCAGGTGGAGCGCCGGGAGATCAAGTCCGCAATATCGGCAAAATATTCATTCCACGCAGGGCGTTTCCCCTGCGTCGCATTGCCGTTTCCTTCCGGTTGTTTCACATCAGCCATCGTTTACTTCCCCGGCCGCCTTACCCGGCGCCCTGCGCTTTCTCCGCCCTGCCATTGCCGTAGTTATTATTGATGCGGGCATGGTAGAGGGTGAACTTCTCGCAGAGGGTTTTTACCTCCTCCCGGACGGCCTGCAGGCGGTTCTCGTCCCTGCGGTGCGTGAGAACGTCTGAAATGAGACGGGCGATGATTTTCATCTCTCCCTCCTTCATCCCCCGCGTAGTTACGGCGGGCGTGCCGATTCTGATGCCGCTCGTTACCGCCGGGCTCCTCGTGTCGAAGGGGATTCTGTTCTTGTTTATGGTTATACCCGTCCGGTCGAGCAGTTCCTGAGCCTCCTTGCCCGTAATCCCGCGGTCGGAGAGGTCGACGAGAAGCAGATGGGTATCAGTGCCGCCGGAAACCAGGCGGTACCCCCGGACCAGAAGCTCATCCGCAATAACCGCGGCATTCTTGACGATCTGCGCCTGATAGACTTTGAATTCCTCGGTCAGGGCCTCTTTGAACGCCACCGCCTTCGCGGCGATGATGTGCATAAGGGGCCCCCCCTGCATGCCGGGGAAGATCCTGTTGTCCAGCGCAGCGGCGTATTCCTTCTTACACATGATAAGACCGCCCCGCGGACCGCGCAGGGTCTTATGCGTCGTCATCGTGGCAAACTCGCAGAGGGAAATCGGCGAAGGGTGAAGGCCTGCCGCAATCAGCCCGCCGATATGTGCGATATCGGCCATGATCACCGCGCCCGCCCGGTCGGCGATCTCCCGGAATTTCGTATAATCTATCCGCCGCGGATAGGAACTGGCGCCCACGACGATGATCTTCGGCTTGTGCTTTTTTGCCTGGGACTCCACCTCGTTGAAGTCAATGGTCTCTGTTTTTCTGTCCACCCCATAGAAAACGCCTCGGTAAAACTTGCCAGAAAAACTGACGGGACTGCCGTGCGACAGGTGTCCGCCGTGGGAAAGGTCCATGCCCAGGATCGTATCTCCCGGCTCCAGCACGGAAAAGTACACGGCCATGTTCGCCTGGACGCCGGCATGCGGCTGAACGTTCACGTGCTCGGCGCCGAAGAGCTTCTTGCACCGCTCGATGGCCAGGCTCTCCACAATGTCCACGAATTCGCAGCCGCCATAGTAGCGGTGGCCGGGATAGCCTTCGGCGTACTTGTTCGTCATGACGCTTCCCTGCGCCTCGAGAACAGCCTCGCTCACGAAATTTTCCGAGGCGATCATCTCCAGTTTCCCTGCCTGCCTTCTGGTCTCCTGCAGGATAGCGTCGGCGACCTCCGGATCAACTTTTTCCAAGCTTGACGTTAACACTCTTTCCTCCTGTTTGCTTTTTTATTTCCTTGTGCCAAGCTCCCGCTCCATCTCCGTGATCTTATCGATGCGCTTCTGGTGGCGGCCGCCCTCAAAGACAGTTTCCAGCCAGACATCCACTATCCGCGCTGCCGTTTTCATGTCCGTCCGCCGGCCGGCCAGCGAAAGCACGTTGCTGTCGTTGTGCAATCTGCTCATGCGCGCCGTCTCTTCGTCAAGGGCGACCACCGCCCGGATGCCGGGAAACTTGTTTGCCACGATGGCCATCCCCACGCCTGAGCCGCATATCACGATGCCGCGACTGAATTCTCCCGTGGAAACCCCCCGGGCAACCGCAACGCCGAAGTCCGGATAGTCGACGGACTCCGAGCTGCATGTACCGGCGTCGATCACCGTAAAACCCTTTTCGGTCAGATGCCGGCAGACTGTTTCCTTCATGTCGAAGCCGGCATGATCGGAACCGATGACGATTTTCTCCTTAGCCATTCTTACCTTTCAAATTTTTTCAATACCAGGACGGCGTTCACTCCGCCGAAGCCAAAGGCGTTGGACAGGGCGGCCCGTATCGTTTTCTTTCTCGGCCGATGGGGAACATAATCAAGATCGCACTGGTCGTCGGAATGGTCGAGATTGGCCGTCGGCGGAAGCAACCCTTCGAAAATGGCCATGGCCGCGATGATGGCCTCCACTCCCCCCGCCGCTCCGAGAAGGTGGCCCGTCATGGATTTCGTCGAACTCACGGCAAGCCTCCCCGCGTGCTCGCCGAAAACCGTCTTGATGGCCTCCGTCTCATACCGGTCGCCCACGACCGTCGCCGTGCCGTGGGCGTTGATGTAATCCACGTCGGCGGGTTCCATGTCCGCATCCCGGAGGGCAACCTGCATGCACCGGGCAGCGCCTTCTCCAGCGGGAGCGGGGGCCGCCATATGGAAGGCATCGCTGGTGACGCCGTAACCCGCCACTTCCGCATAGATCCTGGCGCCTCGTTTACGGGCGAAGGACAGTTCCTCCAGGATCACCAGGCCGCATCCCTCGCCGATCACAAAACCGTCACGGTCCCGGTCGAAAGGCCTGCTTGCCTGCTCCGGATGATCGTTGTTCACGGAAAGTGCCCGCATGGCATTGAATCCGGCCACGGCAAGCGGAGTTACAGGCGCTTCTGCGCCGCCGGCAATCATGACGTCGGCGTCACCCGCTCTGATAATCCGGGCGGCATCCCCAATGGCACTGGCGCCCGATGCGCAGGCCGTTACGGGACAGCCTATCGGCCCCTTGGCGCCGAATCTGATTGATACGAGGCCGGCGCCGAGATTAGGAAGGACTGCCGGTATGGTGAAGGGGGATATTCGCTCCGGTCCCGCACGGAGGATGACCTCTTTCTCGTTTTCCAGAGTGGCAAGTCCGCCGATGGCCGAACCGATAACGACACCCGCCCGCTCATCGCTTACCTGATTGCCGCCCTGCTCCCCTGCGCCTTGTCCGATACTCAGTCCCGCATCCGCCACGGCCATCTGTGCCGAGGCAAGAGCGTAAATGATGAAATCGTCCAGGCGGCGGAGCTCTTTCTTGTCCACAAAATTCAGGGGATCGAAGTTCGTCACCTCGCCTGCGATCCTCGTTTTGAACCGGGCGGAATCAAACTTGGTGATCCCCCCTACTCCCGACCTCCCCGCGCATATCCCTTCCCAGGTATCCGCAGCAGAGTTCCCGAGCGGCGTCACTGCGCCGAGACCCGTTATGACGATCCTCCGTCTCAATGGCTTCCATCCCTTATGCCTGTATGCCTGTCAGGCTACACCCTTTCGTTTCAGAAAATCAATCACATCCTGAATGGTGCGGATTTTTTCCAGTTCGTCGTCCGCAACCGTAACGTCGAAGTTCTCTTCCATCTCCATGATCAGTTCCACGAGATCGAGGGAGTCGGCCCCCAAGTCGTTCAGAAAGGACGCATCGGGCACGCACTCCTCCCTGGTGACGTTCAGTTGCTCCACGATGATATCTATTACCTTGTCTTCAAGTGTCATTCAACTTCTCCTTACCGGTATGACTGTTTTGTAGAAAGTTCTGTCACTCCCGCCCCCGTCAGAGTTAGCCCCCCCCCGCGAAGGCGGGGACGGAGGGTAACGTTGGCGGAAGTCCACAGCAACGAAGGATCACCGGCCAACCCAAAAGGAAAAACCTCCCTACGAAAAAGGACACCGCCTGTCCCCGACGCAACAAGAAGGAGGTGCAACCTGAAAGGGGAAATGCATCCCGGTCCCTTGTGTAAAGTCCGCCGACAATAGCGGAGCTTAAGGGAATACACTTCCGGTCAGGTTTTCTCGTTAAGGAGATTCTTCTGTTTACTGGTTCCGGGACCAAAGCGCTATAGCGCCGCGAGGACGACTGTTTCCTGACCCCGATAAGCGGGATAAGTACGTTAACGAAATTATTTTCGGCGAGAAAAACGCAGAAGATAATTTCTCACTTACTAAAGGCCCGGCAAACGAACATGCCGGGATAGTTAGGAAACTTTCTCCGGGGAAATCACTTCCCGGCCTTTGTACGTCCCGCAGTGCGGGCAGGCGCGATGGGGCAGTTTTGGCTCACTGCACTGCGGGCACGTGTTTGCCGCCGGCGCCTTGAGAAAATCATGGGCTCGCCTCATATTTCTCCTGGTCCGCGAATGTCTTTTTACTGGATTTGGCATAATGTATCCTCTTTATCTCGATTAACGTTTATTTTTTACCCTGAAATTCTCCAAAGCGGCAAACTTGCCGCCAACCGGCCCGACCGGGCAACCACAGCTTCCCCTGTTCAAATTGGCGCCGCATCGTGGACACAACCCTTTGCAGGATTCGAAACAAAGCGCCTTGAGGGGAATCTGCAGGGCTATCTGTTCAAAGATCATGGGGTCCAGGTCGATGACCTCGCCCTCGTAATACTCGAAATCGACGTCGTCCGGGTTTAATTCCTTCTCTCCACCGGACTTTTCCCCCGCCGTATCGGGGGCCGGCACGAGCACGTAGCGGAACTCGCCTTGCACCGGCGCTTGGACCGGCTCTATGCAGCGGCTGCAATCCGTCCCGATGACGGTTTTCACTGTGCCTTCAACAATGATGGCTTCGCGGGGTTTTTTTACCGAGCAGGAAACGTCCACACGTCCCAGGGTGAAGTCGCATTTCTCCTTGTCCGGCAGCAGTTCGCTGAACCAGTAATCCTCCCTGGTGAACTGCAGGTTGAGACCACTGTCGGGTATCTGTACCACATTAATCTTCAAAACGCACCCTATACCGCCCTCTACCGAAAGAGCTGTCTATCTTCTCCTTTTGCCGCACCTCGCAATAGGGTGAAAATATAAAGGTTTGCAGTTAATTATAAATCGCCACCGTTGTCAAGAATAATTTAGCTTTACAAGGTGATGCTCTTTACCGGGTGAAGCCCAACCGGCGGGCGTTGACCGAGTAAATCGCTTCTTTCTCGGCTTGAGGCAAGGGGAGGCTTTCGAGGAATTCGATACACTCCTCGAGGTCCTCATAAGGGTAATCGGTCCCTAGAAGAATGTTTTCCACGCCAAGGGCCTCATAGGCGCACATGAAGGCCGGTGTGAAGTGGTTGCCGCTGGTGGTGACCAAGACATTCTCCTTGAGATACTCGCTCGGCTTTCTTGAAAGCCTGGGTCGTGCCGCGGGGTCGAAGGGCCTTTCATATGCCCAGTCAATGCGCTTGAAGAGAAAGGGCAGTCCCTCGCCAAGATGGCCGAGGATGATCTTGAGGTTTGGGCAGATATCAAAGAGGCCGCTATAGATCAATCGCATCATGCAGAGCGCACCCTCCAGGCCGAAACCGAAGGGCGCTCCCGCCAGGGCAAAGCCGTATCCTTTTACCTGGGGAATGGCCGGAACCGTCGGGTGCAGGTATACCGGAACCCCAAGGTCGGCTGCCCGTTTCAATATGGGCAGGTACTTCTTGTCGTCGAGATAGGAATCGCCGAAATTCGAATGGGTATTCCACCCCTTGAAGCCAAGTTCCTTGACACACCGTTCGAGCTCATCGGCAGCCTGTGGCGGGTCATTGGGGGCAAGGGCCGCATACCCCATGAATCTGTCCGGATGTTTTCTGATGACTTCGGAGAGGACGTCGTTCGCGTTCCTGGCAACAACCGTTCCGACTGCGGGATCAAGTTGTTCGACACCCGGCGCCGAAAGGCTCAGGACTTGGACGTCGATGCCGCACGTATCCATCTTTGCAAGCCGGCCTTCTCCCAGGTCGAGCAGGACATCGAGAAGGAAATCGGCAAAGGGTTGTCCCACTTCGGGGTTGTACCAAAGTCGCCGCCCCTTCGTCTCCTCATCGAAACTGAATCGGGGGTATCCCTTATGCCGATAGAGTCTCTCGACGTATTCCTGAGTATAGAAATGAGCCTCAAAATCAAGTCTCTTCACGCAATAAGCCCCCTCCCCCTTCTGAATGATTTTCAAACCACGCGGTCGCGGGGCTCCCGTCCGGCGAAGACGGCATCCAGATTGTCGAGCGCCCGGAACCCCATGGAGTCCCGTGTTTCCTTCGTGGCGCTGCCGATGTGCGGCATCAGGAACACGTTGGGCAACTGACGGTATTCCGGATGGATGTCCGGTTCGTTATTGTAGACGTCCAAACCGGCAGCGGTCAGCTTTCCTGATTTGAGCGCCCCGATCAGCGCCTCGTCGTCCATAACGGCGCCGCGGCTCGCATTGACCACAATGGCGCCGTCCGGCAGCAGCGCTATGCGTTCGGCGTTCAGCAGCCTGAAGGTTGCCGGGCTTGACACGCAGTGGAGCGTTAAGAAATCGCAATGCGGCATCAGGTCCTCGGGGGTCCGATGATAGATTGCTCCTTCCTCGAGATCAGATGGCGCTCGCTGTACATTGTGATAGTGTATCTCCATGTCAAAGCCGCGGGCCCGTTTGGCGACGACCCGTCCGACGCGGCCCATGCCAATAATGCCAAGCCGCTTGCCCGTAACCTGGACGCCCACCATAAAACCGGGGCTCCAGACTTTCCACTCGCTGGTGCGGACCAGTCGCTCGCCCTCGCCGGCACGCCGCGCGGCGCCCAGCATCAGCATCATGGTCAGTTCCGCCGTGGCGTCGGACAACACATCGGGAGTGTTCGTAACGATGATGCCCCGCGACCGGGCGGCCTCGGTGTCCACGTGGTCGTAGCCGACGGAAAAATTGGCAATGGCGCGCACGCTTGCCGGCAGACGGGCGATCACCTCAGCGCTGAATTTTTCCGTGTGACAGGCAAGAATGGCGTCGACGCCCTTGGCGCGCTCGATGATCTTGTCGCCGGAATAGGGGACGTCTCCGGGATTGAAACGGGGGGCATAGTCCCGTTGAAGACGGGCCTCAACGGCATCGGGCAGCTTGCGGGTAACGAGGATGACAGGCTTCATAGGGCAATCCTTCGCAACTACATTCATGATGGAACGCTGACTTCTTTTTTCTCGATCCCCGGCATAGGATAATGTTTGATATTGCCTGTGATTAGGATGGCTCTGTTAAGGACACAGGTGGCGGCAACGAAGCAATCGTCCAGCTCCAGATGATGGCCCTTGATCGTCCGGCGATAATCCCCCGCCAAGGCCGCAATGTTTCTGTCCACATCAATCACGGCCAGGCTATTGAGCAGTTTTCCCGTCTTCTCCCGTTCCTCGTCCCTCATGCCGGTGTGAATCTCGCCAATTGTAATGGCCGAACAGCATAATAATGAATCCTGAGCCGCCTCTCTGAGCATCGCACGCACCGATTCGTTGCCGCGCAGATGAAGGATCAGCACATCCGTATCAACGACGATCTGACGCATTGGCACGTTTCCCCCGCGTGGATTTTCTGACATTTCTGACGAAGTGATCTACCCCCGCCGCGAGTTCAGGGTGCTTCGCACCCTTCCAGGCGCCGAAGGTCTCATCAATGGCTGTCAGTTGGCGCAGCCGCTGAAGCTCCCGCTTGAGCGCCTCAGTGACAAACCTGCTCAACTCGCCTTTGCCTACGGTTTCCCGCAGTTGATTCAACAATTCTTCAGGGATTTGAAAGTTGGCCTGCTTCAAAACCGTGTTCATGACGGTCCCCTCCTTTTCTATAGAGTAACATAGGTATATTCATAGATAAGTCGGCAAAAGTCAACTGAATAAAATGAAAACTCTTGTCTTTGGATATTTTCCCGTCGGTCCTATTTACTGCCGATCGCCCTCTGGAGCAGTTGCACCGGATGCATTATTTTTACGCCCCCCCTGGGGTCGAGATGGTTGGAAATGGTCAGATTGCAGCCCGGGCAGCAGGTGGCCAGTATCGTTGCCCTGGTGTCGTGAATATTGTCCACCTTGCGTTTTGTGATCTTCCGCGAGATCTCGGCATGTTCCACCTGGAAGGCACCGCCGCCGCCGCAGCAGTCGCCGGCGCCCGGCAATTCCACATACTCCATCCCGGGCAGGGACTTGAGGATATTCCGGGGCTCGGCGCCGATCTTCTGCCCCTTTATGAGGTGGCAGGGATCGTGGTAGGTGACCCGAACTCCGGGACCGTCTTTTTTCATCGCGGGCTTCATTGCGGGCAGCCAGTCCCGGTGCTCCTCGATAAAGACGGTAACGTCCTTCAATTTGCCGGAGAGGAGTTCAGCCGCTTTGATTTCCTCATCCTTCACGTCTTCGCCCAACTGACGCAGATCGGAAAGCAGGTGGGCATACTCGTTTTTCAGGGCGGCGCCGCAGGTGGCGCAGTCCACAACGACGGCGTCAACATCACTGCGGGCAAAGATATCCAGCGTAGAGCGTATGCACGTAAGCGATGTCTCACGGTCCCCGGACATAAAAATGGGAAGGCCGCAGCAGGTCTGCTCCCGGGGAATGATGACCTCTACTCCCATTCTCTTGAGCACATCCACGAGCGCGAGCCCGATGTCCCCGTAGAGGTAATTGGTTGCGCAACCGTGGAAATAGAGAACTCTCGCCCTGACGGCGCCTTCTGGTTTCGCCACTTCGGGAACCATCCGGGAGAAGGGTTTTTCGTTGAAGGCCGGGATCCGCGCCACATCCAGAGCGCCGGCATGCAGCTTCGACTCGATCCGGGGACCTCCGAACATCTTGCGCGCCCATTTGCCGAACCAAGCCGAGGGGGACATCATCCACTTATGGGCCAGCAGTTGGAACATTACTTTCTTTTTCCAGTCAATGCCGTAGTGCTGCGCGGCCCGCCAGCGGACGCCGGAAAAAAGGTGGTCTCCGTGAACGCCGCTGGGGCAGTTGGCCACACAGGAACCGCAGAGCAGGCAGGTGGAGAAAAAGACGTTTTTCACCTCCTCGGAGAGGTGCAGGCTTCCTTCGGAGAGGTGCCGGGAGATCTGAACCTTGCCGCGGGGCGTCGCCTCTTCGATGAGCGCCTCTTTGTAGACCGGGCAGTGGGCAATGCATAAACCGCACTTGATGCAGTGATAGATATTTTCCTTCGTATTGTCACTGAATAACGACCCGTCTGCCATAAGTCTCCCTTCGCTAAATGCCTCCCGCAAAACGGCCCGGATTCAGAACGCCTGCCGGGTCCATTTTCTCCTTCAGGCGGCGCATGACCACATAATCGCTCCGGGGTTCTCCCCAGACGCTAAACGTTTCTTTGATTTCTCGCGGGCAGGACTCGACGACGAGATTGCCGCCGTGTTTCAGCGCCTCAGCCGTAAGCTTGCCGATAAGCGCGGTTATTCCCTTTATTTTTGCAGAGGTATCGGGATTCTCCCGTATGTAGGTAGTGATGATGCCGTTGCCCGCATGGGCAATGAAGGCGGAAGCGATGCCCGCCTCCCGCGCCATTTTTTCGTAACGTTCCATAAGTACGGCATGTCGGGAAATGAGGAAGTTTGATCTGAGGACGACGGGAAGCGCAAATTCCTCAGTGAGGTCAAGGGCGAAATCGCGAACCCGACGCCAAAAGATATGGTCTTCCGTCCCTTTCAGAACCTTTACGGCGACAGCCCCTCCCTTCAGGGCATCGTCGTCGATTTCGGCGATCTGCCGTTCCACCGCCTCCGGAACGCCTTCCAGACTGAATGCCGCAAGATACTTGGCATCTTCGCCCAATCGCGCGGCGGCATTGATTTCGAGCAGTTCCACGGCGGAGGGCAACAGGGTGGAATGGATGATCTTCCGGATGAACAGGCCGGCTGCCGCCGGTTTTTCGAAGGATACCAGCACCGTCGCCGAGGCCTCCGGAAGCGGCAGGAGTTTCGTCGTGATTTCGGTTATAATACCCAGCCCCCCCCAGGAACCGATCATTAGTTTGGTCATGTCGTATCCGGAGACGTTTTTCACCGTCTTTCCGCCGAAAGAAACGATGTCTCCCGTAGGCGTAACGGCCTTAAGACCCAGCAGCAGGTCCCGGGCTGAACCGTAGCTGTACCTTCTCGGTCCGCTGGCGTTGGCGGCGATAACGCCGCCGATGGTCGCTTTTTTTGAATAGGGCGGATCGAGCGGCAGGAAATATCCTCTCTTTCCCCCGGCCAGATGCGTCTGGACTTCGGAAAGCCTGGCCCCGGCTTCCACGGTCAGGCTCAGGTTGGCGATGTCATAATCCACGATCCGATCCAGCCGCGCCGTGGACAGCACCAGGTCAACCTTTGAGGGAACAGCGCCTGCCGCCATCTTGGTGCCGCTGCCGCGCGGCATGACCGCAAGCTTCCCGGCATTGGCATAGCGCAGCAGGCTGGATATTTCGGCTGCGTTTCCGGGACAGACAATGGCCTTTGGCGCCAGGCCGTCCACAGCAGAGGCCTGGAGGCTCTCCGGGTCCTGTATCACATGGGACTCTCCCACCATCTCCTTGAGGATGGAAGCCAACTGGTTGAGATTGGACATGCCCGGCCCTCCTTCCTGCGCTATGCCGTTTTTTCCTGTTCAGACAGGATCTTGCCCGGATTGCATATGTTGGCAGGATCAAATGCCTCTTTTACCTTCGCCATGGCGGCCATATCATAACCGCTGAAAACCAGGGGCATCCCGTGCAGCTTTTCCGCACCGATGCCGTGTTCGCCGCTGATCGTTCCCCCCATATCCGCACAGAGCCTCATGATCTCCGTTGCGGCGGTGTGAACCCGCTCTAACTCGTCTTTGTCCCGTTCGTCAAAGAGGATGAGCGGGTGCAGGTTTCCGTCCCCGGCGTGAAACACATTGGCAATGAGCAAGCGGTGCTTTTTGCCGATGGCAATCACCCCGGCCAGCGTTTCGGGCAGTCTGGTACGGGGCACCGTGCCATCGTTGACCAGGTAATTGGGACGCAATCTGCCCACGGCGCCAAAGGCACCCTTGCGACCGGCCCAGATATTATCGCGTTCGGCCTGGTCTCGTGCAACCCGGATATCACGGACGTTGTGCACTCTGCAAATATCCAGGATGCGCTCCGTCAGCCGTTCCATGCCGTCCTTCAGGCCGTCGAGCTCAATAATCAGGATTGCCTCCGCATCGGTGGGAAATCCCAGGTGGTAAGCTTCTTCCACTGCCTTGATGGTGAGGTTGTCCATCATCTCGAGAGTGGCGGGTATAATGCCGTCTGCAATGATGGCCGACACGGCATTGCCTCCCTCCCCGACGGAATTGAAGATGCACATCATCGTCTTCACGGCTTCCGTCTTGGGCATAATGCGGAGAATAGCTTTGGTCATGACGCCCAGCGTCCCCTCGGAACCGACGATGATGCCGGTCAGGTCATAACCGGGGTTGTCCAGGGTCTTGCCGCCGATCTGCACGACATCTCCGTCGTAAAGAACCAACTCGCCCCCCAGCACGTGGTTGCTCGTGACCCCGTACTTAAGGCAATGGGGACCTCCGGAGTTCTCGCCAATATTTCCTCCAATCGTCGTCACCTTTTCACTAGCGGGATCGGGCTGGTAGAGATAGCCGTGTCTGGCCAGCATATTCTTAAGATCCAGCGTGATTACTCCCGGCTCCACAACCACGCGTTGATTCTCGATATCAAGCTCGATGATCCGGTTCATTTTGGTCATGACGAGACAAATGCCGCCCTGCACGCAGATGCTGCCTCCGCTCAGGTTTGTCCCCGCTCCCCTGGCAATAACGGGAATGCTGTTCTTGAAGGCGAATTTCAGGATATTTGACACGACCTCCGTGCAAGTCGGATAGACTATGCAGTCCGGTCTCGACCGGATCAGGGAGGCGTCGTACTCGTAGAGCCTGATCTGCATCTCCGAATCCAGTACGTTCTCCCTGCCTGTCAGGCGGGTCAGTTCAAGAATCATCTCTTCTTTTTTCATCATGAACTTCCCTCCGATCCTCCGCCTTGATCTCCATTAAGTGTTATATTCTGGAATTACGCTGTTTTCTCGATACATCTCATCGCGGCTGCCGATATCGAGCAGGATAACCTCCTTTTCAGTTATCAAATGGTCAGCGTTATGCGATAGCTGTGAGTCGGGCAACAGCATGACACCCTTCAAGCTTGCCTGTCAAGGGATGAAGTTCCTGGCAGGCGCCAATAAAGTGTTGACAAATTCAGGACTATTGTTTACTATTGATGATAATAATAATCGTTATTGAGTTAATAGTGATGGCTAAAAATCCGGAAAGAGAGATTTTTGTTAGTTATTTGAAGCAGAAGGGTCTGCGCAACACGAAACAACGAGAAGAGATCCTCGATGCATTCCTGACAAGCGACGGGCATATTACCGTTGAGGAACTTTATCATGCGGTAACGAAAAAGGATCATGGCATAGGTTACGCGACTGTGCATCGCAATCTGAACCTGCTGCGCGAATGCGGCTTGGCGGAAGAAATAAAGATCGGCAACCAAAGAACAAAATTTGAAACACCTCATGGACAGGGGCATCATGACCATCTTATCTGTCTGAAGTGCGGACGACTTATCGAAGTGAACGACGAGAAGATTGAAAGGCTCCAAGTTAGATTAGCGGAGACTAATAATTTTACTCCCGTCAGACACAAGTTAGAGATTTACGGCTACTGCAATAAATGCCGGTAAATTTTTGCAGCCTGATGATAATGTAGATTATATGCAAAAGAAAAAACAGCACAGGATGATCGGTTGAAGGTCAGGCGGGTTAACCCCTGCCTTTTTTCATGCCTATTGCATGATAATAATTATCATTACTATTAGGGGGACGTGGTGTGCATCGCACTGATCGGAGGAATGGACAGGATCGGGAGGAAATACATCCGCAAGGCGGAAAATTTTGGGAGAGACCTCAGAGTTTTTACCGAATACAATAAAGCGTTGGCGGCGAAGATCAAGAATGTGAATGCAGTGGTGATTTTCACCAACAAGATATCCCATAACGCGAAAAGGGAGGTTATGCGCATCACGAAGGTTAGAAATATCCCCGTATTCATGCACCATTCATGCGGGATATGCACCTTGAGAGGTTGTTTAAATTACATGAAAAACAGAAAAGGAGGGAGTGTTCATGTTTGAGAAGTTGGCGATTTCGGCAGTTCTTTCTATGGTGGCGTTCATTGCCTTTCCTGTAAACAGTTTTGCTTACCGGCCCCTCACGACTGAGGACGCAGGTGTTGCAGGTAGAGGTGCCACACAACTCGAAGTTAGTTGGGACTACCTGAAATGGAACGGTGACCGGGAAAACGTGCTGTTCTTCGTCCCCATTTACGGAATTACGGAAAGAATCGAACTTTCCGCCGAGATTCCTTATCTCTTCCATTACCACGATGGGGAAGAAAGGATGGAGGGCATCGGCGACATCAATCTTGTAGGGAAGTTCCTTCTTCTCGAGGAAAACGAGATGCGACCCGCGTTGGCCTTAAAAGGCGCGATGAAAACGAAAAGCGGCAACAAGGAGAGGGGCTTAGGCAGCGGAGATATCGATTATAGCGTCGTTGGCGTCGTGTCAAAGTGTTTCGGAACACTCGCGTTGCATGGGATGTTCGGATATACATTCGTGGGGGCTAATGGCGACGATAACGTCAGAGATATCTATCTTTATGGTCTGGCTGCTGATTACAGCGTAACGGAAAAATTTCACATCGTGACCGAGATCGCCGGCAACCAACATCCTGACAGGACAGCGTCTGACGATCCTCGTTCCGGTCTCCTGGGCTTCACCCATCAGATTGCGGATAAAGTGATCCTGGATGGCGGAGTGCGATACGGTTTCAATGATACGGTGCCCAAATGGAACACGACGATCGGTGTTTCCATCACGTTCTAATGAGAAATAATAGGAAGGTAAAAAAGGGCATCCCTTGGACTTTTAAGTGCAGGTGAGAAGGCTGAAGCAATGGAGGAATGAGGAAGGGACTTCCCTATGTTTCCTTACCTCCCCTTAAAGACCGGTTTTCGTTTTTCCCGAAAGGCCCGCTCGCCTTCCTTGATATCTTCGCTCCGGAACGCTTCGTAACGAAGGGCTTCTATTTCCTGAATATCGTGCGGACTTAATCTTCCCTCATGGTGGAACCGATTCATAACCGTCTTTACCGCTTTTAATGATAGGGGCGCATTCTCGGAAATTTCCCGGGCCATTTCGTCCACAACGGCGCCAAGCTGATCGTGCGGCACGACATAATGGACAAGCCCCATCTCCTTTGCCTGCCCGGCCCCATAGGCGCGGCCCGTGAAAAACATCTCTTTGGCGTACGCCGGGCCGATAATGTCGATGTACTTCAGTATCCCCCGCCACCGATACACAATGCCCAGCTTTGCCGGCGGCATGGAGAATCGGACATGATCGGCGGCGATGCGGATATCGCAGGTAACGGCCAATTCACAACCCGCGCCATAGGCAAGCCCGTTGATCATGGCGATGACCGGGTAAGGGAAATCAATGATTGCCTTCATGCCGTTTTCGAGTGGCGAATCGCCCTTGAGAGCTTCCGATACCTCCGGACTGACGTTAATGGGAAGATCGGAGATATCAAATCCCGAGGAAAAGGCCGTCTCGCCGCTGCCCCGAATAACAACGCAGCGAACTTCGGCCTCCTCCTTCAGGCGTTTCAGCGCGTCAATAAGCTCCAGCAGCACCGCCGGCGACAGGGCGTTTCTTTTCTCCGGCCGATTGATGCTTATGGTGCAAACCTTTTCCTTTCTTTCGATCAGCAGCCGTTCTTCCATTATTGTTTCATCCTTCCTTACTCACTTCTCTTTTCCGGGAAACCTCGTTTTGGATTAAAGAAACGATCTCGGCAATTTTCACACCGGGCCTGAAGACTTCGGTAACTCCATACTCCTTGAGACAAGCAAGGTCCTTCTTCGGAATGATGCCCCCCACCAGGACGAGCGCATCGGCAAGATGTTCCTGTTTCATCTTTTCCATCAGTTCCCGACAAATAGAGAGATGGGAGCCGGACAGAATGCTCACGCCGATTACATCAACGCTTTCCTGAATCGCAGTTTGCAGGATTGAATCGATGCTTTGCCTGATCCCGGTATAAATTACCTCCATCCCGGCAGCTTTCAGTCCGATCGCTACAATCTTTGCGCCTTTATCGTGTCCGTCCAGTCCGGGTTTGGCAATTAAAACTCGAATAACTCTCTCGGCTGACATTGCGATTCCTTTCAAAAGATGCCCACCGGTTTTGCTTCTCCGTATATTTCCCTGAGCGTTCCCACAATTTCGCCCACCGTGGCGTAAGCCTTTACTGCTTCCAGGATATAGGGCATCAGATTGCGCTGTTCCGCGATCCCTTGCGTGAGGGCACTGAGGCTGCGCTCGACCCGCGCCGTGTCCCGCGACCTTTTGATTTGTTGCAGACGCTCGCTCTGTCGGGAAAGGACCTGGGGATCAACGGAAAATACATCAAGGTCTCGCTCTTCTTCGTCGATGCGGAATCTGTTTACCCCGACCTTCACCATTTCTCCAGAGTCGAGTTTCTTCTGCACTGCATAGGCTTGATCGGCCAATTGCCTTTGGATCGCCCCCTCTTCGACGCACTTCAGGATGCCGCCCTGCGCATTGATTCTCTCCATTTCGGCAACAATCTCTTTTTCAAAAAAATCGGTCAGGGCCTCCATATAATAGGATCCCCCGAGCGGATCGACGACGTCCGGAATCCCGATTTCGTAGGCAATAATCTGCTGAATTCGGAGAGATGTCCGGATGGCTTCATCGGAAGGGATCGCGTAGGCTTCATCGAAACAGGGCAGATTCATCGATTGGGACCCGGCCAGAGCGGCGGCCAGGGCGTAAAAAGAAATCCGCGCAATGTTGTTCAACGGCTGCTGTTCCGTCATGCCGCCCCCCATCCCGCCGGTGGAAAACTTGAGCTGTGCGGACTTGTCGCTTGCGCCGCCGAACTTTTCCCTGATAATCCTTGCCCAGAGCCGGCGGGCGGCCCGCAGCTTGGCGATTTCCTGGAAAAAGTTGAACTGTACGCCGCCAGCGATGAGGTGGAACGACAGAAGAGGGGCGATATCGTCAACGGTGTAGCCCCGCCGGAGAACCTCCTCTATATACGAAATGCCCGTGAGAAAGGGATAGGCTACTCCCTGCACAGGAGTGGCCCCGCATTCGCAGATATGCGTGCCCGACACGCTGACGGAATTGAAATGGGGGATATGCTCGATGCAGTATTCGATCGTATCCCCAATCAGGCGGATGGAGGGTTCGGGGGGGAAAATGTAAGTCCCCCTGGCAATGAACTCCTTGATAATGTCGTTCTGTATCGTCCCGCGCAACTGCCTTGGATCAACGCCCTGTTTTTCCGCCGTCGCCACATACATCGCCAGCAGGATACCGGCGGTGGCATTGATCGTGAAGGAGGCGCTGATCTTGTCCAGGGGAATGCCGTCGAACATTTCCTCCATATCCTTAAGCGTATCAATCGCCACGCCCAGCTTCCCCACATCGTCCCTGGCCAGGGGATCATCGGAATCAAGGCCGAGCTGCGTGGGCAGATCGAGGGCCAGGCTGAGCCCCGTTTGGCCCTGGTTCAAGAGAAACTTGAAGCGGCTGTTCGTGTTCTCCGAGGTCGCAAAACCTGCATACTGCCGCATCGTCCAGAGCCTTCCCCGGTACATCGAAGGATAGATGCCGCGCGTGTAGGGATATTGACCGGGATTTCCCAGCGATTCTTCGTAGTTTAAACGCGGCACATCGGCAGGATCATAAAACAGCTTGACCTCCACCCCGGTGTTTGTCTTCCGCAGATCGTTCTTCTCCTCCGAGCGTTTGCCCTGCTTCTCCGTTTTTCGCCCTCCTTCACCCACCATGGCCTGCTCCCCTAACTTACTAAATAACTTTCTCGTTTCTCAGTTCCGCAATCTTCTCGCGCGAGTAATTTAAGGTTCCTGTGAGGATTTCCTCCGTATGTTCTCCTAAGCGCGGGGGACGCTTAAAGACCTCCTTTTCCACTTCGGACATCTTGAGGGGAGTTCCCACTATCTTAAGTGTTTTCTTATTTTCGTATTCCACCTCTACCACCATATTCCGGCTCACGGTCTGGGGGTCGGCCAGCGCCTTGTCGATGGTGTTGATCGGGGCGATCGGAATTCTCTTCTCCAGCAATTCCAGCCATTCCTCTCCTGTCCTGGCGAGAAAGACCGACTCCAGGATGGCATAGAGTTCCTCTTTATTTAAGAGCCGGCTCTCCCGTGAATTGAATTTCGGGTCCTTGCACATCTCCGGCTTTTCTATGGCCGCGCACAATTCGGCAAATATGCCTTCCGTATTGGCATCGAGCACCACATCAAACGTCTTGGTCCGAAAGGCCCGGATCGGGTGGGCCGACACGTGTCCCGAGCCGACCGGCCGGGCGATCTCCTGCCCCACAAAATAGTACTGAGCCCGGTAGGTCAAAAGCGAGGTTTGACAGTCCAACAGGCTGATATCGATCTTCTGTCCCCGCCCCGTTTTTTCCCGCTGATACAGCGCCGCCAGAATCCCCTGGGAGGCAAACAATCCGCCGGTCAGGTCGCCCATCGGCGCGCCCATTCTCACCGGCATCTCACCCGGTTCCCCGGTATAGCTCATAATGCCGCCTCTGGCCTGAATCACCAGGTCAAAGGCCGGTCGATCCTTGAAGGGGCCCGTTTGTCCATATCCCGAAATCGAACAGCAGATGATCCTCGGATTCATCTCTTTTAAGGCATCGAAATCGACGCCTAATTTTCTCACCACGCCGGGCCGGAAATTGTCAATCACCACGTCGGATTTCTTTGCCAGCTCGTAAAAGATTTCCTTGCCCTTTTCGTTTTTCAAATCGAGGGTCATGCTTTTCTTGTTTCTGTTCATGGCAATAAAATAGGCGCTTTCACCCTCAAAAAAATAGGGCGGCATCTCGCGCGATGATTCGCCGATCCCCGGCCTTTCGATTTTGATCACCTCGGCCCCTAAATCCCCCAAGTTCAATGTACAGTAAGGGCCCGCCATAATGAGCGTCAAATCCAGGATTCTTACATCCGCTAATGGTGCGCTCATCTTAGTGCCCTCTCCTTTTTGGGATGCTTCTATCACCATTACTGCTTGAAATCAATGGCAAAAAGAAAGAACGCTGCTTCAGGGTTACTTCAGCCCGAATACCGCCGGCAGGGTGGTGGAAAGTGCGGGGATGAACATGGTCACGAGGAGAGCGACCAGCATGATAGCCACGAACGGGAGAACGGACTTGGAAATCCTCTCCAGGCTGAGGCCTCCGATGTTGGCGATCACGTAAAGGTTCACGGCAACGGGAGGCGTTATCTGGCCGATGGCAAGATTGAGGGTCATGACAACCCCGAACCAGGCAGGATCCCATCCGAAGTGTTTCATGAGGGGGAGCACAATGGGCAGGAAGACATAGTAGATGGATATGGCGTCCATGAGCATGCCGGCAATGAGGAGCATCAGGTTAATGAGCAGGAGGACAACCGTGGGATTGGCGGAAAAGGAAAGGATGCCGCTCGCGGACCGGTCCATGACCCCGAGGGTGGAGCCGCTCCAGGAATAAAGACCGGCAAAGGCCACAATGATCATTACGACGGCAGACGATAACAAGGCATCCCGGAAAATCCCGTAGAGAGCCGTCATCGTCAGGCTGCGGTAGATGACGAGTCCCACGAACAATCCATAGAATACCGCCACGACGGCGGCTTCCGTGGGGGTAAAAATTCCTCCGTAGATACCGCCCAGGATGATGATCGGGGCGAGGAGCCCCCAGAAAGCCTCTTTGAAAGCCTGCCATATCTCGCGGGGCGTGCCCCACCGCTCGCCTCGCCATCCGTACTTCCTCGCCAGCAGATAGGAAGGAATGATGAGCAGGAGGCCGGTGATGATCCCGGGGATGGCGCCGGCGGCGAAGAGCGCCGGAATAGACGTGTTCGTGATCACTCCGTAGATGATGAAGGCGATGCTGGGCGGTATGACAATCGCAAGCGACCCGCTGCTGGCGATCAGGGCCGCTGCGAACCCCCGGTCATAGCCCCTTGCCGCCATCGCGGGAAAGAGTATCGCCCCGAGAGCAGCCGTGTCGGCAGGACCTGAGCCGGAGATGCCTGCAAATATGACCCCGACGATGACCGTCACAAAGGCAAGGCCTCCCGAAATAGGGCCTATGATCAGACTTACAAAATGGATCAGTCGTTTCGCTATGCCGCAGCGATCGATGATTAGCCCCGCGAGGATGAAAAAGGGCAGCGCAAGGAGCTGAAACTTGGCTATCCCTGAATAGAAGGTGGCGGAAAATGACCTGATGCCGAGGCCGAAATGCCCCATGAGGATGGCGGACGTGAAGCCGAGCGCCGTGGCGACGGGGACGCCAAGAAGAAGCAACAGAAGAAAGATGCCGAAGAAAAGGAACTCTGATCCCATCAGTCCCGCTTCACCGTGTATTCCTTCCAGCCTGCTTCGATCACCCGCAGGCACACCAGGACCGCGCCAACCGGCAGGGCAAGGGTGTACCACCACTGGGGAATGCCGAGCGCCTCGCTCGTAATCCTGAGAGCCATCTCGTCCCGGATCTGAAAGACGCTATAACAAAAGAGCACGGCGAGGGTGGCAAGGGTAAGTCCTGTGGCGACAGGCGCGAGCACCTTTCTCTCCAGCGCCGGAAACTTAAGCGCCAGCAGACCGAATCCCAGGTGCACCCCCCTGCGGAACCCCGCCGCAGCCCCCAGCATGGTAAGCCAGACAAGAAAGGCTACTTCCACTTCTTCCGTAAAGGCAAAGGAGTACCGGACGAAATACCGCGTCACGACGTTCGCAAAAGCGAGCAGCGCCATGACGGCGAGGAGGAAGACGCCGACCGCTTCCTCCAGATGTTCATAGACGTTCTTCATGTCAGCTGCTTATTTTCCTTTCCCAGCCGGGGCCAGGGCCGGCGCCGGTGTTTTCCTGGATTTTGCCATCTCGGTCTCAGCCATCCTGACGAGGTCCGCACCGATCTCTTTGGTCCATGTCTCGTAGACGGATTTTACCTTGGCCTTGAATGCCGCTGTCTGCTCTCTGCCCAGCACGGTCACTTCCATACCGTCTTTTTTCATGGCGTCGAGCGACATGCCGGTGCCGTCTTCGAGCCCTCCGCGCGCCGATTTCTTCTGCCAGACGGCAACCTCCTCTCCGGCCTTCCGGATCAAATCCTTGTCTTTCGCATCGAACGATTCCCAGGTCTCTTTGCTCGCGGTGAACACGAGCGGATCAATCACGCAGTGCCACACGGTGATGTATTTGTGGACCTGGAAGAGCTTGTTCGGGATGATGACCGAGTTGACCGGATTTTCCTGCCCGTCAACGGTACCCTGCTGGAACGCGGACAATGCCTCGCCCCAATTCATTGATACGGGGTTCGCGCCCATTGCCTTGAAGGTATCAATAAAGATCGGCGAGCCGACAACGCGGATTTTGAGACCGTTGAGATCGGATGGCATCTTCACAGCCCTCTTGCTGTTGGTCAGTTCCCGGTAGCCATTCTCGCCCCACGCAAGGCCTACCACGCCCTTCCCCTCCATGATCGCGAACAGCTTCTTTCCCACTTCGCCGTACTCCACCGCATCGAGCGCCTTCACGTCCGGAAAGAAGAAGGGCAGCGAAAACAGGTTCAGTTCCTTCACCGTGGTGGACCAGTTGATGGTGGAGCCGAGGGCAAAGTCTATCACCCCCTGCTTCATGAGGAGAAACTCGTTCGTCTGCTTGCCTGCAAAGAGTTGTCCGCTGTGATACGGCTTGATGTTGATCTTCCCCTGAGAGGCCGTCTTCACCGTCTCCGCGAACCGCGTCGCCCCTTCGCCCCAGGGACCGGCAGGACCCACGACCACGCTCAGCTTGTACTCCGGCTTATACCCGGCTGCCCACGCCGGCGCGGGCATTGCCAGGAATAAAAATAACACCGCCATGCACCCCAGCCACTTTTCTTTCATGGTGTCCCCGAAATACCAATACCAAAGCAGTATTACTTTGCGGATTCGATGTACTTGACGATATTCTCAGCGATGGATTTCACCACGGACTCGAATTTATCTTCGTCCTGGTCCAGAAGGGTCATGCGGAAACCGGGAAGCGAAGTAAAGAAGGAGGTGAGCGGGATAACGCAGATACCGGTGGCTCCCAGAAGGTAATAGACGAACCGCTTGTCAAACTCGATGTTGTCGTCGTCCACCAGTTTTTCAATATAGTGTTTTATTTCCGGCTGCTTTATGGGCAGCCTCTGCCTGCCGTTCAGTACCGCTTCGTTGAAGACCGCGGTCATGTAGAAAGCGCCGTTCGTCCTGTTGACGATCAGGTAGGGCACATCCTTGAGGATGTTGTAAGCGATGTTGGAAAGCTTCTCGTAATGGCGGACCCGCTGATTCAGGTAGTTCCCGTATTCGGGATGAGTAAAGATCGGGGGAATTGCCATCTGCGGCAGCGTCGTTGAACAGACCTCCGACATTTTCTGGTTCAGAATGGCATCGATATACCGGGCGAACCGGTGATCCCTGGCGGCATTATAGACCTCGATCCAACCGCACCGCGACCCGGGCCAGGGGAACTCCTTGGAAATGCCCTTCATGCTGATGCCCGGCACGTCCCCGATGATGTCGGCGAGCATCACCGTCTTTTTCCCGTTGTACAGGATATTGTGGTAGGTCTCGTCGAAGACGACGAAGAGGTCGTATTTCCGGGCGATCTCCACGATCTGCCGGAGGGTTTCCTCGGGATAGACATATCCCG
>CAZTLA010000026.1:0-25703 GCA_964614365.1 uncultured Syntrophales bacterium | reverse complement strand
GAACTGGAGCCATACGGCGCAGACCGGCTATTTCTACTGGGGGATCAGGCAGCCGGTGGTGAAACCGGCGGGTGAAGCCCGCGACTGGGGCGACGTGCTGGTGGAAGTGGCCGACCGGATGGGAATCCTCGGCGATGTGTACAAACACATGAATGACTATTTCCATATGAAAGACGACTATAAACTCGATCCTTCACGAAAGTATACGCTGGAGGAGATCAACGATTTGAAGCTGAAGTCGAAGTTCGGCGACGACAAGGGTCTGGAGTGGTTCAAGGAGCATGGTTATCTGAGCGTCAAGCGCAAGGTCGATGAGATGTACCCTCTGCCCTGGCTCAAGGTGCGTTTCCCGCTCTATTACGAGAACCTTCTGGGCGCCAGGGACCGGGTAAAAGAGGTTATCGACAAGCTGGGCATCAAGGACTGGGATTATTCGGACTATGAAGCCATACCCGACTGGAAACCCTGCGACTCCTATCAGTCGCATGATGGTTTTGACCTGAAGGCCGTCAACTACCGGGTTCCGACGCATTACCAGTCCTGGACAGCGCAAAATCCCTGGCTCTCCGAGGTCGCCGAACTCAATCCCTATGCGCAGAAAATCCTCATCGGCACCGATGCCGCCGGGAAACGGGGTATAAAGGACAAGGACCGGATCTGCGTTGAGTCTTCCGTGGGCAAGGTTGAGGGGATTGCCAAGGTCACGGAGTGCATCCATCCGGAAACGATCGGCATTTCCAGCCACTTCGGCAGCTATGCGAAGGGCAAGCCGATAGCCCGCGGCAAAGGCGCCAACTTCAACAAGCTGGTTCCCTATGACCGGGATCCCGTGAGCACCGGGGTCGATGCCTGCGTCAATGTAAAAGTGTATAAGATATAGCGACAGAATACTAACAAAAAGGGGGGACGTATGAGAGACCGTCATCAAGCGTTATGGGTAGTAGTCTTGGCAGGTCTTTGCTGGCTCACCGTGACAAATGGATATGCTCTTGCCGCCGCGAACAATGATTTTCCCAACAGGCCGATCACGTTCATCGCCGGTTGGCCCGGTGGTGGAGGAGGGGACCAGGAGATACGGGGATTTGCCCTTTACTTAAGAAAGTATCTGCCGGTCTCGCTCATCATTGAAAATCTCCCCGGCGCGGCGACAAAGATCGCCGTCACCAAGGCATTCAAAGCAAAACCGGATGGGCATACCCTGGTCTATATCACGCCTCCCCAGCAGATATTGAATGAGTTCATGTCCAAGACCGAGTACAAAACGAAAGAGTTTGTCCCCGTTTACAGTTTCATGAAGAGAAGTTTCGCCATGACGGTGAACAGTGAAACCTATAAGACTGTGGATGAATTCCTCAAGGAAGCAAGAACGAGAACCATGTCCATCGGGTTATCGAGCTTCGGCAGCGCCGCCCATCTTGAGGCGCTGTCGTCGGCGAAGGCGTGGGGGATCAAAGCAAACTGGGTCCCCTATGAAACGGGCACCCAGGCCGTCACGCAGGTGGCGGGGAAGCATATCGATGCGGCCTTCACCGCGGCCGCGACGGCGATTCCCCTGATGAGGGGGGGGAAGATTCGCGCCCTGCTGATATTTTCTCCCACCCCCGTGGATGGTTTTGAGGGTGTTCCGGGTCCCGCGGAGCTTGGCTATAAGATGCCGATTATCAGCGGACTCGGCGGGATCGTGGCGCCGCCGAAGACCCCGATGTCCGTGGTAAAGATTCTCGAGGATGCCTGCGCCAAGACCGTAAAAGATCCCGAGTTCCTTGCCTGGGCGGCCAAGGCGCAATATGAAGTGATCCAACTGCGTTCCGAGGGTTTCCGGAAGGAGCTTCAGGGACAATACAAGGTCGTGGAAGATAATATAGCCCTGATTATGGAGTCCATGCCGAAAAAATAACGGCTTCGTAAATGACGAAGGAGGGGAAGGTAAACTGGGTCAATTACAGCGGTGCGGCGGAAAGCCCGACTTCGCTTGCCGGCAAGCATCTCGATGCAGTCGCAACGATGACGGAGTCGGCCATGCCCTTGATCAGGTCGGGGAAGATCATCCCGCTGCTCGTCTTTGCGAAAAACCGCCACCCGAGATTCCCGGCGGTTCCCATTCCCGGCGAACGGGGATTCAAATTCCCCCTCATCGGCAGCTATCTTGCCATCCGGCATATGTGGCATGGGGGGACAAGGTAAGCATCGCCGAACCGGCGCTCCTGCCGGCAGCGGGCTACCAGAAAGAGATCGCGCTTCGCCAAGGTGGCGGAAGACTATAAAAGCTTCTTGACGGGCAATTGATGCGGATGGGGCAGGTGGACGGAGGCAATCTGCCGCGAGTCTATTCCTTGATGCCTTGCAGAAATTTCTCCGCAATCAGGTCGGCGATTCCGGCGGCGTCATCGATGTCGAAGCAGGGGACGCCGATGTCGAGGCAGCGGTTGCTGGCAATGGCGACGAGGTTGTCCTCCTTCGTGCACAGGAGCTCGCGGTTCATCTCCGCGCGGGAGACCTCGATCTTGGGATGGGGATTCCCCTTGTAGCCTTCAGTGAGAATGATATCCACGTCCCGCACGTACCGGTCGCGGATTTCGGAGAGGTCATGGTCCTTCTCCACGTCTTCGATCACCGCCACCTTCCGGGGCGATGCGATGATCGTCTGGCGGGCGCCGGCCTTCTTATGGCGCCAACTGTCTTTGCCCTCCCGGTCGATGTCGAAACCGTGGACGTCGTGCTTGACGGTGGCCACACGGTAACCCCGCCTGGTCAGTTCCGGGATGATTTTTTCGAGGAGCGTTGTTTTCCCCGCGTCCGATTTTCCCACCACCGAAACAATAGGGATCATGATTCTGCTTCCTTTCAACTGTTCGTTTCTCTGAAACCTCCACTCCCTAATCAGGTATGGGGGATCTGCCCTCGTGCACTGCGTCAATGAAATTCCTGATCTGCTCGTCCGACCGGTATTTGGAGGTGTCGTACCGGTTGATGTGCGTAAATTCCGTTTGTTCCCTCACGATCCGCGGATGGGGGTTCTGATTCGGGTAGCCGGCGATCAGGGTGTCGTAAAGCCTGTATGCGCGGGGGACGCCCAGCAACTCTTTGATAAGGGCTTGAGGCAGGGGCTGGGATGTGGCCGTCAGCCACTGAGAGGCCAAACCGAGGCTGGTGGCTGCCAGATGCATGTACAAAAAAATATTGGCCATGCTGGAAGCGGTTATGCCCTCGCGGTTGTGCTCCAATGCCGACAGGGGGTACGTCTCTTCAAGGCGCTTGTCATTGAAGAGGACGAAAAACACCGGAGCATCCTGAAATCCGGGATTTTTCAGCAGCGTTCTGTCGCCCGGATGCTGTTCTTCCCGCGGCCTGGTTTGTCCCAGCTTATGCGTGCTCACACTCGCTTCTTTGACGACGTCCACAATCCGGTCTTTGAGGTCTTTGTCTTTCACGACCACAATTTCCCAAGGCTGGGAGTTTGCTCCTGACGGGGCAAAGCGCGCCGCTTCAAGAATCTTGTCTATGCATTCGTCCGGCAGGGGATCAGATTTGAAGGCTCGAATACTGCGCTGTTTTTGCACCAACTGGAGAAACCCCTCGTAATTCATCATGTCAAGATCCTTTCTCGCTCTGAGCATAGTGAGCGGGATAATCCTCGTTTATCGCATTTGCGGCCACATATCCGTGCCTGACATGTATACCATCTTCGGGTAATAATCAATAGAACGGTTTTCTCCTATTGCTCATGGTGGATTACGGCACCGGCCGAGTATCATGTTGTCGGGGCAATGTCCATGCAACGGGCAGGCAAGGCATGTTTTTGTTGTGAAAAGGCAGACAGTTTGTTAAAGAGGGGACCGCTGGGGAAACAGCATCCGGTAAACTATGGGGCAATGGCAATATGAACCTCTTTCAACTCCTGAACGTGGATTCAGAAATTTTCGGGTTTCCCGTCGCGAAAATTCTTCCGAACACGCTTTCGCAGAGGGAACTTGAGCAGGTTATCTCTCGTCTAAAGAAGGAAAATGTCCGGTTGGCATTCTGGGCTTCCAATCCGAATGATAGGGAATCGCAACAAGCTGCACGGCTTTGTCACGGATTCTTAGCCGACAAGAAGGTTACGTTTGTCATGGACATCGGACATCTCCCTGAGCGACCAGCCGACATGAACTGGGCGATAGAGGAGTATGCCGATGCGCGGCCCTGCGCCGAACTGGAAAATCTTGCCATACAAGTGGGCAGAAATTCCCGGTTCGGAGCCGACCCCCGGATATCCGAAGACACGCTTATCGATTTGTACACATTATGGATTCGAAATTCCGTGAACAAACAATTGGCCGACGCGGTTTTCGTGGTACGCCAGTCGGGCAGGGTTGTCGGAATGGTCACGGTGGGAGAGAAGGACGGGCGCGGCAACATCGGTTTGTTTGCAGTAGATCCGGCCCTGCGGAGGAAGAACCTGGGAGGTTCGCTTGTCTGCGCTGCTCAGGAATGGGCACGCCGAAAAGGATTCAGGTTTGCTCAAGTCGTCACGCAGGGAAAGAACGTCGCGGCGTGCAGATTGTACAGAAAATGCGGCTACCAGGTTGACAAAGTCGAATTTTTCTATCATTTCTGGATTTGATTGCTTCACTGCCCGTGAAGCAGCCATCTGGCGCCGGCCGGCGGCACTCGTCACTTCATCTCCTTCATGAACCACTCAATAGTCTTTCCGATGCCTGCTTTCGGCGGCGTTAGCGAATACCCGGGGAGAAGTTGTTTTACCCGATCGATATTCAGGCATTTTGACTGAGCCCCCACATAACGAGTGGCGTCATAGTGGATTTGATTATGGTCATAGCCGATTTTCTCGCAGATGATCTCCGCAAAACGGCGGATGGTAAATTCCTCCCCTGCGCCAATATTAACCAGTTTGTTATCGAATTGAAGAGAGAGCTTCAGCAGGATTTCCACAAAGTCGTCCATGAATACCAGTTCCCGGCTTTGATTCCCATCTCCCCACAGGACTACGGGCTCATCGTAGAGTTTTCCTCGCAGAATTTTTCGGATCAGATCGAAGATGAAGTGCATCTGCCGGCCATCGGTATGATATCCGGGTCCGTACAGCGTTGACGGAACAAGGCAGAGATATTTAAGGTGAAACTGTTTATTCAGGGCAAGCAAACCGACGTACAATATGCGTTTGGTCATAGCGTAGGTGAACAGGCTGTCGATCGGCAGCCCCGAGAGATAATTTTCTTCTTTCAATTCTATCTCCGGGGCGTACGCGCAACTGGTCCCCATGCATATCATCTTTGCCTGGGGCTGATATTGTTGCCACCATCCAAGAACGTTGGTATTGATCTGCTGGTTGATGATCCATTGTTCTCCGGGGTGGTAAATGCAAAAATCTCCGGCCTGTGTCCAGGCGGCGAGATGGTATATCTGTTCATATGAAACGTTGTTGAAAGCGAGGAGGGAAGCTTGTTTGGTTAAATCGCAGTTTTTCGAGTTTAACTTGACCACACCGTGGCCTTCGGCTTCCAGCCGCGAACACAGGGCCGTTCCGAGAAAACCGCTCGCACCGGTGACTAGAACCTTCATGCATCTATCTCCCGGGGATCCACGGGAAAATAAAACTCGACCCCCCTGTCCAGAAGGTGTTGATTGTTGGCCAGGATCTCCTTCTTGAAATTCCACGCCAGGACATAATAAATGTCCGGCAGCTCCTTCAACTCCTTTTCGATCACGATCGGGATATGCATTCCCGGGGAAAAGAGTCCCCGCCGCAACTCGTTTTTTTCCACCAGGACATCAATGTACTGCGTTCCCACGCCGAAATAGTTGAGAAGCGTGTTTCCCTTGACGGGGGCGCCCATGCCGAATATTTTTTTACGCTGCTTCTTAGCTTGTGCCAGATATGCAAGATTTTCTTCTCTCATGCGCCTGATGCGTTCCGCAAATCTTGTATAGGTTTGATATTCATTCGAGTGATCCTCCTCCTCGGCCTTTCGCAGGGCCCGCAAACGGACTGTCGGAGTGCGTTTGCCGGTGTGTCCCACAAAGCCGATCATCGAGCCGCCGTGGATCGGCGACAGGTAGGCATCAAACATGGACAGGCCATGCCGATTGAGCAGCGCCTCGATTGTCTGGAGGTTGTAATACAGGAGATGCTCATGGTAAATCTGGTCAAACGCTCCATTTTCCACGATCCGCTTCATGGAGAGGAACTGCACGACAAAAACCCCGTCTGCACGCAACGCCTCCCGTATGCCCTCGGTTACGGAATGGAGTTCCTCCAGGTGAAAAAAAACCCCGGCAGCGTTTATGACATGGAATTTTCTGTCAAGCCGTTTTACCACATCGTTGTTGAAGAAATCGTTCAGCGTGGTTATTCCCGCATCGTTGGCGATTTTCGCCGTTGTCTTGGATGATTCCACCCCGAGAACGTCATATCCCCGGGCCTGAAAGTGCTTCAACTGGGTCCCGTCATTGGAGCCGATATCCAAAACCGTCTTCGCCTTCTCTTTCGAAAAGAATCTCGAATCCACGAGCTCGGCAACCGACTTGAAGTGATCGCTTAAGGACTTGGTCACGCCGGATAAATACGTATGATTGCCGAACATGACTTCCTTTTTGACGGTATAGTCGAGCTGAGCGGCGGCGCAGTTATGGCAATATACGACGCGCAAGGGATAATAGGGCTCGCGGCCAACCTCTTCCTGAGAAAGAAAATGGTTGCACCAGGGATGTTCGCCAAGATCAATGGCCAATTCCAAATCGGTGGAATCACACACACGGCATAACATGATTATCTTTCCTGCGTCAGACGTTCGTGAATTGATTCGGCTTGATAATTCGATAGCCCTTCAATAATTCCTGAATTCCGCTATCCAGGCTGTGCTCCGGCTTCCACCCGAGAGACTCAAGTTTTTCGTTGCTTACCAGATAATCCCTTTTGTCGGGATCTTCACCAACCTCCGCTGCATGAATATAGAGTTCTGGTACGTATTGTTTTATCTTTTCGCACAATTCCCGTTTCGTCAAATTTGCGGAACTTAACCCGACATTGTACGGCTCGCCCTTCATCTTGTCATAGTGATCAAGGGCGAAAAGAAACGTCTTGGCCACATCTCTCACATGGATGTAATTCCTTCGGAAATGCTCTTCAAAAAGGACGATAACCTTATCCGAATATGCCCTGTAGGTGAAGTCATTTACCAGCAGATCCATCCTCATGCGCGGACTCATTCCGAAGACCGTGGCAAGTCTGACCGTAACAGCGCTCCCTTTATCAAGATACGCCTTCTCAATTTCAACCTTATCTTTTCCGTACGCCGAGATGGGCTTAAGCGGAGATTTTTCCGTACAGAAATTATCCTTCTCGCCGATCCCGTAACCGCTGTTTGTGCAGGGGAATATTACTTTCTGCAAAGGTGAAATTAATTTCACGATGTTCTTCTGCGCCTCATTGTTGACCATCCGTGTAAGCAAAGGATTTATCTTGCAGGCCGGAGCTCCGACAATGGCCGCCAGCGGGATGATTATGTCGAACTTCGGGATCAACGCAGACAGAAGAGAACTATCGCAGATATCTCCTTTGACGATAGTAAAGTCGGGATTCGAGCAACACTCCAGAAGGGAGGTCTGATTGAATATCAGCGAGTCTAAAACGGTTACCGAATAATTTTTTGCCAGCAAAGCCGGGACAAGAATTGATCCTATATAGCCGGCTCCGCCCGTTACAAGAACATTTTCCTTTTTCATAGTTTTCCCCAAAAATAAAAGTTTTTATTGAAGCGCTCCGCGCCGAATTCAGGTAATAATTCCCTGAAGATACTCTCCGGAGATTTTGTACGTCTCGGGGATTCCGATATCAATGAATCTTCCACGGCTGATAAAGCCATACACCGATTCGCCCAGGAAAAAAGGCAGCAGATCTTTTTCCCAAGAGAGTACCTGGTCTTCTGCCACCCCGTTCACAAGATTTCTGTTGAAGAGATAAACGCCGGCGTTGACATAGCCACCCGCGAGGTCACTTTTTTTCTCCTCAAACGCAACCACCCTGCCATCGGCGTCAATCACAACTCGCCCATACCGGCTCGCATCGGGAACCTCTTTTATTACCACGGTCATCGCGGTTTTTTTCGTCCGATGTGCGGCAGACATCTCTTCAAGATTCACATCCACGTAAGAGTCCCCGTTCATGACCAGGACATTGTCGGTTTCCGAATACCCAAGAGCCTTCTTGATGGCCCCACCGGTACCCAACAACTCCGTTTCCACTGAAAAAACGATGCTGAAGTTAAAGGTCGTGGAATTTTTGTAGTGTTCGATAATCTTCTCCGCTTTATATCCTATGGCCAGGATCACCTTGCCGATCATGCCGCTTTTGTGAAGATGGTGAAGGAGGATATCCAAAAAAGGCTTCCCATTGACCGGCAAAAGAACCTTTGGAAGATTGCTCACGAGGTTCCCGAGTCTTGTCCCGAGCCCTCCTGCCAGGATGATTGCATCAACTTGTTCCATGGTTTTCAGTTTGTCAGATAGATAATTTTTGATCCTTCACATTCAAAACGGAAATCAACCTGCATCAAGCCACCCAGCGCCTTCTTGATGTCCTGCTGTCTCTCCAGGGGGGCAAGCAGGAACAGAAAACCACCGCCTCCGGCACCCGCGATCTTGCCGCCATACGCGCCGGCGGCGATTGCCTTCTCATACAGACCATCAATCACCTCATTGGAAATCATCCGGGAAAGGCATTTCTTTAAATGCCACGCCTCATGGAGGAGTTGTCCTAATTTCTCCACCATCTCGCGGCATTCATGTTTTGAAATAATTTCTTCAGCCTCGTAAACGATATTATACATTCGGTCGAGATACTCATCCGCGCTGCAGGTTTTTGTATTTTCAATCTGCTCCGTCAAAATCTCCGTCGCATAACGGGTGATCCCCGTATAGAAGACCATTAATGATTTATCCAGAAAGTCGCATTTTTCCCGTGAGATGATAACAGGTCGGACGGCCAGCCGTGATTTGCTGAATTCAATAATATTCAGCCCCCCAAAAGCGGCATGCACCTGATCCTGACAGCCGACATTTTCCTTGATCAACTGCTGTTCGATATAAATAGCCTCTTCTGCCAGCTGCTGCTTCGATATGATCTTCCCCTCAAGGGCGTACAATGCATTTAAGAAACCGACGGTAAACGAAGATGAGGAACCGAGCCCCGTCTTGGCGGGGAGATCGGCAAAGATATGGATGTCGAGGTTCCCGTTCAATTGCATGAATTTCAACGTTTCGCGGACGCTCGGATGGAGGATCTGCTTGACGTCGTTCACGAGCTCCGCCTTCGAATAGCCGACCCTGATTTTATATTCAAAAAAATCGCTTAACCGGTTCACGCTGACATAGGTATATTTATCGATCGTGGTTCCGAGGACCGCGCCCTTGCTCCTTTCAAAATATTCCCGGTAGTCGGTCCCTCCACCGAAAAAACTTAACCTCACCGGTGTCCTCGATATTATCATCGTTTGTTCTCCCTTAACCTGACATCAATTACCGGCTATACTCCCGCTCTCTGCGGGGACACTATCATCATGTCCGCCCCATGCCTGATTGTTTTCTATGATGCTGAATAAGTTTCTCGTGGTGTAATTGAGGGATTTCCTGTATGCGCTTTCAATCATGGGCTGATAACGTTCCCAGTCGCCCAGAATGCCGCGAATGGTGTCTTCCAATGTGTCCAGGTCCTTAAAATAAACGAAGTCAACATCCGGTGTATAGTAATATTCTATGACGTTCCAGGGGTCCTTTTTTACCAGATTCAGGGTCCGGGAAAACGCGGCCTCATTGCATCTCGATTTGAATTGCGGTGCAATTTTTAAATCTTCTATGTGTTTGAATGCTTCATTGTCCCGCCAATTTTTTCTTAATTGTATATTCCGGATATCATCGTCGTTTCTGATGTCAAATGTATTAAAACAGATCGATACCCTGCATTCCGATATCAATGCCAGTTTCTCCCGGTTGGTTAGGTTGGTGTTCGTTGCGTATTTCAAATGTTTTTTCGTTGGTCTGTTGATACCATGTGTTTGGCTCATGAATCTATAGTTAAATTTCCTCATGATTTCCAGGGCCTTGACGTATTTCTCGCCATGAATTCCGCCGTGGTAACAAACATCGTACTTTTTCCCCCGCGGGGCGGGGACATCCCGCCCGTTAAACGGATAGAAGATGTCCCGGTACTTGTTTACCCCCTTGACGGCGTTCAGCCAGCGGTTCGTATAGGGACAGATCCCGTAAACTTCATCAAACGTATCGTCCGCATCAATCGGCTGGCTGCTGCAAAATTCCGTCGGCATGGTTACATTCAGGTATATGCTTCTCCGGTATGCATCGGCAGATTCGATGCTCTTCCCGCTTTCCAGGTAATTATACCCATAGTATAAAGCACTGCCACCGCCGTCGGAACTGAATTCGTCCAGGTTGAAATAATGCGCGTTGGTCCCCGGCACTTCGACGGATAAATCCTTGATAACCTTCATGCCCGTCCTCTTTTTTTGTAATCGATGCGGTAGGCGGCCAGAAGCGGCATCAACTCCTTCTCATATTCACCGAGGTTCCATTTGCCCTTTACCAATGCCGTTGCAATGTAGGGAAACACATTGGAGTCGTAATGCACCACCCCCCGTTGGGGCTCATGATGATAGGATACCAATCCCTGCATATCGAGTGCGGCACAGACCTTATTCGCCTCGACCTCAAATTGCAATTTCGTTCTTTTACCCGCAATGTGCAGGTCAGGCCCCATTTCGTGAATTTTTTCCAGCGCTGTCCGCTTCCAGATGGTCGTTGTTTGACTGAAAAAGAAATCAGCCTTATTGTCCAGATAGTACAGATCATTCCTGTCCTTGTAGGGTACGGCGGTGAAATTGGCGCCCCGCGTCAATCGAATAAAGGAAATGGCGCCGTCCTGCGAGAGAATCGAGAGATACTCATTCATGATATTTGCCTGTACATCATCATATAAAATATAATCCTCATTAAGATAGAGAACAAAATCTTCGTTAACCGATTTCAGGCACTTGAGATACTGTGTCCTGAAGTTATCCTTCTTATTATACAGAATGACGCGGCATGCATTCGGTATCCCGTTGCCGTCATCGGTAAAAACATAAATGGTATTGTTTGGATAATGCTTTTCCATTTGTCCAAAAAACATATCCCACAGGTCGCGGCATGTTGATACCGTATTTACAATAATACAAAAGTTAGTCATGTTTTAATCTACAGAACTTCATCTTGATTGCTAATGGGAATTACTTCTTTTCCGGAGCATTTGATTTTTTCAGATACTGGAATACATTAACTCGTTTGTTGTACTGATCGGCAACATAGATTTTATCATCGGCATCGATATGCATTCCCGCAGGAAGCCAGAACTGCCCCGGCTGGTTCCCCAGCTCCCCGAAAAACAAGAGAATCTGTCCCTCTTCCGAAAAAATCTGCACATTGTTGAACGCGGCGTCAACCACGTATATGTGGTCCTCGCTGTCGACCGCAATGCCCTTGGGGCGGGAAAACATCCCCGGTGTATCGCCCACTGCACCGAATTTCCGAATGAATTTTCCTTCGGCGTCGAAAATCTGCACGCGGAAATTCATGGAATCGCTGACGTACACCTTCCCGGACTTGCCGACACATATATTCGTGGGAAAGTTGAACTCGCCGTCGCCCTCGCCACGCGTGCCGATCACGGCGACCTGCTTGCCGTCCTTTGTGTAGATGAACAACTGACTTTTTTTCGTATCCAGAATATAAAGCCTGTTTAAGGCATCGTTGAGGGCGATGCCGGTCGGCTGCTCAAAAGCTCCCTTTTCCCCTATGGCATTCAGGTAATTTCCCTCCTTATCAAATACGATAACCCGATCCTGATCGGTATCGGTAACGTAGATATTCCCGCCGGCATCCAGGGCAAGGCCGATCGGTTTGGAGAGAATGCCTTTTCCCGACATGCCGACGTGGAAAAATTTCGAGTTCTTCACGTCGAAAACGACGACCTTGCCGATGCCCGTATCGGAGACCAGCACCCGGTCCCTGTTTGCCGTAACGCCGTAAGGCTTTCCCAGTCCCATGCCCAGCTCCGATTCCCCGAGCAGCGTGGTCAGCAGCTTCTGGCTTGTCGTTTCCGTCTCCACATCATTCGAACTTTCAAATGATCTCAAAAATCTAATGCGCGGCTCCTCGGGCGGAAGGGGCCAGACGAGGTCCACTTTTTTTACCTCCGGCGCGGCGCAGGCAATGAAGAACAAGGCCATCAGGGTGAGCAGGAGACTTCTCAAAGAGGATAATGGATTTTTCATACCGTACCTCACTAAATATTGAGTTTTTGTATTCGATAGCGGAGAACATCGCGGCTTATCTTAAGGAGCCTGGCTGCTTTTGTCTGATTGCCGCTTGCCTTGTTCAACGCCTGTTTGATGAGTTCCCGTTCCACTTCCGTCAGGCCGATGCCGTCATCGGGGATGTGGATGGTGAAGGAATTCTGTTCCGGATTATCCGCTTCGGCGGGACTGGCGGTTTTAGTGCCCTGCATCTTTATTTCCGCCGGGAGATGTTCCGGTAAAATGGTGTCTTCGTTGCTTAAAATCATAACCCTTTCGATGCTGTTTCTCAACTCCCGGACGTTGCCCGGCCAGGAATAATTCAGGAGCAGCTTTTCGGCCTCGTCGGATATGAACCTGATAGTCTTCTTGAACTCCCTGTTCAACTGGCTGATGATATATTTTGTTATGGGAATAATATCGTCTTTTCTTTCCCTGAGGGGCGGCACGTAAATGGGGATAACTTTTAACCGGTAAAACAGGTCCTCACGAAACTTGCCGAGCTCCACTTCTTTGTCGAGATTCTTGTTGGTCGCGGCAATAATGCGTACGTTGATGCTGATGTCCCGGTCGCCGCCGATATGCTTGAAGTGCCGCTCCTCCAGAACCCGGAGGAGCTTTACCTGCGTCGAGAGTTTTACATCGCCGATTTCATCGAGATAGACGGTGCCGCCCTCGGCAAGCTCGAAGAGGCCTTTCTTCGATTGCTTGGCATCGGTGAAGGCGCCTTTTTCAAAGCCGAATATCTCGCTTTCGATAAGCGTCTCCGGCAGGGCGGTGCAACTTATTTCCATGAACGGTTTCGCGGCCCTGCCGCTTTCAAAATGGATAATCTTGGCCAGCAGGTCTTTCCCCGTGCCGCTTTCTCCCTGAAGAAGAACCGTGGTGTTATCGCTTTCTGCAATCTTGCGGGCAAGCTCCAGGATTTCCAGCATGTTCGGAGATTTCGTGATAAAACTGGCGAAGGAGAACCTGCCGCTCTTTTCCCTTCTGAGCTCTCCCACCTCTTTCTTGAGGCGCGCCGTCTCCATGGCTCTGTTTATCGTAAGCTTTATCGTATCAAATTCAAAGGGCTTCTCTATGTAGTCGTAAGCCCCGTCTTTGATGGCCTTGACCGCGCTTTCTACTCCGCCGAATGCCGTTATGATAACGACAATCGCTTCCCGGTTTATCTCTTTAATTTCTTTTAAGACTTCCATCCCGTTCTTATCGGGAAGCTTCACATCAAGAAAAACGATATCGGGACATGCCTCCCGATAAGCGGAAATGCCTTCGTTCCCTGTGCCGGCGGTGAGGACATCGAACCCTTCTTTTTCAAAATGCTTTTTAAAAGACCAGCAGATCAGGGTTTCATCGTCAACAATCAGCAGTTTATCTGTTGCCATAGTTTATGGTTCTTTCAGTGGGGGGAAACAGATTTTGAATGTCGTGCCCGTGCCGGGCACGCTGTCCACCTCTATTATTCCGCCATGCTCCTGGATAATCTGCATGCTGATGGAGAGTCCCAGTCCCGTTCCCTTTTCCTTGGTGGTAAAAAAAGGGTCGAAAATATTTTGCAGATTTTCCGGTGTGATGCCGGCGCCGGAATCGGCGATCCTAACTTCCACGTATTCTTTTCTGCCGGCGCGTTCCTCTCTTATTACCATTTGCGTGGAGATGTCAAGCGTTCCGCTATCCCCCATGGCTTCTATTCCGTTAAGCGAGATGTTCAGAAATACCTGCCGGAGCAGTTTGCCGTCGCCGCAGATGTTTTTCAGTCCCGGGTCAAAGGACGTCCGTACCCGGATGTTTTTGGCGTTGGCAACCTGGGTTACCAGGAACAACGTATCGTTCAGGACATTGTTGATGTTGCCGCTTTTTTTTACGGGTTTTGCCGGTTTGGCGAATTCAAGGATTTTCTTAACCGTCGTATCCAGTTTTCTTACTTGATTCAACACCTCGTTGATGATGGGTTTGTTTTCGCTTTTCTCGTCCAGTTCCTGATCTACAACCTGCAGGGCGCTGCTGATACAGGCGAGGGGGTTTTTAATTTCGTGGGCGAGACCGGAGGCAATTTCTCCCGTCAGCGCCATTTGCGAAGCCCGTTTCATCTGTTCGTCGTGATACTTGTCCACCTCCTTCCGGGCTTCATTTATCTTGCTGACCATGTTGTTGAACTTCTCCGACAGTTTCCCGATGATGTCAAGGCGCTTAATAGCCACCTGTTTGTCGTAATTTCCGTCTTCGATATCCTGTATCGCTTCCATGACGGCGTCCAACGGTTCATCGATAAGCTTGATGACGATCAGCCAGAAAACCAGGGAAAAAAGGATAATGCCGAGAGCGGAGAATATGAGGTGATTGATAAGGAGATTTTTGATATTCCAGAGCGGTTCCGCCATGGAAAACTTGATGTCCAGGACGCACAGCACGGGAACGTCCTTTTGATGACACCTATGACAAATAGGTGTGTTTTCAATGGGCAGGATTCTTGCGATATACAGGGTGTTATCCTTTGTTACCGTAAAAGGTTCGGGACTGCGTTGCTGTAAAAACCTCAGAAATTCTTCCTCGGTGGTTTTGCGCCCAATTTCGCCGGGCTTTGAGGAAACGACGATCACGCCGTTGTCGGGGGTGAATATCCTTAATTCCTGGATGCGCCTGCTCTGGGAAAGGCCCTCGATCATGTTTTGGATCTGATCAAATTTTCCTTCCAGCATTAAAATCATCAGATTGTATTTGATGCTGTCGGAAAAGTTGAGAACCTTCTGCTCCTGGGAGTGGAGGATGTCCCGTTTAGTCGATTGATAATCGTTCACGGTTATAAGGCCGATGATGATTATGAAGGCGACAATGGTTACGCTGATGAGTTTTTGATTTAAACTGAGATTAAGTTTCATTATTAAGGATGTTCACTTCTTGTGACATGTTTGACAGGTGCTGAATTTTCCGCCACCCGCTTCAAAGGCAAACATCTCCTTGCTGTTTGATGCATGGGGTGAATGGCAGGAGGCGCAGGAGAACTCTCTGTCCGGTATGAGGGGGTTTTTTGCTCCCGAGACGGGGTGACTGGAACCGAAGACAAAACTGGCGATGACGTGTCTTCCTGTTGCCTTTTCCGCATGACAGCCTATGCAGAGTTCGTTCGTATCCCTTTTCAAGAAAAATTTCGTTTCCGATGCATGGGGCGAGTGGCATATGGCGCAGTCTCCCGTCGCCGCCGGCCCATGCTGGTATTTTTTGCTTTTCCAGTCCGTCTTTTTTTCCCCATGACATCTGAAACAGATGTCTTCCAGTTTTTCCGGTACGGAATATTTTCCCTTCGATTTCGCATTATGGCATGACGTGCAGTCGCCCACCGCAGTGGGGCCGTGGACGAATTTCTCGGTGACGACGCCCTTATGGCACTGGTAACAGGGGGAGCCCTTAAGATCGGTAATTCGTTTTTCCGACCCCTTCAAATTATCATGGCAGCTTAAGCACAATGCCTCGCCCTCCGCCGTGTGGAACAGGGGTTTGCGGTACGTTTGCGGGGGAGTGCTTTTGTCCAGGGAAGATTTCAAGACGGAAAATACGTCGATGCCCTCATAGGCCGCCACTTTTCCCTTGGCATACCCCACGACACTCAGCATATTCTGGCCGTCATCGAGGGCAATTTCCTTGCAGAGGTACACGACCCCGTCCTTCAGTTTCATCGGTAATTCTTTGGCTACTTCAATGGGGGGAAATCGTATGTCGTTTACCCGGTATACGACCGTGTCAATCCTGGAGGGATCGACCGTCATGACCAGGTCGAGGTGCGTTCCTTCCGTAGAGGTCTTGTCCGCAGGCAGGATAATGCGAACCCCACCCGAGAGGGCGGAGATCGCCCGGTAATCGGCTGCCGCCACAATTGCCAGGGCGCACAGAATGATGAAACATGGTCTGATGAAGTTATTCATTTCGCCGCATCATTGAGTAAAATGTTTTCCAATGCCCTCTTGTAATATTCATTCGCCTTGACATACTCGCCTTTTGCCGAGAAAAATCTGCCTATTTTCTGTAAAACTTCGGGAGAATTGGCGGACAGTCCGGCGGCGCCGGTAAATGCTTTTTCCGCTTCCTGCACGTTGCCTTCATGGTGGTATAGGAACCCCAGGTAAACATAGGTATCCGGGATTTCCTCCCGGGCGAGACTCTCGGTGAACATTTTCTTTGCGCCGGCCATGTCGTTTTCGTGGAAATAAACCTTTCCCAGGCTTGTCATCACCGGAGGATTTTCCAGCAGATTTTTCGGGATCTTTGCCAAGAGCGCTTTTGCCGCCGGGAACTGTCCCGATCGTATGTAGATATCCGTCATGCGCACGTAAGGGGAGGCATAGGCGGGATCGATGGAGAGAGCCTTCTCATAGAGTTCGAGTGCTTTTTCAGGATTGCGTTTGCTTTCAAAGCGGAATCCCAACTGGAAAGCGAGGGTTGCCTGTTTGGGGGGGCGATAGGTTTCCTTTGCCGCCACCGCCCTTTTTTCGCCCAGGAAATAGCCCACCTCTTCCAGAAAAACCTGAGAACCCGCCAAAGGGAAACCGGACATCTCTTTTTGAATGACCATCTTGTCGTCAACGAGCACCATGGTGGGCAGAGCGATGACGCCGAATTTATCGAAAACGTTCAAGCCCCTGTCGATGAACAGGGGGAAAGACAATTTCAGCCGATCAACGACGGCTTTGATCGTTTTTACATCTTCATCCGAAATGTTCTGTTTTTCCACGCTGATGGCCAGAACCTGCAGACCCTTCTGCTGCCAGTCCGGATATTTCTGCTGCAGTGTTTCCAAAGCCCTTGCGGAGTTCTTCGTCGTGGTTTGCCAGAAGATGAGAAGCGTTCCTTTTTTCCCGGCCAGTTCTTTGTAGGCGGAGATTTTCCCCGAAGCGTCGCTGATGGAGAACGGCGGGATTTCCATACCCTCCTGCAATTCGCGCAGGGCGGACGCCCCCTCCGACGTCAGGAGAACGCTCAGGAGCAGAGCAACAATCACCAATAATCGAATTTTCATTTTTTTGTGAAGTGCCTTTCCAAGCCTTTTTCAAAGGCCTCTGCGGCTCCTTTCGTATCTCCGGATGCCTCCAGTATCAGGCCAGACTCGTATTAAAGACGTACGGGATGGGGGCTTGTCCTCAGGGCATCTATTATAATTTGACGGGCCTTGCCCGTTTCTCCCTTTGCCGCCAATACTTTTGCCGCACCGATCTTTCCCTCTATGCCGGCGGGGTTCATCTCCATCGCTCTTCTGAAAGAGTCTTCCGCTTTTTCCATCTCGCCTTTCAGAAGGTGCATTTCTCCCCGGGCGAGACTTGCCAGGAATGGGTTTCCAACCTGGGTAAGCTTATCGGCTTCCCGCTCTACTTCCTCAAGTTTTTTCTGCTTTATCAACATTTTGATATGGGCGGGCAGCGTCTCTTCTGCGGAGGCAAAACCGTACCCCGACGAAAAGATGAAGAAGAGCAGAATAAAAACGGAGATTTTAATTTTCATCGGTACGGCACCGCTTTCGTTCTGCCGTAAGCGAACGGCGCATGACAACCCGGCGCACAGGAACCGCCATCGGGGTTCTTCTTATAATTGATGGGAATCTTCCATCCGCCGAAGGGAACGCTGTCACGCACGTGATTGGGGTTATTCGTGGCATGTCCTTCGTGACAGGCGCGGCAGGTTCTCCCCTTTTCTGCCTTGTTCACGTGCAGGAAGTGGAGGTTCTCATTGCCGTTTCGGAAGTTCGTGAGGGTAGTCGTTTTACTGTCCAGAACGAGGGTTTGCTGGTGACAGCCAAAGCAAAGTCCATAATTCTTGACATTGAAGGGCGCGTAGAAAACCGGCGGAAAATAGTTCCGCAATATTCTGAAAAAATCCGAACCGTGCGGATCATGGCAGGCTGAGCAGTCCTTTTCCCTGATCGGTCCATGTTTTATCTTTCCTGAATCAATCACCAGCTTGATGTTTCCCACCGTGCCGGATGCGGACTTGTAATCTTTATTATGGCAATTCAGGCACAAATCCATGGGTTCTCGTACCAGTTGTTTGGGAAAATCGGTGGCATGGGCGTCATGACATTCGAGGCATCCCTTTTCCAGACCAAGGGCATTATGAGGGACTTTGACCATGGCAAGCTGGTCTTTTCTCGCTTTGTGGCAGTCGAGACAGAGGGCTTTTGTCGGTTCATTTTTTAACAGGGGTGCGAAGTTTGCGGCATGGGGGAGATGGCAGGCGACGCATTTCTCCTTAACCGGAGTATGGACGGCCTTTTTTTTTGCAATTTCGTCCTGTTTGTCCATGTGGCAGGTGAAGCATACGCCGTTTGCCTGCGCCTGCAAAAGCTTGGGGAATTCCGACTGGTGCGGACTGTGACACATCGTGCAGTCGCCCACCGCCACGGGGCCGTGCTGGAATTTCCCCTCGGCGATACTCTTCGCGTGGCACTTAAAGCAAAGCTGGGCTCCGGCCCCCAGGAGCATGTACTTGTTCGAGGACTGATGGGGACTATGGCATTTGGTGCAGGTGCCGTCCTTTACCGGTTTATGCACGGCTTTCTTCGAGTCCACCTTATCATGACAGGCATAACACAGGGCGCCCACGTCTTTGATGGGGGCAAACTTGTGTTTGGCCGTTTCGCGGTGACACACCCCGCAGTCCCCCACGGCAGTGGGGCCGTGGACGAACTTATCCTTGCCCATGCCCGCGTGACATTTTTCCGTTACACAGGAGCTCTTTGCCGCAGTCTCGGCAAGCGTTCGCTGAGACGATATGAATAAAGCAATGCAAAAGGACAGAACACTCAGAAGACAGAATCGAAAGATTTTTTTCATAGTTCTTTGCCTCGTTCAGTAAAAAAGCGCTAATGCGGTGAGCAGGACGATTGCGCGCCGCTTCTGTTCGCAGTAGCAGGGTAAGAGGGATTCAGGGATAATTATGGCAGTACTGCTTTCCTGATTGTACATACATTAACCGGGACGTGTTTCTTTGGAAAAGCCGTCAAGCTGATGAAGCGGCGCCTGACAATTCCTCTCGCATGTAGCGTACCCCTTGGAAAAAATCAACGGTTTTTTCCGTGGTTACTGGTAATCACTTTTTGAGAAAACGACGCAATTTCAGAACACGTTGCCGCCGACCACGATGGTTTCCTCTTCCGTGATGATTTTATCGACCGGCAGGTCGTAGCCGTCCGTGGGAACCGCCCCGATAATCTGACACGCAAAAACCAGCCCTATTTTCGGGACGGCCTTATCAATATCGAGCAGGAAGCGGTCATAGTACCCCCCCCCGTACCCCACGCGGCCTCCCTTCCGATCGAAGGCCACTGCGGGCACGAGGATTAAATCGACCTGCCTTTTTTCCACCGGCTTCAGCAGATGCTTCCGGGGTTCCCGAACGCCGAAATAGCCCGGCTCCACATCGTCAAAGCTCGTTATTTCGGACAGGAATAACCGTTTCGTTTCCGGCTGGCAGAGGGGCGCGACCACCCGTTTTCCTTCCCGCCATGCCCATTCGATGATGTAGTCCGTAATGACCTCCGTGCCGAAATTCAGGAAGGCCATAAGAACGGTACAATGGGCCGCTTCATGCAGACGGATGAAATTCTCCCGTATCCGCCTGCTCATGGATTCGATGTGCTGCGGGGGAAGGGCGTTGCGAACGGCCAGTATGGTTTTCCGGATGTGTTTCTTATCGGTCATGATACTATGCGCTAAGGCGGCTGGTGGACCTGCAAGTCGTCGCCGTATACCATCAGGGGTGCATAAAAGACAAGGGGAAAATAATGATAATCGGGAGAGGTGCGCCTGGAGGTCAATACGAGGAGCGAGGAGTCTATCTTTCGTTGACATTTATCCCCCGATGATTTAGAAGTGCAGGCAGCGGAAATAACCGTCATTCTTGGGGAGGCTATGAAGAAGAAAGATTATCTGAAATCACCGGTGGAGCACATAGACATAACGTCGTTTAATGCGGAAGAAATGGTACGCGCCATGAGCAAGATGTCCTTTACGGCGGGAGAACTTGCCCGGGCCGCGGACATTTATGACCGGATGCTTGCCGACAAAAAATGCGCCGTCATTCTCACCATCGCCGGCAGTACGGGAGCCGCCGGATGCATGCAGGTCTACGTGGATCTTCTGAAGAATAATATGGTGGATGCGGTCGTTGCCACCGGCGCCGCGATCGTGGATATGGATTTTTTTGAGGCACTGGGATTCAGGCATTACCGGGGAAGTTCACACGCGGATGACAGGAAACTGAGGGGCCTGTATATTGACCGGATATACGATACCTTTATTGATGAGGAGGAATTGCAGGTTTGCGATCAAACGATCAGAACAATCGCCGACTCGCTGCCGCCCCGCCCCTATTCCTCACGGGAATTTATCGGCGAAATGGGACGGTACCTGACTACCCATGCCCGCAAGAAGGATTCTCTCGTGCAGGCGGCTTACGAACATGATGTCCCCGTATTCTGCCCCGCTTTTTCGGACAGCAGCGCCGGCTTCGGGCTCGTCATGCATCAGCACCGGCATCGCGTGAACCATGTTTCCATAGATTCGGTGAGGGATTTCCGTGAACTGACCATGGTCAAGATGAAGGCACCCGCCACGGGACTCCTCATGATCGGAGGAGGGGTGCCGAAAAACTTTGCCCAGGATACGGTGATCTGCGCCGAACTTCTGGGGAAGGAAGTCCCCATGCACAAGTATGCCGTGCAGATCACCGTGGCCGATGCACGGGACGGGGGTTGTTCCGGGTCCACCCTGAGGGAGGCCTGTTCCTGGGGCAAGGTAGACACGGTTTTCGAACAGATGGTTTTCGCAGAGGCGACGTCGGTGCTGCCGCTTTTGGCCAGTTACGCCTATCACCGCGGCAATTGGAAGAAAAGGAAAAAGTGGCGGTTTTCGAGATTGTTTGCAGCGTGATCATACAGGGAGGTGAATGGCAATGACACAAAAAGGATGGACAACAGTAGGGATGGCATTCCTTCTCGCCCTGTTCGCCGCACCCGGGCAGCTTCATGCCGCCCCCTATTACGAGGGGAAGGTCCTCAATATTATCGTCGGCTATGCGCCGGGCGGCGGCTATGACCGCATGGCGAGGATCATGGCAAAACATCTTCCCCGCTATATCCCCGGCAAACCGACCGTCCTGGTGCAGAACATGCCGGGCGCGCGCAGCATGATTACCGCCAATTACCTCTACAACGTGGCGAAACCCGACGGTCTTGCCATCGGGACCTTCAACCGATATCTGACGCATTCCCAGTTGTTGAAAATGGACGGGGTGCGATTTGATCTGACAAAATATGCCTGGATCGGTTCGGAGGCGGTGGAGGCGGCGGTGTTTACCATCCGCAGCGACATGCCCTACAAGACCGTTGAAGATCTGCGGAAGGCAAAGGAGCCGATCTTTATCGGCAATACGGGGGAGATCGACACGGGCTCCCAGTTTGTTCCCCTCCTGCGGGATCTCCTCGGTCCCAACGTACGCTTTGTCACCTATCCGCAAACGGCGGACATTATTCTTGCGATTGAGCGGAAAGAGGTAAGCGGCTACGGCTTTACCTACACGACCGCCAAACAGTATATCGACCGGGGGCTTATCCGGGCCCTCGTCCGGGGTCCGATCTCCGCGCCCGGCATTGAGAATCTGCCCGTCAACATGGATCTCGCGTCCGATAAAAGGCTGAAAACGATTATCAAGGTTCTCGCCGCACCCGATCAGATCGGGCGTCCCTACGTGGCCCCGCCGAAGACGCCGTCCGCGATCATGGAGGTCCTCCGGGAGGCATTCCGGAAGGTTGCCGCGGATCCGGCGGTCAGGGAGGAGGCAAACAAAATGAAGATGGATCTCCAGTATACCCCTGCGCCCGAGGCGCTGAAGCTTATCGGCGATATGCTGAATCAACCGGCGGATATCGTAGCGGAGGTGGCAAGGCACGGAAAATTCTGAAGCGCAGGCGAGCACCGGGAGGATTTGATCATGGAAAAAAAACCGCCGCCGCCGTCACCCTTCGGCACCCGGACCACCTATGAAAAGTGGCTGGAATCGGAGGGGTTGGAAGTGGTTACGGGTTACCATGTGGAAGATGTGGACAGAATTCCCCTCAAGCCCTGGAGGAGAAAGGGCGGGTTGGGAGCCTTCATCAATCTCGAAGGCGGGGGGCAGACGAATGATGCCTATATCTGTGAAATCCTTCCCGGGCAAAGTCTTGAGCCCCAGCGCCATCTTTTTGAAGAACTGATCTTCATATTAAAGGGCCGTGGGACAACCACCTTTTGGCATGAGGGAGGACCGCAGCGATTTATCGAGTGGCAGGAGGGGAGCCTGTTCTCGCCTCCCTTGAACATTTGGCATCAGCATTTCAACACCCAGAGGGATAAACCCGTCAAGTACCTCGCCGTCACCACCGCCCCTACCGTAATCAACCTCTTCCACAATCACGATTTTGTGTTCAACAACCCCTTCCTGTTCAGCGACCGCTACAATGCGGAAGCGGAAGAGGATTATTTCAGCGGGAAGGGAACAGCGCACCCGGGGAGGGTCTGGGAAACGAATTTCGTTCCCGATGTAAGAACGTTTCAGCTTCAGGATTGGGGGGAACGGGGCGCGGGCGGCAAGAACGTCTATTTCGAGATAGCCGACAATACCCTCTGCTCCCACATTTCAGAGTTTCCGGTCGGCACCTACAAGAAGGCCCACCGCCACGGTCCCGGCGCCCATGTAATCATCTTGAGCGGCAAGGGGTACACGCTCATGTGGAAAGAGGGGATGCCGCCGCAAAAGTTTGATTGGCATGCCGGCAGTATTGTGGTTCCGCCCGACCAGTGGTTTCATCAGCATTTCAATACGGGGAAAGCCCCCGCCCGGTATCTTGCCCTGCGCTGGGAAGGATTGAAGTTCCGTACCGGACGCCGGACGGAGATGTGCGAGGTCAGCATCAAGGAGGGCGGGGATCAGATTGAGTACGAGGACGAGGATCCGGGAGTGCGGAGATTGTTTGCCGATGAGCTGGCGAAGGAGGGCGTGACCATGCAGATGCCGCCGCTGCCGGGAGCGAAGTCATAGAACGATAACAGACACCGGAGGGGGCGCCGTATGGAGATGATGCTCAAAGGGTTTGCCGAAGTTTTTACCCCTTCGGCCGTCGGCTTGCTCATGATCGGGGTCATCTTCGGGACCATCATCGGCTTTCTGCCGGGTCTGGGGGGCGTTTTTGCGCTGGCAATCCTCATTCCCTTTGTCTATAAGCTCTCGCCCTTCGATGCCTTTGCCCTGCTCCTCGGCGCACATGCCGTCATCAATACGGGCGGCGCCATCACCTCCATCCTGATCAACTGTCCGGGCGAGGCCGCCTGCGCGGCCACCTGCTTCGACGGCTATCCCATGGCCCGCAACGGAAAGGCCGGCGTCGCTCTGGGGGCGGCCTTCATGTCCTCGGCCATGGGCGGCGTCTTCGCGGCGGTCTTTCTCCTGATCATGATTCCGCTGATCCGTCCGATCGTCATGTCCTTTGGTCCGCCGGAGATCTTTATGCTCATCATGCTCGGCATCTCCTACATCGCTTCCCTGGGAACCGGTTCCCCGATGAAAGCCGTGATCAGCGGGATCATGGGATTGATGTTTGCCATGGTCGGTTTTGAACCCCAGACCGGCGATGCCCGCTACAATTTCGGCACCCTGTACCTCTTTGACGGGATCGAGCTGGTCCCTTTGACGGTCGGCCTGTTTGCCATCGGGGAGATGATCTCCGTGGGCACGATGAGGGGAAAGGGACTGGCGCGCACCATCGAAACGGTGGGCACCGTCGCCGACCTCTGGGAAGGCATCGCCATCTGTTTCCGGAAGTGGTGGTTGATCCTGCGCTGCAGTTCCATCGGCGCCACCATCGGCGTCATTCCCGGCATGGGCGGTACGGTATCGAGCTTCATCACCTACGGTTTCGCCAAACAGGTCTCCCGCAGTCCCGAGACATTCGGAAAGGGGAACGTGGAAGGGGTGATCGCCCCCGAGAGCGCCAACAACGCCAAGGAAGGAGGCAACCTCGTGCCGACGCTGGGGTTTGGGATACCAGGCGGCGCCGGCATGGCGCTCTTATTGGGGGCCTTTATGGTGAAAGGCATCGATCCGGGGCCGGGGATGCTGAAGGAGCACCTGGACCTCATTTACGGCATGATCATGATCCTGGCACTGGCGAACATCATCGGCGCCGCGCTGTGCATGGCCTTTGCCGCTCCGCTTGCCCGCCTCACCCTCATCCGCGGCCCCATACTGTCCGCGCTTGTTGTTTTGCTGTGCTTCCTCGGATCGTACGGGGTAAGGAACAGTTTTTATGACGTGGTGGCAACGTTTGTCTTTGGACTCCTGGGGTACGTGATGATCAAGACGCGCTATCCCCGGGCGCCGCTCTTGGTCGGCGTGGTGCTGGGGAAGGCCGCGGAACTGAACTTTCATCTTTCGGTGCAGCTGTTCGACAACTTCTTCTTTCTGCGGCCCATCGCCTTCACCATCCTCATCCTGATCGTGCTGGGGCTCGCACTGCCGGCGCTGCTCGCCCGTCGGCGGAAAGGGAGGGAAGCGCATGCGTAATGCGGAAAAAATCTTTACCGGGGTCCTGCTCCTGTTTTTCGTCCTGCTGTTCGCCGCAACCTGGCAGTACGGCGCCCGCGCCCGCCTGGCGCCCCTGTTGTTGCTCGTACCGGCGACGGCCTTGACCGCGATCCATCTGTGGATCATCTGCCGTCACCCCCGGATCGAGAAGGGTCCGGCGGAGGGCGGTGCGGAAGACAGTTTCGAGATCGATGCGCCCTTCGGCGAGGAAATGAAGATGGCCGCATGGTTTGTTTTGTTCATTGCGCTGATATGGCTGGCGGGCTTTCTGGTGGCGACGCCGCTTTTCCTGCTGTTTTATTTGCGCGTCTGGGCGCGGGAGCGCTGGCCGCTGACCATCGCCATTGCAGGCATTGCCACCGGTGTGATGTACCTGCTTATGGAAGTGGCATTTCGGGTGATACTGTACCGCGGGTGGTTGTTTTCACTACTATGAAGAGGGAGGGCATGTATGCAGAAGACAAAAGGAATGCAGGGTCTGATGCTTGTTCTGGCGCTGGTGATGCTTGTGAGCGGCAGGGCGCTGGGCGCCGTGAGTCAGCCGGGTGCGGATAAAGCGGCGATGGCGCAGGAGGCGGCCTTCTACAAGGGAAAGATACTGGTCCTGATCGTTCCCTATGGACCGGGCGGAGGGTACGACGCCTACGCGCGGATGATAGCGCCGTACATTGAGAGGAATACGGGCAGCACCGTGATCATCCAGAACGTTCCGGGCGGCGGCACCATCGTGGGCACGCTCCAGATGTACCGTGCCCG
>CAZTLA010000025.1:0-26025 GCA_964614365.1 uncultured Syntrophales bacterium | reverse complement strand
ATATCTGCCGGGCGGTCCACGACGGCATATCCGAGCGGCTTACCTCAATGGCCAAGAGAGTCGGGATGGAAGAAAAAGTGGCTCTTATCGGCGGTGCGGTCATGAATAAGGGTCTTGTGAAATCCATTAAAGACGGCCTCGGCATGGAGGCCACTGTTTTGCCGGACCCGCTCTTTGTTTCCGCACTGGGGATAGCCGTCCTGGCGGCCCAAAAAGAGGGGTAGCGAAAAGAAACGTAAGCGAATGCATGCGAGATTGAGATTAGGAGAAGATACAATGGCTGATACAGAAGAAAAAGCGGTTGAATATTGGCGATGGGATGAGGGAAGCTGGAAGGATCCCAATAAAGATTTTAAGGATGCAAAGATTCTGACCGCCGGAGTCGACGTAGGGTCCGTGAGTTCGCAGGCCGTCATATTGGCGGACGGAGTATTGTTTGCCTACGGGAACACCCGGTCCGGTTACAATAGCCGCGAGAGCGCGAAGAACGTCATGCAAATGGCTCTCGATGCCGTTCCCGGAATGAAACTGGAGGATATCCATTATATCGTCGGAACCGGCTACGGCCGTGTTCGGGTTCCCTTTGCCCATCGGGCGATTACCGAAATCGCCTGCCACGCGCGCGGGGCGAACTACATGTACGGTCCCAAGGTTCGCACCGTCATGGACATGGGCGGTCAGGACTTGAAGGCCATCAGCGTTGACGAGCAGGGAAAGGTCCTCAACTTCATCATGAACGAAAAATGCGCCGCAGGGACGGGGCGGGGCATGGAGGTGATCGCCGATCTCCTCAAGGTGCCGATCGGCAAGGTGGGAGAAATGTCCTTCGAGGTTGAAGAAGAGCCGCCTCCCGTGAGCACGACCTGCGTGGTTTTTGCCAAGACGGAGGCCATCGGCCTCATCAAGAGCGGGTGGTCGGTTCCCAAGGTGCTGGCCGCGTACTGCTCCGCCATGGCCCACCGGATCGCCAGCCAGGTGAAGGCGATCGATATTCAAAAAGAATTTGTCATCACCGGCGGCAGCGCAAAAAATATCGGGATCGTAAGAAGATTGGAGAAGGAGTTGGGATTCGAGATCTACAAGGACACAAAAGTCGATACCCAGCTCGCCGGGGCGATCGGCGGCGCCCTTTTCGGCAAGGCTCTTTACGAAAAGTCAAAGAAATAGCGAACGAGTTCCAGGGTTACCGGGTTCATCAATGATTGAAATTACGATCGATGGCCGAACAATAGAGGCGGCGGCGGGAACGAGCGTTTTGTCGGCCGCCCTGGACGCGGGGATTTATATCCCCCATCTCTGTTGCCATCCCCAGTTGGATTCCCCCTCCGCTGAGATACTGTCCGTTAAAACGGCATACCAATGCGGCTATCCGCATGCGGGGGAGGAGGGTGTGCCTTTCCCGGGGTGCAACCTTTGTCTGGTGGAGATTCAGGGACAACAGGGGTTGGTCCAGTCCTGCAGGACCGCGGCCGAGGCGGGGATGTCGGTGAGCACCGCCGCCGATTCGGTCAAGAAGGCCAGGGAAGAGCATATCGCCAAAATTTTAGAAACGCATCCCCATGTCTGCCTCGTGTGCGCCCAGGCGGCTGGCTGCGATCGCAGGATCTGCTCCCTCCAGATTCCTGAAGCTGAACGCTGTTGCGGCAAGTTCGGCGTGTGCGAGCTCCAGAAGGTTGCCGATTTTATCGGCATACAAAAAGGCCTGCCGCCCTATATGCCGCCGCAGAATATCCAGCGGGCCGATCAGGAGCCGCTGATACAAAGGGCCTATGAGCTCTGCATCGGATGTCTGCGTTGTGTGCGGGCATGCAAGGAGCTCAAGGGCGCAGAGGCCCTCTGCTTCACCGTTGAAAACGGCCGGGTGACGGTGGGCAGCAAGTCGTCTACCCTCAGGGAATCCGGTTGCCAATTTTGCGGCTTCTGCGTCGAGGTCTGTCCCACGGGCGCCCTGGGGGACAAGGATCATCGTGCCGGGAAACGGGAGGTCAATCTGGTTCCCTGCAGGAATCAGTGTCCTGCCGAGATTGATGTTCCCCGCTATGTCCGTTTCATTGCGGAAGAGAAGTTCGAGGAGGCCGCGAGCGTTATTCGGGAGAAGGTTCCTTTCCCGTCCGTTTTGGGACGGGTCTGCTTTCACCCCTGTGAGACGGTCTGCCGGAGGGGAGAGATCGATCAGCCGGTGGCCATCTGCGCGCTCAAGAGGGCGGCCACGGGCCTGGACGAACAATCATATCCGCCATTCCCCGTCAGGGAAAAAACGGGACGAACCGTTGCCGTGATAGGTTCGGGGCCGGCGGGCTTAACCGCGGCCTATTACCTGAACGCTCTGGGGCATTCGGTGACGGTCTTCGAATCCTTGCCGGAGGCAGGGGGTATGCTCCGGGTCGGCATTCCCGCCTTCCGGCTTCCCCGGCAGGTGCTCGATCGTGAAATAAAGGCAATAGCGGACACGGGTGTTGAGATCAAGACCGGTTGCCGGGTGGAATCAACGGACGAACTCTTTGCAGAGGGTTTCCAGGCGATTTTCGTTGCCGTGGGCGCTCACCAGGGAGTCAGCCTGGGCATCGCGGGCCAGGATGCCGATGGAGTCGCAGACGGCGTCACCTTCTTGAGAACGGTCAACCAGTGTCGTCAGAAGCCCCTGGGAGAACGGGTCGCCGTTATCGGTGGAGGCAACGTTGCGCTGGATTCGGCAAGGAGCGCTCTTCGCGTAGGCGGAAAAGAGGTAACCCTCTTCTATCGCCGAACCCGTGATGAAATGCCTGCCCACGAAGAAGAGATAGCTGCCGCCCTTGAAGAAGGCGTCCGGATTGAGTATCAGGTAAGCCCCCGAAAGATTGAGAAGACTGCAACAGGGTTGAACGTCGAATTCGTACGCATGGACATGGGAGATCTCGATGAAAGCGGAAGACGTCGTCCCGTTCCCCGGCAGGGGAGCGAATATACCGTGCAGTTTGACGCGGTCATCACCGCCATCGGACAAAAATCGGAAATTCCGGGAGGAATCGATATTCCCTCCGATGTTTCAGGCAGCCGACTCGCGGCCGAGGTTGATGCCGCGCGGGGGATCGTTATCGGAGGCGATCTGTTGACCGGTCCCCGGACGGTCATTGATGCAATTGCCGGCGGCAGGCAGGGAGCTGTTCTCCTGGATAAATTTTTCGGCGGCGACGGAAATATCAGTCAGGCTTTTCCCGAAACGCAGACAGTCCCTCCGTTGGCGGAGATACGATCCCGGTATGCCGACAAAAGTCGGACGCCGATGCCCATGCTCGGTGTCGACAAACGAATCAATAATTTCCCCGAGGTTAATCTCGGCTTCGATGAACAAACTGCCTGTACCGAGGCGCAGAGGTGCCTGGGATGCGATGCGAGGTTCCGGATTAAGCCGGCGGTAATGCCTCCCGAACGCTGCGTGATTTTGGCGGTGGAGAATATTCAAGACCTTCCCGCGACGGAGGGAGTTTACGTGCTTTACAACGAACGAAAGGAAATACACAAGATCAGCGGCGCGGAAAATCTCCGTGAGGCCCTGCTGGAAGAATGTAAAGTCGGCGGTGCGGCCTGTTATTTCGATTGCGAAGAAGATCCCCTGTTCACCATGAAGGAACGACAGCTTGTTCAGCAATACATGAAGAAGAGCGGCGGTATGCCTCCGGGGAATGCGGATCTGGACGATCTTTTTTAGCAACCTGGCAGGGCTCGCTATTTCGAGGGCAGGGGTTTGACATGGAAGAGAACGCAAAACGGGAATGGGTGTACGACGATATTGTGAAGGGCATGCAGTTGCCCGATATCACCTATACCATTACCTCGGAAATCCTGGAGAAATACCTGGAGGGCATTGATGATCTCAATCCGCTCTACCTGGACGAGGAGTATGCAAGAAAATCTCCCTTCGGCGGTCGGATCGCGCCTCCGATTTCCATGGCCATTTATACCACGGTCAGCAACCTCATCAGGCCCATGGGGCGGGTGATACCGCCGGGCTTGATACAGGCGTACCAGCGGTATGAATTCACCGGTATCGTGCGGCCGGACGAGGAACTGCTGATAAAAAGCGTTGTGGAAGACAAATATGAAAAGAAGGGGAGAAAATTCGTTCTCTTAAAGTCAGAGGTATTTAACAAAAAAGGCGAAAAGGTGGCGACGAGTTGGCTAACGCCCATTTGGTCAAAATAGCAACGGGGAATCCGACGAGGGAAGACCATGCAGTGGGGGAAAAAGTTTGATGAAGTGCACAGCGGAGATGAATATGCGCCGCTCATAAAAAAGATGACGCAGGAAAAGATCAACGCCTATGTGAGCACGGCGGAGGATTACAATCCCATCCACGTGGACGTCGAGTACGCCAGGAAGACGCCCTTTAAGGGGACGATCGCCCCGGGATACCAGTGCATGGCCTACATATCCGAATTAATGGCCCGGGAGTTTGGCGAAGGGTGGTACGTGGGGGGAACGGTGGATCTCCGGTTGACCAAGCCGGTGCGGCCTGGAGACACGCTGTGTACCCGTGCCAGGGTTATTGACCGGAAAGTGGAAGAGGGGAAAAAAGTGGTAATCTGCGAGGTCCGCATCACGAACCAGGATAATGAAGATGTCATGGTGGGGACGGCAGGCGCCCGCTGCACATGAAGATAGAGAGGTCTTTTCATCATGAAGAACAAATTACTTTCCTACGAGGATGTGGTTATTACCGATGCCGTCAGAATACCCATCGGAAAATTTGGGGGCAGCTTGCGGGAGCTCGAGGTGTATCAACTGGGAGCGCTCTCGATTAAGGCGCTCCTGGAGCGATCAAAAATCGATCCTCGGGTGATCGACGAAGTGGTAATGTCCCATACGCGGCAGGATGGAACAGGAACGAATCCGGCCAGAAACATGGCCCTGTTCGGCGGCATACCGGTCAGTGTCCCGGCCCACACGGTCAACATGGTATGCCCGGCGGGCCTCAAGGCGCAGCATCTGGCGAGTTTGTCCATCCGGACGGGAGAGACCGCGGTGGCCGTGGTTGGCGGGGCGGAGAGCATGAGCAATATTCCGCATCTCTTGCGGGGCGCCCGGTGGCAGGGATTCAGGCTCCAGAATATCACGATCGATGACGGGTTTCTCTACCTGACCGACAAATATACGGGGCTCGGCGCCGGAGAAACGGCGGAACGCACAAATGAAAAATTCGGCTTCACCCGGGAAGAGCAGGAGCAGATCGGGGTGGAGAGTCATCAGAAGGCGGCCAGGGCATGGGCTGAAGGCATTTTTGACGCGGAGATCGCCCCGGTGCGGGTCACGGTAAAGAAGGGCGGGAGGAAGGAAGAAGTAACCTTCGCCAAGGACGAGTGCTACCGGGAAGATGCCTCCCTGGAAGCGATGATGAAGCTCCCCGTGGCATTCAGGAAGAACGGGACGGTCAGCGCCGGCAGCTCGTCCGGGATTACGGACGGTTCGGGCGCCATGCTGATGATGTCCCGCGGGAAGGCCGAAGAATTGGGGAGGAAGCCCTTGCTGCATTACGTGGACTTTTTATTCTCCGGCCTTGAACCCGCAGACTTCCCCGAGGGACCGGGCGTGGTCATCCCCCGGATCCTGGAGCGCAACAGGCTCACCATCGATGACATACGATACGTGGAAATCAACGAGGCCTTTGCCACCGTCGTGCTTGCCGCCGAGAAGATGATGGGTTGGAAAGACCGGGAAAAGCTCAATCCGCACGGGGGATGCATCGCCCTTGGACACCCGACGGGATACAGCGGCATTCGGCTGACGGTTCATCTGGCCCACGTGCTGAAGAAGGGCGAATATGGATTGATCTGCCTGTGCGGCGGTGGAGGAATGGCGGGTGTGGCGCTCGTTCGATCGGAACGGGATGCGTAGGATAACGTCGTGCGTTTTATTTGCGATTGCAGAAGAAAATAGAAGGAGGTGCTTGAACAATGGAAATCAAGAAAGTCCTGGTTGTCGGTATGGGTCTGATGGGTTCCGGCATTGCGCAAACCTATGCCGAGGGCGGCTGTGAGGTGTACGTCACCGATGTTTCCCCGGACGTCGTCAAGAAGGGAATAGACAGTATTGACAAGTTTTTGGGGAAGGCGGTCGCTAAGGGCAAGCTGGAAGAGGCGAAGAAGGCGGAACTGCTCGGCCGGATCAAGCCGGTAAAAGGCATCGAAGAGGCGAAGGATGCCGATCTGGCGCAGGAAGCAGTGCCGGAAAACATGGAGCTGAAGAAAAAAATCCACGCCCAGATGGATGCGGCGCTGCCCGCCCATACGATCCAGGCCGTGTGCACCTCCGCCCTGTGCATCAGCGAAATTGCAGCCGCCACCAAGCGTCCCCACAAGGTCATCGGCACCCACTTCCACAGTCCGGCGCAGGTCATGAAGCTGGTGGAGGTGATCCGCGGCTTGAACACGTCCGACGATACGGTGCAGGCCATGAATGTCATTTTAAAGAAGTGCGGCAAGCTTGCCATTAACGTGGCGGACTCTTCCGGATTTATCACCAGCCGCGTCTGGTGTCCCTTCGGCATGGCCGCCATCCAGACGCTGGTCGAGGGCGTAGCCACGGCGGACGATATCGACGCCGCCATAAAGGGAGGCTTCAATCATCCCATGGGGCCCCTGGAGCTGATGGATGTCATCGGTCTGGATGTCATGCTCCACGCGGCGGAAGATCTGGCAAAGAATTACGGACCGGCCTATGCCCCTCCGCCCCGTCTCAGGACGATGGTGGCCGCAGGAATGCTGGGCATGAAAACCGGGCAAGGGTTCTACAAGTATCCCCGGAAGTAACTGCAACATTACAGGGACACCATGCGAATTTCTCCGAAATCACGCATGGTGTCCCCGGAATAAAGGTGCACAAGATGGGTTATCAAGACATCCTCTATGGCGTCGAAGACGAAATTGCACGGGTGACGTTGAATATCCCGGAAAAGATGAACCGCCTGAGCATTGCCGGCATGAAAGAGGTGGCGGATGCCCTGCACCGGGCCAGGGACGATGAGTCCGTCCGGGTGGTCATTATCCAGGCGGCCGGCGACAAGGCCTTTTGCGCCGGGGCGAATCTGGCGGACTTCAGCGGTCTTACTCCCCTCGAGAGCCGGGAGGTTTTTCGGGCCTTTGCGGACTTATCCAAGGTGTTTGTCGATTTGCACAAACCGTCCATTGCGGCGGTGAACGGCCTGGCCCTGGCGGGCGGGTGCGGCCTGGCCATATACCCGGATATTACCATAGCCTCCGAACGGGCGAAATTCGGGTTGCCGGAGATCAACGTGGGCATCTGGCCGTGCATGGTATCCGCGTCGCTGTCGCGAATCCTGGGACAGAAGAAGGCGCTGGAACTCCTGCTTACGGGAGATACGATCGATGCAAACGAGGCCGAGCGGATCGGTTTGGTCAACCGCGTCGTCCCCCACGATCAACTGGAACAAACGGTGACGGATCTGGCGCGCAAGCTCAGCAAGAAAAGCCCGGCCGTGATGCGCCTGGGGAGGGATTCCTACTACACCATGCGGGAGATGGACTTTGATACATCGCTGGAATATCTCCTCGACGTGCTGGCGCTTATCATGAGCACGGAGGATCACCAGGAGGGTGTCGCCGCCTTCCTGGAGCAGCGCAAACCGGTCTGGAAAAACAAGTAGGAGAAAAACGTGGATAGGAAGACCTCAGAAGATAAGGAACCGGTGCTTCTCTCCAAACAGAGGCATGTGGCGCTCATCACGTTGAACCGTCCGGAGGCGATGAACAGCTTGAACGGCGCCCTGTGTTCGCAACTGAGTGAAACGCTTGATGCGATCGAACGGGACGATGCAATCCGCGTGGCTGTTGTCACGGGGGCCGGCGAAAAGGCATTCTGCGCGGGGATTGATTTACGGGAGCGCAACGGCATGAGCGACGAGGACGTCAATGCCCTGCGGAAATTCGTCATCTTCCCCCTGTTTCGACGGCTGGAGGGAATAGGCAAGCCCTTGATCGGAGCGATCAACGGCCTGGCGCTTGGCGGCGGGGCGGAGATTGCGCTGATCTGCGATATGAGGATTGCCTCGGAAAATGCGCGATTCGGCCAGACGGAGGTCAAGTGGGGGATCACCCCCGCTGCCGGAGCCTGTCAACGGCTGCCGGCTATTGTGGGATTGGGTATAGCCAAGGAGATCCTTCTGACAGGAAGAATCGTCCCGGCCGAGGAAGGTGCGCGGATAGGCCTCTACAACCGCGTGACGACCTCGCAGGAACTCATCGCTTGCGCCATGGAAACGGCGGAGATGATCGCGGAAAACGGTCCCGTTGCGGTCCGGCAGATCAAGAAGGGCATCAATCAGGGGGCGGAACATCAACTCGCCCTGGCCTTTGATCGGGAGGCCTCCGAGATCTGTTACCATACCGAGGACCGGCGGGAAGGGGTTGCCGCTTTTAACGAAAAAAGGAAACCGAAATATCAGGGGAAGTAGGAGGAATTATGGAAGACATTAGAACGATCGACATTATGAATTATCCGAACCAGGTGAAGGATGTGCCGTACAACTTCAATGAATGGGAGGAGTGGCGCAAGGTTTGTACGACCACCTTCAAACCGTTCTTTCCTCTGGGACGTTTTCCCCAGACCCCGGAAGAGCTGGAAAAACACAAGCACCTCTATGGCACGGCATTTTATCCCTATGAGTCCCTCGACGCCTTCATCGCGGCGATGGATGCGGAAGGGTACGACCGGGTCTGTATGGCCGCGGTGAAAATGTGGTCCTACCGGAGAAGTTTTAAGCTGATCTTCGATTTCACCATCGACCAGGTAAACGATCTGGTGAAGAGAAGCAAGGGCAGGATCATCGGCGCTGCGGGATACAATCCCTTCCGGATCAAGGAAAGCCTCGATGACATCGAAAAGGCGGTGAAGGAATACGGCTTTAAGTTCGTCTACCTGCACAGCATCAGTTTCGGTATCCCCTTTAACGACAAGAAGCTCTATCCCCTGTACGGACTCTGCGAGTCGCTGAAGATTCCCGTGTCCATGCAGGCGGGGCATTCCGCAGAGGCCCTTCCGAGCTGGGTGGGAAACCCGATGGCTGTTGATGAAGTCGTCCTGGACTTCCCCAGCCTGAAGATCAACCTCTCCCATACCGGTTTCCCCTGGATCAAGGAGTGGATAGACCTCGTCTGGAAGCATGAGAATGTCTATGGCGATATCTCCGCCTATATGCCGGAAAACCTGGATCCCGAGTTGATCAGTTTCATGACGAGCGGACGGGGGAACGGCAAGGTAATGTGGGGCACCAACGGTCTGGGACTGAAGCATGGAAAACATCAGATCATGAAGATGGAGATGAAGGACAAGTACCGGGAAAATATCCTGCGCAACAATGCCTTGAGATTCCTGGGACTGGAGAGTTGAGGTCACCGTCATACCCGCAGAGGAAATCGCAGATGAATTAAGAGGTGAAGAAGATGGATTTTGATTTAGCGCCTGAGCATGTACAAATCAGAGATACGGTGAAAAAGTTCTGCGCAAATGAAGTGACGCCCTTTGCCGAAGAGTGGGAGAAAACCGAGCATTTCCCCCGCGACGTTATCCGTCAGATGGGCGATCTCGGTTTTTTCGCGTCCCCCTTTCCGGAACAGTATGGCGGCACGGAGCTTGGGTTCCTGGCCAACATTATCGTTGCGGAAGAACTGGGAAGGGCGTCCCTGGGGCTGGCGTGCTGTCTGAACATGCAGAGCGGCACCTGTCCCATGACCATCCTGTTGAACGGGAACGAGGAGCAGAAGAAGAAATATCTGCCGGGCATCATCAGCGGGGAACTGCTTGGCTGTTTTGCGGTTACGGAACCGAATGCGGCGACCGATGTGGCGGGCATTGAAACCAAGGCCATCCGCGACGGGAACCATTATATTCTGAACGGATCGAAGATGTGGATTACCCATGCCTCCACGTTCGACGTGGGGGTCTGCTTCGCGAAGACCGATTCCAGCCAGCGTCACAAGGGGCTTTCCGCGTTCATCATCGAAAGCGACATGCGGGGTTTGAAGGGGATCGCCATCAAGGATAAACTGGGTGTGCGCTCTTCCGATACGGGCGAGATCGTTTTCGAAGACTGCAAGGTGCCGAAGGAGAACCTGATCGGCGAAGAAGGCCAGGGTTTTAAAATCGCGGAAAGCTCGCTTACCTATGGAAGGGCCAATATCGCCGCCCGGTCCCTGGGAATCGGCCAGGCGGCGGTCGATGCCGCCCTCAAGTATGCCAATGAGCGGGAGCAGTTCGGACAGAAGATCGGGTATTTCCAGATGAACAAACAGATCATCGCGGATATGGTTGCCGAAATCGATGCCGCCCGGTTGCTCGTCTATCGCGCCGCCTGGCTGCAGGATCAGGGGCGTCCCAGTTCGACGGAAAGCACGATTGCCAAGTTCTTCGCCTCGGAAGCGGCGGTCCGTGCCGTCATCGGAGCGGCGAAGATCCATGGCGCCTACACCTATTCTTCGGAGTATGCGGTGGCGAGACTCTATCGGGACGTGATGCTGATGACGGCGGGGGAAGGAACCTCCAATATTCAACGGCTCATCATTGCGAACAATGCCTTGGGTTGGAAGTAACCGACAGACCATTTATGAAGCGGAGAGGTACTGATTAATGATCCTGGAAGGCAAATCGGCGCTGGTAACAGGCGCCGGAAGAGGATTGGGAAGGGCCATCGCCCTGGCATTTGCCCGGGAAGGCGCCGATGTCCTGGTGAACGATATCCCGGCGAAGGAGGGGAACGGTCCCGCCCGGGAAGTGGCGCAGGAGATTGATCGCGGGGGACGCAGGGCAATTGCCTACGAGGGGGATATTTCCCGGGAGCAGGACGTAATCGGCATGGTCCAGGCCGCCGTTGACACGTTCGGCAAGCTGGACATCCTGGTGAACAACGCGGGAAATTCGGCGCCGGCGATGCTCCACAAGATGACCCTCGATCAGTGGAATTGCGTGATCGCCGTTCATCTCACGGGGACGTTCCTGTGCATGCGCGAGGCGGCAAAACACATGATCGACAGGAAGCAGGGAAAGATCCTCAACGTGATCTCCGTGGCGGGCATCCAGGGGTCGGTGGGACAGCCGAACTATGCCGCCGCCAAAGCGGGCATCATCGGTCTGACCAAGAGCGGTGCGAAGGAACTGTCGAGGCATAACATCCTGGTCAATGCCGTGAGCATGGGGGCCATCGCCACGGACATGACGGCCAAGATTCTCTCGGATCCCAAGCTCAAGGAGATGACCTTAAACAGGATCCTGCTCCATAAGGCGTACGAACCGGATGAGGTAGCGCCCGTTTATGTCTTTCTGGCCTCCGATGCGGCAAACAGCATCCAGGGGCAGGTAATACCCGTGGACGGGGGCATCGCCGGTCTGGGGTAGCGGCTTAATGATTATGGGATACGGAAATCAACCAAAAGTGGGGAAAATCAGCGCCGGCGAGGCCGTGGCCATGATCCAGAGCGGTCAGCGCGTTGCCTTAAGTCCCGTTTGCGCCGAGCCGCTTTCCCTGGTGCAGGAGTTGGTGCGGGCAAAAGATCGTTTGGAAAATGTCACGCTGTATACCATGATGCCCATGGGTGATTGCGGCTACGCCGGACCGGAGATGGCGCCGCATTTCAGCGTCAAGACCTTCTCCGTAGGTCCCCGGCTGATGGAGGCGCTCAATAACGGCTATGCGCAGTATATCCCCTGTCATCTTTCACAAATTCCCGGCTTCTTTCGGGAACGTATTATCGAGGCGGATGTGGCTCTCGTTCAACTCTCGCCTCCTACTAGCGACGGCTATTGCAGCCTGGGGGTGAGCGCGAGCTACACACAGGCCGTCTTGGATAACGCAAAAACGGTCATTGCCGAGATCAACGAACAGATGCCCCGCACCCTGGGAGACGCACTGGTGCATCTCTCACAGGTGGATTATGTGGTGGAGGCTTCCTATCCGATCCCGACAATTGCTCCCCCCACCATCGGCACGGTGGAACGGAAAATCGCCGAATTTACGGCAGACCTGGTTTCGGACGGAGCAACGATACAGGTGGGCATCGGCAATATCCCCGATGCGATCCTCCAGGCGCTGACGGTGAAGAAGAATCTCTCCCTCCATTCAGGAACGTTTTCCGATGGCGTGATGGCCCTGGTGGAAGCGGGGGCAGTCGAGGCAAAAAACGGAGAGCCGCGAAGCGCCGGGCTGACGGCGGCAGAACTTATCGGAAGCGTGGAACTGTACAGGTTCTGCGACAACAACCCCCTGGTTTCCCTGCGTCCCATCGATTACACGCACAACATCGGCGTCCTGAGCCGGATACGGAACCTGGTAAGTGTAACCGCGGGCATCCAGATAGACCTGACCGGCCAGGTGAATGCGGAAATGCGGGGAGAAACACTGGTGAACGGCGTGGGGGGGCAGCTCGATTTTCTTCGGGGCGCGGCCGCCTCTCCGGGTGGAAAAGCGGTGATCGTTTTTCCGTCCACCGCGCAAAAGGGAGAGGTTTCTCGAATCGTTCCAATGTTGGACGCCGGAACGTCGGTGACCGTGGGAAGGGCGGATATCGATTTCGTGATTACCGAGTACGGCGTTGCGCGACTCAAGGGCAAGTCCCTTGCCGAGCGGGCAGGGGAGTTGATTGCCGTCGCCCATCCGAAATTTCGAGAAGAACTCAGACATGCTTGCAACAGAGCAAAACGATAGGAGGGAGAAAGCAATGAAAAAAGTTGTTATCGGTTCCGGCTCCGCCTTTTGGGGCGATATTTTCGATCCGGCTCTGGAACTGGCGGAACGGGGCGGGGTCCAATATATCGGATTGGATCACCTTGCCGAATTGACCATGGCGATCCTGAATCGCATGAAGGAGAAAGATCCGAAAGCGGGGTACATCCCCGATATCATTCCCTGGACGAAACGACTCCTGCCGGTGACGACGCGCAACAAGATCAAAATGATCACCGATGCGGGCGGCGCCAATCCCATCCAGGCGGCGCTGGAGGTAAAAAAGATCATCCAGGAGCTGAAACTGGGCCCGATGAAACTCGGCGTTGTCTCCGGCGACGACATCCTTCCCTATATGGATGAGATCAGGGCGCAGGGCTGGAAGTTCAAGAATCTGGATACGGGCGCCGAGGATATCGATTCTATCCGGGACCGGATCGTTGCCGCCAACGCATACATCGGCGCCGACCTGATTGTGAAGGAGCTGAAGAACGGCGCCGACATGATTATTACGGGCAGGGTATCCGACAATGCCCTCTACGTGGGGCCTCTCATGTATGAATTCGGCTGGGATTTCACCGACCAGTATACGGACCTGATCGCCGCCGCCGTTACCGTCGGCCACATTATTGAGTGTTCCGCCTGTGTCACCGGCGGCATGTCGAACATGTGGAAAGTCTCGGAGCGGCCCTGGGATATCGGATTCCCCATTGCCGAGTTTTATGAGAACGGCGAGGCCGTCATCACGAAGACGCCCAATTCCGGAGGAATCGTGAACCAGTGGACCGTCAAGGAACATCTCCTCTATGAGATCATGGACCCCGCCAATTACATGATGCCCGACGGCATCGGCGACTTCACGGCATTGAAGCTGACCGAAGAGGGCAGGAACCGGGTGCGGGTGACGAACATGAAAGGCAAGAAACGCCCTGACACCCTGAAAGTGTGCATCGGTTTCAAGGACGGTTTCATCGGCGAGGGCCTGGTCTACTTCCCTGCGCCCGATGCCCTGGAGAAGGCAAAATGGGCCGAAAAATGGGTGCGGGAGCGGTTCAAGAAAAGCGGCGTCCAGTTCCAGGAGCTGCGGATTGATTATATGGGCGTAAACATGCTGCCCGGTTCAGCGGTGACCGTCAAGGACAAGGGCATGAATGAAGTGGGCTTAAGGATTGCCGGCAGGACGAAGACCTATAAGGAAGCGGAGGTGGTGCGCCGGGAGGCGACCCATCTGTGGACCATGGGTCCCATCGGGTCGAGTTTCGGCGTTCCCATGAATGTGAGGCCGGTTGTTGCGCTGTGGCCCTCGCTCGTTCCGAGAGAACTCGTACGGATGGAAAGTCAGATGATGGAGGTAGAATGATTATGAAGAAGGTAAAACTTGCGGAACTGGCCTTCGCCCGGTCGGGGGACAAGGGCGATGTGAGCAATATCGGACTCATGGCGAAGACAAAGAATATCTATGAATTCCTGGAAAAAGCCATCACGCCGGCAAAGGTCAAGGAATATTTCGGGGAGATGTCGAAGGGACCGGTGGAAATCTATCGCCTGCCCAATATCGACAGTCTGGAGATCATCCTGCGGCGCGCCCTCGGCGGCGGCGCCACCTGCACCCTCCGATTCGACCAGACCGGCAAGTCCATGGGGCCGGTTTTACTCGGCATGGAGATCGAGGCGAGCGACGAATTGCTCAAGGAGGCGAGAAAAGCCGATCGGGAGATCATGAAGCGATACGCGGTTCGTTGAGGAATGCACGGCAGTGCGTTAAAGAAGGTATGAGCGATGACAGCCGGAACCCGTTCCGCGGGTTCCGGCTGTCATAGAAATAGGATGGGTGAGTGAGATGGATTTTGCACTTTCTGAGGAACAGATCATATTCAGGGATCAAATCCGGAATTTTGCGGAAACAGAAATCGGCCCCCTGGTCGATAAGGCCGAGGAAACGGGTGTGACGCCGCTGGAGCTTTTTCCCAAGATGGGGAAGCTTGGCTATCTGGGAGTCACCTATCCCGAGAAGTACGGGGCTGCCGAGGCCGACAAGATTACCGAGATGATCCTGATCGAGGAGTTGAACAAGGTATGCGGGGGCATTGCCGGGGCCGTGAGCACGACGCATTCGGGCCTCGGTCTCCGGGCGATCAACAACTACGGCAACGAGGAGCAAAAACAGCGCTTCCTGGTTCCCGCCGTCAAAGGAGAAAAAATTGCGGCCTTTGCCCTGACGGAACCGGACGCGGGTTCCGATGCAATCGCCATGCGGACCAGGGCGGTCGGGGACGGCGATCACTATCGTATCAACGGGAGCAAGATATTCATCAGCAACGGGACCTTCGCCGATTTCGTCACGGTTGCCTGCTATACGACCGATCCCAAAAAAGTGGCAAAACGGGGACAGGGCATCAGCCTCATCGTCGTGGAGAAGGGAACCCCGGGCTTTACGTCCAGAAAGTTGCATAAGGTGGGAAATAATTCCCAGGAAACGGCGGAACTTTTCTTTGAGGACGTGAAGGTCCCGAAGGAAAATCTGTTGGGCGTGGAAGGAGAGGGCCTCACGCAGGTTATGGCAACCCTGAAGGCGGGCAGGCTGGCGTACGGGGCGAGGGCAACGGGCATTGCCCAGGCGGCCTACGACATCGTTTTCAAGTATGCCCACGATCGGATCCAGTTCGGCAAGCCGATTGCCTCGTTCCAGGCAAATACCTTCAAGCTCGTCGACATGTTCATCAACATCGACATCATGCGTCTCATGACCTATCGCGGGGCATGGCTGGCGGATCAGGGCGTGGACTACATGAAAGAGGCCTGCATGGTGAAGGTCTTCGCCACGGAGACCCTGCAGCAGTTGATGCTGAACGCCCTTTCCATTCACGGGGGGTATGGATACATGATGGAATATCCGATACAGCGGCTCTGGCGGGATGCCAAGATGTTGAACATCACCGAAGGGACCGCGGAGATGAGCCGCCTGGCCATCGCCCGGGAATTGGGGATATGAGCGCGCCGCGGAATGGGTAATGGCGTGATCGGTAATCGGACACGAGAAGAAGGGGTGAACCAGTGGGCATAAAACAGGTATTTGTCGTCGGCGCCGGTTTGATGGGCGGTGGAATCGCCCAGGTGTGCGCGCAGTCCGGCATGCAGGTGCTTTTAAACGATGTGAGCCAGGAGGCGATAGACAAGGGTCTGAAAAATATTTCCTGGTCCGTGGGCAAGCTTGTGGAGAAGGGGAAATTGTCCGAGCAGAGGGAGACGATCCTGAATCGCATTACGCCATGCCCGGATTTTTCTCAAGCCCGCGAGGCGGATCTGGCTATTGAAGTGGTTTTCGAAAAACTCGACGTGAAGAGGGAAATATTTGCCAAACTGGATACGGTTTGCAAGGCGGACGCGCTCCTGGCAAGCAACACGTCCGCCATTCCCATAACGGAAATCGCGGCCGTGACCAAGCGTCCCGACAAGGTCGTCGGTCTTCATTTCTTCAATCCTGCTTCTCTGATGCAAGCAGTGGAGGTGGTCAAAGGGGTGAGCACCTCGCAGGAGTCCATGCAGCGGGGGGTGGATTTTGTTCGAGCCCTGGGCAAGGAACCCATCCGGGTGGAGAGCGACGGGGCGGGGTTTCTTCTGAATCGGATCAATCTGGTGAGCTATGTGGAGGCCATTCGCCTGGTGGAGCAGGGCATTGGAACCGTGGACGATATTGACAAAGGGGTCAAAATTGCGTTTGGAAGGAAAATGGGCCCCTTTGAAACGGGAGACATGGTGGGTCTGGATGTATCGTTGGGAGCGCTGACGGCCATCTATGAAGACGGCAAGGATATGCGCTACTATCCTCCGCAGCTTTTGAGACGCAAGGTCAAGGCGGGGCAGTTGGGTCGCAAGACGGGCACGGGCTGGTTTCACTACCACAGCGACGGCGCGAGGAAGGAGGTGTGAATGGGAGAACGGCTGGTTCACTATGAAGACATGAAAGAGGGTGCGCGCGCCTTAGTGGAGAAGAGGAAGCCGGAATATACATGCAAATGAGGGGAGCTAAAGGCTGATGGCACGAGAACTGAACGAAGTGGTAGTCGTTGATGCGGTGAGAACGGCCTTCGGCAAGGCCGGAGATAAAGGGATTTTCTGGAAGACGAGGGCCGATGATTTGGTGGTTCCCTTGCTGAAGGCCCTGATCGAACGCAACCCCCCGGTGACGCCCGACATGATCGAAGACAGTCTCTGGGGCGCGACCAACCAGATGAAGGAGCAGGGGGGAACGCTGGGGCGGGTGGTGACCATGCTGGCCGATTGGGGATACGGCGTTCCCGGTTGCTCCATCGACCGCATGTGCGCTGGGGGCCTTACCGCCGTCAGCTTTGGGGTGACCCATATCGCGTCGGGCATGGCGGACTGTATTCTGGCGGGCGGCGTGGAGCACATGGGGCATCTCCCCATGGGGTTCATGCGCGATCCCCATCCCCGTGCCGTGGAAGTCATGGGCGGGCCCTCTTCCCTGAACATGGGCCAGACGGCGGAGAACATCCATGAGCGGTTTCCGGAATTCACGCGGGAGATGGCGGACCGGTATACGGTGGAATGCCAGCGCAAGGCCGACGCGGCGATCGGAGCGGGCAAGATGAAGGACATGATTGTTCCCCTGGAGGTGGAACTGGCCGATGGGACGCGGATCGTGGCCGACAAAGATCAGCAGCCCAGGCCGGGCGCCACATTGGAGGCGATGCGGGAACTGAAAACCCCCTTTAAGGAAAACGGCAACGTGACCGCGGGCAATGCGTCCGGATTAAATGACGGCGCCGGCGCGGTCCTTCTCATGAGTGAGCGGAAGGCCGGGGAACTGGGCATCAAGCCCAAAATGCGCTGGATCGCCTCCGCCGTGGCCGCGGTGGATCCCACCATCATGGGGACCGCGCCCGTGCCGGCAACGCAGCAAGTTCTCAAGAAGGCGGGACTGAGCATGGACGACATAGACATCGTTGAGATGAATGAGGCCTTTGCCGTCCAGGCCCTGTACTTTCTCGACCGCATGGGTATGAAGTGGGATGATCCGCGGGTGAACAAATGGGGAGGCGCAATCGCCTACGGCCATCCCCTGGCGTCGTCGGGTCCCCGCCTCGTAGCTTTCCTGGCCGGGCTGTTCAAGGAGAACCCGCAGGCACAATACGGCTTGGTGACCATGTGCGTGGGGCGCGGTCAGGGTTACTCCATTATCTGGGAAAATTTACAGCGTTGAGAGGGAGATTAATATGGCCTACTACCGAGATCTGAGGGAATATCTCAAATTCCTGGAGGAGAAGGGGAAGCTGGTACGGATACGGCGGGAGATAAACAAGGACACGGAACTCCATCCCCTGGTCCGGTGGCAGTTCCGGGGGCTTCCGGAATCACAGCGCCGGGGTTTTTTGTTCGAGAACGTGGTCGACGTCAAGGGGAAGAAATACCCCATCCCGGTGGCGGTCGCCATTCATGCCGCGTCGCGGGAGATTTACGGCCTGGCAATGAACTGCGGGCCCCGGGAGATCGCCGAGACATGGACCAGGGCCCTCTTGAATCCCCTCGATGCCCGGCTGGTGAAAACGGGGCCGGTGCAGGAGGAGGTTCACCGGGGAGACAAGCTTCTCGAACACGGGGGGATGGCGGAGTTCCCCCTTCCCATTTCCACCCCCGGATTCGACAACGCCCCGTACCTTACGGCCGCAAACTGGGTATCCAAAGATCCGGAGACGGGCATCAGGAATATCGGAAATTACCGGTCCATGGTGAAGAGCGCCACGCGCCTGGGGGTCTTGTCCCGGGGCACGCAACACCTGCGCATGCACTGGGAAAAATGCAGGAAGCTGGGCAGGCCTTTGCAGGCCGCCATTGTCCTGGGACCGACCCCGAATGTCGGTCTTACCGCCACGGCAAAGATTCCCTTCGGCATCGACGAATACGCCGTGGCGGGCGGGATTGCCGGCGAGCCGGTGGAACTGGTCAAATGCAATACGGTGGACATCGAGGTTCCGGCGACGGCGGAAATCGTTATCGAAGGCGAGTTCCCCGTGGATGCCATGGAGCCCGAAGGGGCCTTCGGGGAATTTACGGGTTACATGGGAATGCCCGGCACGGAACCCTTCTTCAATATTACCTGTATTTCCCACCGCAGGAACCCCATTTACAACGCCTTCCTCAGCCAGTTTCCGCCCAGCGAGAGCAGCAAACTCCGGCAGGTCGGCAGCGAGGCCGCCGTTTACAAATTTCTGAAACACGATTGCAACATCTCCGGCATCCTCGACGTGGCGTTCCTCGAAAGCTGCGGGAGTGCGCCGTACATCGTCATCAGAATGAGAAAGTCCTTTCCCTCGGAGCCGTGGCAGGCCTTGAACGGCGCCGCCGCCTTTGCTCCCAATCTCGGCAAGTTCATCATCGTTGTGGACGAGGACATCGATCCCTGGGATGCCGAGTCGGTCAACTGGGCGCTGAGTTTCCGGGTGCAGCCCCACCTGGACACCCGCATCACGATGGGGAAAGAGGCATCCCTTGATCCCTCGGCGTCTCCGCCGACGGATCCGACGCGGTATCCTCCCCCGAACGGATGCTCGGCGCTTCTGATCAACGCGACCATGAAGTGGCCCTATCCGCCGGTCTCCCTGCCCCGGAAGGAATTCATGGAGAAGGCAAGGAAGATATGGGAAGAGGAAGGCCTGCCCGCGCTCAACCCCAAGGTGCCCTGGCATGGATACTCGCTGGGTTTCTGGGAGCCGGAGCATGAGGAAGAAGCGAATCTTGCGCTTCAGGGAGAGTATTACCGGACGGGAGAGAAGTTTGCCGGCAGGAGAACGAAAATATAGACATTAACCGTGAACCCGCGAGGAGGGAATCAGTGGAAGAAAAGACCGCACACGTTGAAGACATCAAAGGGACCTATTTTTACAAGGAGTGGTTGAAACGGGAAGGCATCCCGGTGATCGAAGATTACTATATCAAGGACGTGAGGACGCAGAAGCTGGAGCCCTGGAAGCGAAAAGGGGGGATGGGCGTCTACCTGAACCTCATCGGGACCGAAGACACGAACGACAGCTACATCTGCGAAATTCCGCCGGGGAAGTCCCTCAACCCCCAGCGCCACCTCTTCGAGGAGATGATTTACGTGGTGAGCGGAAACGGTTCCACCAGCGTGTGGACGGACGGGGGGGCAAAGAGGACCTTCGAATGGCAGGAGGGGAGCCTGTTTGCCGTTCCCCTGAACGCCCGGCATCAGCACTTCAACGGTTCCGGGGATCGTCCCGCCCGCTACCTTGCGGTGACCGACGCGCCCCTGGTGATGAATCTCTTTCACAATGAGGATTTCATTTTCCATAACGATTTTGCCTTTCGCGACCGCTTCGATTCCGGCGATGAATATTTCAGCGGAAAGGGAACGGCATTTGCTCCTTCGAGAATCTGGGAAACCAATTTCATTCCCGATCTGAGGAAAATGGACCTCATCACCTGGAAGGAGCGGGGGGCCGGGGGTCGCAACCGCCGTTTTGAAATTGCCGACAACACCATGTGCGCCCATCTTTCGGAATTTCCGGTGGGGACGTACAAGAAAGGACACCGTCACGGTCCCGGCGCCCATGTCATCATCATCAAGGGCACGGGCTACACGCTCATGTGGCCCGAAGGGGCTCCGAAGCGGCGTTTCGACTGGCAGGAGGGAAGCATCATCGTCCCGCCGGACAAGTGGTTTCACCAGCACTTCAATACGGGCAAGAAGGAAGCAGCCTATCTGGCCATCCGTTGGGGCGGTCGAAAGCACCTGATGGGCAGGCAATTCATCACCGACAAGAGTCTCAAGGAGGGTGGCGACCAGGTCGAATACAAGGATGAAGATCCGCAGGTGCGTCGGATGTTTGAAGAGGCGCTTGCCGAAGAGGGCGTGGAGTCGAAGATGGGCCAGTTCTTTTAATTGTTCACGGCTTCGAAAGAAGCCTCTTTTTTTTTGCGATGAAAGGAGTTTATGGAATCAGCAGTCGAGGCATGTCGGTCCAACGTCTTTTTTCCTATTTTCTCCGGGCCTGTTTCTTGCGTGCACGTTTCCTACAGACTTCACGACGAATTTGAAGGGTATGATTTTTCCGAACTCGAGGGGGAAATGGAGGAGGACCATCCCTTCTGGAAAACAGATCGGATTGCATTGAAGACGGTAGGGATCGACATCGGGTCTTCTACCTCTCACCTCATGTTTTCCAAGATCGTGCTTCGTCGCATCGGCATGCATCTTTCCAGCAGGTTTGTCGTGGTCGAACGGACGGTGCTCTGGAAATCTCCCATCCTGCTGACCCCGTATGTGAATCACTGCCTGATCGATTCAGACAAACTCTCCCGATTTATTGAGGATGCGTACCGGGATGCGGGACTGAGGCCGGACAAGATTGACACCGGGGCGGTCATCATCACCGGCGAGGCGTTGCGCAAGGAAAATGCCGAGACCATCCTCGGTCTCTTTTCCGCCCAGGCGGGGAAATTCGTCTGTGCTACGGCCGGCCCCAACCTGGAGGCCATGCTGGCGGCCTACGGCGGCGGGGGGGTGAGAGAATCCTTCGCCAATGGCATCGAGAAAACGGTGATGGTCGTGGATGTGGGGGGCGGCACGACCAAGGTTGCCATTGCCCGCCGGGGCGTGGTGAAGGAGACGGCCGCCATAAATGTGGGCGCCCGACTTCTGGTCACGGACCCGGAGGGCACGCTGATCCGGGTGGAGAAAGCCGCCGAGGCCATCGGGGAGGAACTGGGGATCGATATATCGCTGGGCCGTCGGATTTCCGGAGACGCGAAACAGAAGGTCTCCGCGCTCCTTGCCGATACTCTGTTCACCGTTTTGGAGAGAAGGCCTCTTAGCCCCATCGCCGAAAAATTGATGATTACTTCTCCCCTGACCTTTTCAGGAGCCATCGACCGGGTGATTTTTACCGGGGGCGTGGGAGAATACATCTACGGCTGCGAAGAGGGGGATTTTGGGGATCTGGGACCCCTCTTGGGAAGAGAAATCCGTAATCATTCGCAGTCGGCTTCCTTCGGGATTCCCCTGGCCGATGCCGAGGAGAGAATCCGCGCCACCGTCATCGGCGCTTCGCAATATACCATTCAGGTGAGCGGCAATACCATCTTCCTGTCGGATGAATCGCTCCTTCCCCTGAGAAACGTCCAGGTTATATCTCCGGAACTTCCCTCAGAGGAAGGACTGACCGCCGCGGCAGTAGCCGGCGCAATCAGGAAAACACTGCGCCACTTTGATATTGTCGAAGGGGAACAGCCGGTGGCGCTGGCCCTTCACTGGGGTCTGGGACCGGCATATCCTTTCCTTCGCGCCCTGGCGGAGGGAATCAAAGAGGCATTTCAGCGGAGCATCGAGGCGGGGCTTCCGTTGATCATCGTATTCGACACCGACTTTGGCTCGCTCTTGGGAAATATCCTGCGCCGCGAGTTGGGGATACAGAACGAGATCATTTCCATAGATCTCGTGCACCTGAACAATTTCGATTTTATCGATATCGGCAACATGCTGCCCGATGCGAACGCCGTTCCCATCGTGGTGAAGTCCCTGGTGTTCATGACGGAACGGGAAAAGGTTTTTTTGCACAAGGCCGAAGACCACGGGGCAATGCCCTGCGTCCCCGAACCGAAGGCATCGATGAAGCACTAACGGACAAGAGGGGGTGTACCCGATGCTTCGTTACAGCATTCAACGGTTTTTGCAGATGATTCCCACGGTGATCCTGGTCAGCTTCATGATCTTTATGCTGATACACATGATCCCCGGCGATCCCGTTGCAACCATGCTGGGCTATACCGCGGAGGGCATGTCTTCCGGGGCCTATTCGAAGGAGAGCTACGATGAGATGGTGAAAAAGATGGGCTTCGACAAACCCTTGCTCATCCAGTACAAGGATTGGGTCATCAAGACCCTGACGGGAGATTGGGGAGATTCCTTCGTCAGCGGAATGAAGGTGCTCGACGTTATCAAGGCCCGGATACCGCCTACCCTGTACCTGGCGACCGCCTCATTTCTCCTTACCCTGATACTGACGATTCCCACGGCGATTTTTGCCGCCACGCGACAAAATACCGCGGCCGATTATTTTGCGCGCCTCTTTTCGTTGCTGGGCGTATGCATGCCGAGTTTCTGGCTTGCGCTGCTGCTGATCCTCGTGTTCAGCATTTATTTGGGCTGGTTTCCCGCTCTGGGATACGTGTCTCCGCATGACAGTGTCGTCGGTTGGCTGAAAACGATTACGCTGCCCATGATCGTATTATCCCTGCATAGCGCGGCAAAGGTGATACGGTTCATGCGGTCCGATATCCTTGAGCAGTTGCACCAGGATTACGTCCGAACGGCGCGGGCCAAGGGACTGCCGAGACAATGGATCCTCTGGCGGCACGTGTTGAAAAATTCCTTCATCACCACCACGACCGTACTGGCCTTTGAAATCGGCCATTTGCTGGGAGGCTCGACGATCATCGAATCGGTGTTTGCCTGGCCGGGAATATCGTACCTGATGCTGCAAAGCGTGTATGCGCGCGATTATCCGGTGGTTCAGGGGGTGGTGCTGATTATGGCGTTTACCGTGATCACCATTAATTTTCTCGTTGACCTCATGTACCATGTTCTCGATCCGCGCATCAAGTTCGGCTGAGGGGGCGCCGCGCATGAGCGACAGCCTGCGGGCAAGAACGCCGGATTACCACGGATATCCCTGGAGGAACCATAACGATGAGTAGCGGCGAGAGCCCGAGGAATGATCACTGGAGCCGGTTTCTGGCCAAATGGGAGGTGTTCCGCACCAATAAGATCGCCTTCATTGGATTGTGCATCTTTATTCTCAGTATCATTATTGCCATCGTGGGCCCCTACCTATCGCCCTACGATCCCTATCAACCGGTGTTGTCGGTGCGCATGATGCCGCCGAGCGCAGCGCACTGGTTTGGAACCGATCAATTGGGCCGCGATCTCGCGACGAGAATATTATTCGGCACACGAACGACGCTCATGGTTGCCCTGGGAGCCGTAATCATCGCTTTTTCCCTGGGAACGCCGATCGGCGCGTTTGCCGGATATTTCGGGGGAAAGTTCGACGCCCTCGTGATGAGAATCATCGATGCCCTGATGGCGTTTCCTTCGAGACTCATGGCGATCGCCATGGTGGCGTTTATGGGCGCGAGCGTCCCCACGCTCTGGGTTGCCATCGCCGTCAACTCCCTGTGCCGCTATGCCCGTATCATCCGCGGAGAGATGCTTGCGCATCGGGACCTGGAATACGTGCAGTCGGCGCGCATCTCCGGAGAAGGCCACTTGAGGATCATCTACCGGGAAATCATGCCCAATTGCGCGGCCCCCCTGATGATTCAGGTTTCGCTTAATTTTGCCGATGCGATCATCGTGGAATCGTCGCTGAGTTACCTGGGCCTTGGGTTGTCTCCGCCCACGATCAGTTGGGGGTTGATGTTGAAAGACGGACAGATGCTGATGGAAATGATGCCCTGGATAGCTATTTTCCCCGGGTTAGCCATCGCGGTATTCGTTCTCGGCTTCAACCTGATCGGCGATGGGTTGCGGGATGCCTTTGATCCGCGCCAGCATAAGCGTTAGGAGAAAATATGACTCTGCTTCGCGTGGAGGATTTACAGGTAGACTTTCATCTCAAAGAGGGCGCCCTGACTGCCGTCCATAACGTGAGTTTGCAGTTGGCGGAAGGGGAGACGCTCGGCGTGGTGGGGGAATCGGGTTCGGGGAAAACGGTTGCCGCCTTGACGATCATGGGCCTCCTGGAGCAGTCCGCTTCGGTGGAGAAGGGGAAAATCTGGTATCGGGACCGGGAACTGACCGCTCTGTCCGAGGCGGGGTGGGGAAAGGTGCGCGGGCGGAACATTTCCATGATTTTCCAGGAACCGATGACGTCTCTCAATCCGGTGATAACGATTGGGAGACAGATCGCCGAAGTGTATTACCACCACAGGGGAATGGACATGAAGAAGGGGTTGCTTCGCGCGGCGGAAATGCTGGCGCGGGTCAAGCTTCCCGACCCCAAGGGATTGCTGAACAAGTATCCCTATGAATTGTCGGGGGGAATGCGCCAACGGGTCATGATCGCGGCGGCGCTGGCCTGTCGGCCCGATATTCTGATCGCCGACGAACCCACCACCGCTCTCGATGTGACCGTTCAGTCCCAGATATTGAATCTGCTCAGGGAAATTCAAAATGAGATGAAGTTGGGACTGATCTTTATTTCACACAATTTAGGGGTGATCGCCCAGCTCTGCAGCCGCGTATCAGTCATGTATGCGGCGGAGATCGTGGAGGAGGGTTTAACCAGAGAGGTATTCGGTTCTCCCCGGCACCCGTATACGTCCGGTCTCATTGATTCGATCCCCCGCCGTGGCATACCCTTAAAAAGCATTCGCGGTTCAATTTGCGATTTGGCGCATCCTCCTTCCGGTTGTCGCTTCCACCCGCGCTGCCCCAATGCTCAGCAGATCTGCCGGGAGGTCCCGCCGGAGAGGCGCGCTGAGGGGAAGAGGGCGGTGGCGTGCTATTTTCCGATACATCATTGAAGGACGCCGACAAAGGGAAATACCATCATGAATGACGTTCCGATCGTCCAGTTCAAAGAGGTAAAGAAGATTTTCGATATCAGCGGTGGAATGGTTTCCCGCATGCTTATGGGTAAGCGGGAACTGCACGCGGTGGACGGCGTGGATCTTGAAATCAGGCGAAACCAGGTCGTTGCGATCGTGGGGGAGAGCGGATGCGGGAAATCCACCCTGGCAAAACTGCTCGGCATGCTCATCGAACCGACGGCGGGTTCCATTCATTTTCATGGAGTTGACTTGTTCGGACTGAAAGGGAAACATTTGAAAGCGTTTCGTCGCGAGATTCAACTGATTTTTCAGGATCCTTTCTCGTCCCTGAATCCGCGCAAAAAAGTGATTGAACTCATCGGACGTCCCATGGAATTGTACGCCGATCTCGGCTACCGCGAGAAGAGGGAGCGGGTTCTGTCGCTTCTGGAGCAGGTGCATTTGAGTCCGGAGCATATCGATCGATATCCCCACGAATTCAGCGGCGGGCAGCGTCAGCGCATCGCCATCGCGCGCGCCCTGGCGACCGATCCATCGTTCCTGATTGCCGATGAACCGGTATCCGCCCTGGATGTTTCCGTTCAGGCGCAAATCCTTCGTCTCCTGGAAGGAATCAGCCGGGAGCGGGGCCTCACGGTGCTGTTCATTTCACACGATTTGAACGTGGTGCGGTACATCGCCGATGAGGTGGCGGTCATGTATGCGTGTCAGATCGTGGAGTATGCGGA
>CAZTLA010000024.1:0-26240 GCA_964614365.1 uncultured Syntrophales bacterium | reverse complement strand
CCCTGTGTTATCAGGATCAACGAGGTTTTCTATTTTTTTGGTGGTGGATCAAGGACTGCCGAAAAATCACGAGTACTCACCAGTCTTTTTCGATTGCCTTGCGGGGGGAAGTTATGTATCATGCGCGGCAAAAGCATGATCACGAAAGGGGGAAGACGATGGTTAATAAGGCGATATTGATAGGCAGGCTCGGTGCGGATCCGGAGATACGCTACACGCCCGATGGCATGATGGTGACTAATCTCAATCTGGCGACGAATGAGCAACGGAAGGACAAAAACGGCGAAAAAGTCGTGAAAACGGAATGGCACAGAATCGTCACCTTCGGCAAACTCGCAGAGATCTGCGGCAATTATCTCTCCAAGGGTAAACTCGTGTATATCGAAGGCAGAATACAGACCCGCCCGTGGGAGGATAAGGAGGGTGTCAAGCGCAGCACCACGGAAATCATAGCGTCCAATATGCAGATGCTTGATTCAAAAGGCGCCGCGAAAAGCCAGGATAATGTCCAAGAAAACCCGCTGCCGGCGTACACCGGCGCCGATGTCCTGCCCGAGGACGACGTTCCCTTTTAGGGGCCAGGTCCGATAGCGGATTACTGCTTCTTGTCGTCGATTTTCTTGGCCCCGGGCGTCACGTCTATCTCGTCAGGTTCATGCAGAGACTTCTTAAAGTTTCTGATACTCTTGCCTATGGCGCCGCCGATTTCCGGCAGTTTCCCGGCCCCGAAGATTATCAGAACGATGGCCATGATGATCAGTAATTCCGGCATGCCCAATCCAAACATAGCGTATCCCTTCCTTTTACAAGCTGAAACAACGGCATTGATCTTAGACCAAGGAATTCCGTTTGTCAATGAAATTAGAGTGAAATGAAATTAGCGTGAACGAAGTTCAATGCAATGGCCGAGAATAGTCTGGTGGGTAACTTCCTAAGGAAGCTTGAGGTGTACCACCTCTCCGGATTTTCCCAGATTTCCCATGGAATTTCCCTGAAATTCCGCATCGATCCCGCCCGCATTGCCGATGTCGAGCAGGAATCGCTCTGCTGCGCTGCGGTCAAGTTTTTCGCCCGGCTTGAGCAGGATTTCATAGGGGGGATTGTGATCTGACACGATTTTGATCCACGTAAGTTCCTTTGCCGTGATGCTCAGGCGGTATTGCAGCGGTGAGGCTCCCGATTGCCGGTGCTTTTCGTTTGCGATCATGGCGGCAGGTGTCGGGACTGATAGCTGCATAGGTGTCGTCGTGAGGCGCATGCCCTCCTGTTGGGAAACAAGGGGCGCCGTTTCCGGTTTCTGCACGGCCTGGCTGCTCTCCGCGGTCGGCGCTTTCTGGTTTGTTCCATCCGGCTGACGCGCATTATCCGGGAGCTTTGCCGGGTCGTTCTGGTGCGCGGGGGCTCTGACCTCCATCTCCGTTTTATCCCGCAGCGCGAATGACAGGAACACCAGTGAGCAAAAAATGAGGGCGGTAATAGACCAGATGGATGCCCGGAGGGGAATGTTGATTTTTGGGGCCGTTTTTTTGGTCGGCTCCTCCGGCAAGCTCGTATTGAGAGTTCCCAGATGTTTTGCGTAACGTTCAAGAATATTTTTACTGTCAACGCCCAGGGCTTTGGCGTATGTCTTTATGAATGTTTTCGTGTAAACGGGCGCGGGAAGGAGATGCAGGGCGTTGTTTTCTATGGCTTCAAGATTTACGACGCTGATTCTGGTCATCTCGAAGATATCCTTCAAGGTCAGACCTTTGGATTCTCTGATGGCTTTTAGATCCAGCGCATCGCCGATATCGTCTTTGCTGTCGTCAGGGAGCAAGCTAAACGTGTTAGGAACCATACGCACCCAGGATAATCGTTACGGTGTTACAGAACCGCAGTTTTCTACCATTAATTAGTGCATCATGCAACAATAAAAAAGGAGGAGATGTCTATGGACAGATACAGGAAATTTGCCGAAGCTATTGCCCGGGAGGCGGGCGCGCTTCTCATGAGCAGGTTCAAGGACAAACATATTGTTGGTTACAAGGGAGAGATTGATATCGTTACGGAAGCGGACCTCCTGTCGGAGGAGATGCTGAAAGCCCGTATCAGTGAGCGATTTCCAGGGCATGACATCGTGGCGGAAGAATCGCGGGAGACCGGTTACGGTTCGGAATTCCGCTGGATAATCGATCCCCTCGATGGAACGACGAATTATGCCCATGGGTATCCCGTCTTTTGCGTTTCTATTGCCCTGGAAATAAAGGGGCAGCTCGCACTGGGAGTTATCTATAATCCCCTGCTTGATGAATTGTTCGCAGCACAAAGGGGAGGGGGGGCTTTTTTGAACGGCGAAAACCTGTCGGTCTCGGAGACAACAAACCTCTCTCGAAGCCTCTTGGCAACGGGATTTCCCTACGATATCAGGGAATCGAAGAACAATAATATCGATAATTTTATTGCCATGGCTCTGAAGGTTCAGGCGATACGGCGCGCCGGCTCCGCGGCACTCGATATGGCCTATGTGGCGGCGGGTCGTTTTGACGGTTTCTGGGAGCTGAAGCTTAAGCCCTGGGATACGGCTGCAGGCTGGCTCATGATTACCGAGGCCGGCGGCCGCGTTACCAATCTGCAGGGTGAAGGATTTCATCTCGAATCACCCCACGTGCTGGCCTCAAACGGAAAAATACATAGGGACATGCTTGAAATCATTAAGTCGGCCGACACAACCCTCGCGTGTTCATGAAACTCCCTCGGCGACGGCCTTCTCAGGCAACGCCCTTTTTAACCAGGGTTTCCAATCTTTCTTTCGCCACGAGACCGATGATCGTATCCTGAACTTTTCCGTCCTTGAAGAGGATCAGGGTGGGTATGCTCCTCACTCCATAGGTGGTGGGCGTCTTCTGGTTTTCATCGATATTCACTTTTGCAAAGTTTACCTGATCTCCGTAGGCAGCCGCCAGCTCATCCACGATCGGTGCGATTCCGCGGCACGGTCCGCACCAGGGAGCCCAGAAATCCACCAAGGTCGGCTTACTGGATTTAATCACTTTTTGTTCGAAATCGGCGTCACTGACATTGATCACGTTTTCACTCATATCATCACCCCTTGCTAGTTGATTTATGTAAAATTTCACATATCCCTGTGAGAATTGTCAAGCGAAAAGGTGGACATACATAGTCAAAAGCCGGGTGGGATGTCGATGCGCAGGACTTGGAGCAGATCGTCGATACTGTCGAAGGCGTCATTGTCAGGCGCTTCCGGTCTGGATACGACCACGAGGACGCATCGTTCCTTGCGCGCCGCCTCGATCTTGGCATCAACGCCGCCCGGCGCACCGCCGTCCTTCGTGACGATGACGCCGATGCCGAATTTCCGGATACTATGGACATTTTGTTCAAGGGAAAAAGGACCGCGGCCTGATATGATGTTGTTCTCGGAGATACCCGCCCGGCGACAGACCTCACGTGATTCGGACGTGTCCAAAACGCGGACAACCAGGTTAATGGCAGAACGCTGTGCCTGAGCCACGTAGGGAAAAATGTTTCGGGAGCCCGTTGTCAGGAACACGGGACGGCGGTGAGAAAAAGCCGATGCTGCGGCTTCCTCATGGCTGCGGGCAAAGATGATGTCGTCCTCAGCGGTGATTGCCCGTGGTCGAATGTAGGTGTAGTAGGGAATGCGGGCGACATTCGCGGCTTTTCGGGCGGTGCGGTGCGCTGTTGCGGCGTAGGGATGGGTGGCATCGACGATTGCGCGAATCCCCTGCCGGGCGACGAGTTCGGCGAAGCCGTCATTGTCGAGAATTCCCGTTCTCCTGGCGATGCGATGATGGTTCCCTGTTTCGAGGGGTATCGCCGTAGCCGTGGAAACAAGGACCTGGTATCCCGCTTCGGCCAGCCTTATGGCGAACGACGCGGTTTCTGCTGTTCCGCCAAGGAGAAGGATCATATACGGTATCCACGAGGGGTGATGAACCAGTCCCCCAACCGCCGGGACGACCGGTTGCCGATGATCACGATGCTCCGCATGCCGATCGTAAGTTCAAGAAAACGGTCAAGGTCTGTCAGGACGATGCTTTCGTCCTCAGTGCCCACAGCCGTTCCCACTCCCACAGGAGTCGTTCCGGGGCGGCGACCGCGGAAAATGGCGGCCGCTTCCTCAAGCGGGGTCCTTCGGTTCCTGCTGCGGGGATTGTACAGCACCGTCACCAGGTCGGCAGCGGCGACCGCTTCCAGCCGCGCCCGGATGGTTTCCCAGGGGACGAGCAGGTCGCTTAAGCTGATGGAGGCAAAATCGCACATGAGCGGGGCGCCCATCCCGGCTGCCGCGGCCCCGGACGACGTAACTCCCGGTACGATCTCGATTGCGACCCGGCTGTCGGCGGATGCGCAAATCTCCAGGACAAGCCCCGCCATGCCGTAGATGCCCGGATCTCCCGAGGAGACGAGGCATACGTCCTGACCATCCGCGGCCCGATCGAGCGCCGTCCGGCAGCGCTCCACCTCCTGCGTCATGCCCGTAGCGATCAGCTCCTTCCCTGCCGTAATATCTGCGATCAGTTCCAGGTAACGCTTGTAGCCGATCACCACTTCGCTGCGGGATATGGCCTGCTCGGCGCGCCGGGTCCGGTCTAAGGGGCCGCCGGGTCCGATTCCGACCACGGAAAGCCTTCCTCGGCTATGGCTACCGTTACTCCGTTGTATGTTCTTCGGGAAAGCCGTAATCTCGTCCTCCTTCCCGCCAGCAGCGCCGCAGGTTCGGCGACGGCAGGCAGATTGATTTTTTTTGCCGCAAGGGGAGAAGGGGAGAATTCCCTGAGGCAGGCTCGTATTTCCGTAGAGCTGATGATTCTGAGCGGCAGCCCGAGCTCTTTGGCGGCGGCGGCGAGCCCCGCTTCGCCGGCCTTCACGTCGGCCGTGGCGAGGAACCTGACCTGTTCCGGGGCGGCTCCCGCCGCACGGAGACTGTCACGAATGGCTGCGACGATCCGTTCCGGTTCCATGCCGCGGCGGCAGCCCACTCCGATTATGAGCGGCTTCAGGGCTTCCGTCGTCGTGCTGATCACCGGTTCGGCGCCGACCACGTTGGCCGCCCGGAGCGCGAGATCGTTTGCTCCCCCCTCATGCCCGCCGAGGAGGCTGACGACGTACCTTCCGCCCACATCCATTGCCGCCACCGCCGGGTCCTCGTGTTTGCTTCCGATATGGGGCGCCACCGCCCGTATTGCCACGCCGCAGGGAGCAACATAGAGCAGCCCGCCGTACCGGTGAAAGATTTCCGTCGTCAGTTTCCGGATGCTCTTGAACGTTTTCCCTCCGGAGACCGGAGGCAATTTTTCGTGGAGATAGACGTCGCAGTCCTGCAGTGCCCGGCTCAGCGGATGAAGCAGCCGCGCTCCCTCGGCTGAAAGTGTGATGAGCGCAACCCTCATGGTTTACCTCCCCTGCGGAAGCCGTGGGAAAAGGAATCGCTGTAAAGCCGGGATGGGGGCAGGCCGCGGGAAAGGGCTTTGCCCACGACGATCATGGCGGTCGACTTCAGGCTTTCGGCTTCAACGTGCGCCGCGATGTCCGCAAGCGTTCCCCGCAGTATTTTCTGGTTGGGCCAGGAAACGCGATAGACTACCGCGGACGGACATTCGCCGCCGTAATGGGGGATAAGCTCTGCAACGATTTCGCCGATCTTTTGGACGGAAAGGAAGATGCACAGGGTGGCCTGTGTCTCTGCGAGACGCGAGAGCGTCTGAGCTTCCGGCAGCGGCGTGCGTCCCGCGGTCCGTGTCAGGATGACGGTCTGGGAAACCTCCGGGGCGGTCAATTCCGTGCAGAGGGCCGCGGCGGCCGCCTGAAAAGAACTCACGCCGGGGATCACTTCGTAAGCGATATCCATCTCATCGAGTGCGTTCATCTGTTCGCCGATTGCCCCGTACAGGGAAGGATCGCCCGAGTGCAGGCGCACGACGTCCCGGTCCTCCCGGCGGGCCATTTCGAAAACCGTGACGATTTCCGTAAGCGACATGCGGGCTGAATCGAACTTCTCGGCAGCCTCCGGGATAAGCCCCAGAACGGCGGGGCTCACGAGCGACCCCGCATAGATGCAGATAGGGCAGGTCGTGAGAAGACGCTCCGCCTTGATCGTCAGGAGCTCCGGATCACCGGGACCGGCGCCGACAAAGTATACTTTCATCCTTTATCCCTCCTCCCCGCATGGACCAGGATGATGGACAGATAGCCCGTTTCGGGCTCCCCGGGTTCAAGGTTCTTCATGTCCGTTTCGACACGCTGCCCGGCCATGCCGGCCCGTGACACAAAAACGCCCTGGTCAAGCAGATCCTTTTTCCTGAGCAATGCAATGGTTTCCTTCAGTCGTTTCCCGATCTTCATGATGATGACCGTTCCGCCGGTGTCGATGGCCCGTCTCACCGCCTGCTGGTCGTCCGTGGAGGGTACGATGGTGACCGGATCTTTGGCCTCGCCCAGGGGGAATTCAGTCAACGAGGCCGCCGCGCTGAAAGCGGTTACCCCCGGCACGGTCAGGGCCTCGACCTCAGGGTGTCTCTTCCTCAGAGCGCGCAGGAGGTAAATGTAGGTCGAGTAGAGAAGCGGATCGCCGAGGGTAAGGAAGCAGGCATCCTCGCCCGCGGCAAGCACGTCAGCCACCAGCCCGGCCGATTCCCTCCAGCGTTCATGCAGCTTGTTCCTGTCTGCGGTCATGGGAAAAACCAGCTCGTGGATGCGGGCGTTTTCGTGCAGATAGGGACGGGCAATCGTCATGGCGATGCTGTCGGCGGCGGTCTGCGCCTTCGGAACGAAGACGTGCCGGCACTTCGCGATGAGTCGCGCGCCCTTCAGCGTCACCAGTTCGGGATCGCCGGGGCCGATACCGATTCCATACAAGGTACCCCAGGTCATCACAGCAGGTCCTTTCTCACGATGAGGATCACGGAGCGGGTGGAAAAGAGGCGTCCCCCGATGTCGTCTCCCGCACCGATTTCCGAAATGCGCTCTTCGGGAAGCGTGAGGTCTTCGCAGGCGAACACGCAGTGCTTTTCCACCTCCAGGCGACTCAAGAGAGGCGAAACGCGCAGCCCCAGTTCCCTGCCGCCGCCCAGGATGGCGATCTTCCCGGACGCACGGAACCGGCTGTCACAGACCCCCGGCTCCGAGGCATGGGCGCTGACAATAAGGGCATCCTGCCAGGACAGGCCGAGACGGGCAAAGGCCGTTTGCACGGCACTCACGCCGGGCAGTATCTCGCAGGCGTCGCGGCCGAACCGTGCGATAATGACTGAAGCGAGGCTGAAAAGACCCGGGTCGCCGGTTACGAGCACCACGAGGCGCGAACGGCCTTGTCTCGCGGCGATCACCCGCAGGATGGCTTCCGTATCCTTTTCCACGACGATACGTTCGGCCTCCCCACGCCCTCGTTCGGGAAAAAGGGCAAGCAGGCGCCGCGCCCCGATGAGAACGTCGGCGCCTTTGACCGCCGCGCGCGCCGCCGGCGTCAGGTAATCGGGCGAGCCCGGCCCGCAGCCCACGATCAGGATTTTCTTTCCGCTTGTTGCCATGGCGCAAGCCCCCCCGCGGTTCCCCGGATCCGGCCCTGCATATCCGTCAACGCCACTGAAACGGCTGTTGCAGGCTCATTGAACGGCGCAGCCGCCTTCCGGGAGCTTTCCGCCATCCGCGCCTTGAGGGCCTTACGCACCTCGCCTGCCAGGGCGTTTCCCAGCGCTTCTGCCTCCTGCGCAGACAGGCAGGAAAAGACCCCCTCGGCGGTAACTGCTCCGGCAAAGAGCCTGCCGAAGAGCGCCTCGGCCCGCAGGGCCACGACGTCCGCGGCCCTGCCCGATCGTGCGGAATGCGTGTCCCAGTGATCGGCGACGACCTTTACCAGCTTTCCCGGGTGTCCGGCAACAAGTATTTTTTCGAAGCGGTAGGGCACGGCGGAATCGATGACGAACCCCCACTCGTTTCCTGCCTCGATGACCTGTTCATCTTTGGCAGAGAAATTCATCAGGACGGCCTTTCTGCCCATGTTCCCCGGCACGAATACCGGCGCGGTGATCCCGCAGGCTGCCGCCACGTCCAGGGCGCATTTCAGCGAGGCGCGCATGGAAGAGACGCTGTAGGGGCGGACGATCCCCGTCGTGCCCAGCACGGAGAGGCCCCCAACGATCCCCAGGCGCGGATTGAAGGTTTTTTTGGCAATGGCGCCCCCTCCGGGGATGGAAATGATCACGAGCATGCCGGCCCGCGTCACCTCACGGATCGCCTGTTCGATCATCCGGCGGGGTACGGGATTGACGGCCGGCTCGCCCGGTTTCACGGAGAGCCCCGGCTTTGTGACCGTGCCCACGCCTTCCCCTGCCGCGAAAGAAATGCCGCCGCCGGGGGTTGGCGAAAGGCGGACCTCGACCAGGACGCCGCTGGTGGCGTCCGGATCATCGCCTGCGTCCTTGCGCACCAGAGCCTCGGCCCCGTCTTCACTCAGGCGCACCCCTTCCACGGGGAGGGCGGCGCGCATGCCTTCCGGCAAGAGGATATCCACGCATGCCGGCGCTTCTCCGCGCGAGAGAAATAGGGCCGCCGCCTTAGCGGCTGCCGCGGCGCAGGCGCCGGTCGTGTAGCCTTCGCGTGGGTTCTTCATGGTCCACTCCGCGTCCGTCCGTTCAGGGAGATATCGGCCGGCAGCAGCGCGAGCAGCTGCTTGCGCGCCTCGCCGACGGTGAGCGGGATGTTTTCAAAAGGCACGCCGTCCTCGTTCTTGAGGCGGTAGATCAGTTCCGCGATATGGGGGAGTCTGAGTTTCACCTGCGCCATCTCGTCGGGCGCCGTAAACACGTCTGCCGGAGGGCCGCTGCGTACGATCCGCCCTTTGCTGAGAATGGCGAGGCGGTCCAAAAAGAGCGGCACGAGGTCGACGCTGTGGGTCGCCATGATCACGGTCACCCCCTGTTTCCGGTGCAGTTTTGTCAGCAGGTCCATCATCCGGTATTCGCCCATGGGGTCCAGGCCCGCCGTCGGTTCGTCCAGCAGCAGGATTTGATGCCCCATGGCCAGGAGTCCGGCGATACATATCCGTTTCTTCTGGCCGAAGCTTAAGTGGTGGATGGACTTCTTTGCGTGCCCTTCCATATCAACGTCCCTGAGCGCCCGGTCCACCCGTCGGCTGACCTCTTCGTCGGAAAAACCCATATTCCGCGGGCCGAACGAAACGTCCTCGAACACGGTGGGAGCAAAGAGCTGCTCGTCGGGATTCTGAAAGATAAGCCCGACCTTCCCATAGATTTCCTTCGGCGAGAGCTTCCGGATATCCGTTCCATCGAGGAGCGTGACGCCCTGGTAGTCGTGCAGCAATCCGTCCATGACTTTAAGAAGGGTTGTCTTCCCCGATCCGTTCGAGCCGAGGATGCCGACAAACTCCCCTCTGCCGATCTTCAGGATAATGTCATGGAGCGCCCGGGTGCCGTCGGGATAATAAAACGACTGTATCGTCACCGATAATCTCGTCACATCTTCCATAGGAACCCCATGGCGATGACGAATAGGACGGAAAACGCGACATCGAGGGCCTTAAAGGGCTTAGCTTTAAGCATAGGCATGTCGCCGTCATAGCCGCGTTGCATCATAGCCACGGTCGTGCTCTGGCTGTGATCAAAGGCCTTGATCGTCAACGTGCCGGCCAGCGTTCCGAAGGAGCTCAACCCGCGCCTGACGGTCGAATAGCCCAGGCGGTTTTTCTGGGCCTGGTAGATGACCTGTGCGTCCTCAAAGAGCACGAAGATATAGCGATAGGCAAACATCAGAATCTCGATAAATCCCTTCGGCACCCTGAACCATGAAAGGCCAGCCATAAATTCGGTAAAGGGAGTGGAGAATCCCAGCACGGCAATGACGGATACAGCGCCGATCATCCTGGCCGCGATGAGCAGTCCTTCTCGAAGACCGTCCCGGTGACCTACGATCTCCGCGCCGAAGATCTTCAGGGAAAAGAGCGCATCCTGTCCGGAAAAGAAGAATTTCAATAAAAGCACGATTGCGGCAATGAACAGGGGCTCGGAAAATCTCAAAATAAACGCGCGGAATGGTATCCGCATCCTGATGCAGAGGAAAAGGCAAACGAACGTTATCAACCCGGGAAAGGCAACCCCCCTATAGCTCAATACCATGATAAGAACGGCCAGTGCGGCAAGGAGCTTTACTCTCGCATCAACCTTTGAGAGCATATGCTCGTGCTTGAAATATTCAGATAAAATGCGCATACCGCTCTCCCTGTAAAGAGGTGGGTGTACGAGCTGCCGAGAAAAACAGGCCGTGCATGCACCGGATCGTCAGGCTGTTATTTTTTTTTTGTGGTTGCAGGCGTTTTTTCAACCATCAGCATCCGCCAGGAGTATCCCGCAACGAATCCCCCGACCGTTCCCGCAATGAGAAATACGAACAACAGGAGATCGCCCTGGTCCGTATTGATCAACGGCTCGTGCGCCTCCCTGCCGTGCTCCTTTGCGTATTTTTCAACGACCGATTCATCGACTCCCGGCCACTTCTCTGCGGCGATTGCAGCCAGAGAACAGAACACAGAGAGCAGAATACAGACTATACCAATCTGCATCCGGTATTGATTGTTCCGATTTCTGACTTCTGTCATCTGTCTTTTTATAGTGTCGCCTCCTCCCGTGTGATCACTCCCCTGTTTACGAGTAGATCCGGTCGTTTCTTGTACAGCAGAACGATCATGCCAGCGGTCATCGCGCCTTCGAGGATACCCAGGGGAAGCTGCGTGGGAATGAAGGCAATGAGGATCTTCCGGAAAAGCGGCAGGAACGGCGAGTTCCCCCCTATTCCGGAGGCAAGCTCTACGGATGTTGTGATATAGGTCGCCCAGTCCGCAAACAGGCCCGCCATGAATCCGGAAACCGCCATATTCGCGTTCATGGAGCGCAGGGCTTTAAACGTGAGATAGCCCGCGAATGAACCCACGACGCCCATGGATACGATATCCGCGCCCCAGGTACTCAAGCCCCCGTGAGCAAGAAAGAGGGCTTGAATGAGCAGGGCCGCTGCCGCGACAAGTATGCTTATGGCAGGGCCGAGGAGTATCCCCGATATCCCGGTTCCGCACGGGTGAGAACAGGTACCAGCCGTCGGCACCGGTACGGGCATGCACGAGATGATAAAAACCACTGCGGCCATGAGGCCAACGAGCGGTTTAAAAGAGAGGTCGCTCGTTGAGATTTTTTTCAGTCTCAATAAACCAAATGCCACAAATGGTGCGGCAACAGCATACCAGAGCGCCGCCCAGTTGAAAGGCAGTATCCCCTCGGATATGTGCATGGCATAAGCGTTGCCGGTTAAGAGCAGATACGCGAGGAGCACAAGAATGAAACCTTGGATTGTTCTGTTTTCATTTTTGATTATTTTCTGCATGATGTTCATTTTTTCTCATTCCCGCCGTTTGCTGCTTTAAGCAATGCGTTCACGATTGCAACCGCCACGGGCGTGCCGCCCTTTCTTCCCAAAGCCGTGATAAAGGGGAACTCCTGTTCCGCAAGAAGCGCCTTGGATTCAACGGCCTTTACGAACCCTACGGGAACGCCGACGACAAGCAGCTCGGAACTGCGCGTTCGTTGTTCTCCGTTCACCAGCAGTTCTATGGTTTTAATAAGCGCCGTGGGCGCATTTCCGATGGCGATGATGCCGATGTTGTGGTTATCCCGTAACGCGGTCTCGATAGCTGTTTCAGCTCTTGTTTTACCCTCTGTCCCCTGGACTTCCTGTATCCCGCAGATCACTTTCCCCCCCCCGGGGGAAAGCCACTTCTTGTTGATCCCCGTTTTCACCATCTCCACGTCGGTCAGAATGTCCTTGCCCGCCCGGATCGCCGCAAGACCCCGGACAACCGCGTCCCGGTGGAATGTCAGTGTGTGCTTGAATTCAAAATCCGCCGTGGCGTGAATGACGCGTTGCACGATCGGCAGCCGGTCGGCGGGGATGCCGCTCAAATCGGCCTCTGCCGAAAGGATAGCGAAGCTCCTCTTTTCAATGCTTTCAGGCGCGAGGCTCTCCGCCGCGCTGATCCTCTCCATCACGATCTGCGCCAGTTTTTCGTGGACGCCGAGAGGCCCGGTATACACAAACGTTACATCCGGATAAAGGGTCCGCGCCCTCTCGATCATATCGGGGATGTCTCTGGTCACATGCATTCCCGAACTCAGGAAAAAGGGCGGGAGGACGATCTTCTTCGCACCTTGTTTCACGCACCCTTGGATGGCGTCCATAATGCCCGGCTCGGCAAACCGTAGGTAGGCGACCTTGACGCAGTCTTCCATGCATCCGGCATGCAGCATGCCGTGCAGCATCTTGCCGATTTCCTCCAGATTATTGGCGTCTTGTCTCGGACTGCCGTGCCCGAGCAGCAATATGCTTTCCCTCATATCTTCCGTGCTCCCTTGACGAATGCCGCGAAATGCTCAGCAGTAGATCGATTGCCGCCGAAGTGGACATGCACATAGCTCGCGAGGGTATTCTTGAACCAGAACCCGGTGCCCGGCAGGCTCCTCTCGCGATTATCCTTCATCGAATACATCTTCCCCGCTGTTTCCTCCGCGAGCTCCGAATAGTGGAACTCATGCCCCCGGAGTTTCTCGCCCATGCTTCCCAGGATGCAGTCTTCATTCAGCACGATCTCGCGGTAGCCCAGGCGCGGCTTTTTCACCATCCGCGTGGCAAAGGGGAACACGCCTGCCATCGGGAAAAACGTACCGTCAAAATCACTGATCCCCCGCGAAAGATACATCAGCCCGCCGCATTCGGCGTACAGCGGCTTCCCCGCATCAGCCCATGATCGCAGCGATTGCAGCATGGAGGTGTTGCGAGAGAGCGCTTCGACATGGAGTTCCGGATATCCGCCGCCGATATAAACCGCGTCAACGGCGGGGATCGTCGGATCGGCAAGAGGGCTGAACCGGATAATCTCGGCGCCCGCATCGCGGAGCAGATCCAGGTTGTCTTCATAGTAAAAGCTGAAGGCCTTGTCATACGCGACGGCGAGGCGGAAGCGCTGGCGCTCCTGCGTCTCTCCGTGCGTGTCCAGGATTTTCCGGCGATCGGCACGCGGACTGCCGGTTTCGGGATTGTGCAGGATCAGGTCAAGGTCAATACCGTCCAAGATGGCGTCGGCAAGACGGTCGACATTCTCTCCGGCCAGCGGGCTCTCCTCCGCAATGGTAAGGCCGAGATGACGGTGCGGGATCTCGAAGTTCATCTCTCGCGGGAGATACCCGAGAACGGGCGCGCCTCTAACACTGTCCTTCAGTCGGACAAAGTGATTTTCCGAAGCGATACGGTTGAAGATCACTCCGGCAAACCGTATCCCGCGCTCCGCATTAGGCATGCTGAATTCCACAAACCCCTTGACCACGGCCCCGGCGCTCTCTGCCATGCCATGCGCATCGATCACGAGTACGATCGGCGCCTGGAGAAGACTTGCCAGACTCGCCGTGCTGAAATCGCCGTCATACAGGCCCATGACCCCTTCAATGACCGCGATGTCGGCGCTCGCGGCATGCCGGTCAAAACACTCAAGCACATAGTCCCGGCCGCACATCCATTGATCGAGATTTCTGGACGGCCTGTTCGCAGCAAGCCCGTGCAGTCCCGCGTCGATGAAATCGGGCCCGGCCTTGAAGGGTTGTACGGCGAGCCCTCTCTTCCTCAAGGCCGCGAGGATGCCGATGGTAACCGTCGTTTTGCCGCAGCCGCTGTGCGTTCCGGCAATGACTATCCGGGGAACGTTCACCATTAAAACTCCACTCCTTTTTGCGCCGGCAACCCTGCCTCCAATCCATGTTTGAGGCAGGTCATTTCGGTCACCGTGTCGGCGAGTTCGATCAGTGCCGGCGTGGCGCCGCGGCCGGTCATAACCACCGTGAGACCAGGAGCGGCTTTGTTCATCATTGCAATGACTGTTTCTTCGGCAAACAAGCCCCAGGTCACTGCGGTGCAGATTTCATCGAGAATGACCAGATCGTATGCGCCGGAGGCGACTGCTTCGGCGGCAACCGCGAGTCCCCGTTCGGCCGCCTCTTTGTGTTTCGCAAAGGTCGGACTGGAAATGGGGGGAAGAAAACCGCAGCCCGTCTGCACGAGTTCAATGCCCGGCAGGTTCCGGATTGCATTCACTTCACCCGTGGAATCATCGGCCTTTATGAACTGGATGATCTTGGCGCGCATGCCGTGGCCGCACGCCCTCAGGGCCATGCCGAGGGCAGCCGTGGTCTTTCCTTTGCCGTTGCCGGTGAAAATCAGTATTCGACTATTTTCCACATTCTTTACCTCGTCATCGCATCAGTTCCGTGATGCCAACCCTTGCCCAGATCAACACCGCGGCGGCCAGAAAGAGCGTTATGAGCATGAGGGCATTTGCGCGGCATATGTGTCTGGCCTCCGGCAGAGCCGCGGGCGCTCCCAAGAAGGGCATGTCATGGGGGACCCCGTCGCGCAGAACCGGCCCGCCCAACTGGATGCCGAGTGCGCCCGCCATTGTCGCCTCGGCGAGGCCTGAATTCGGGCTTGAATGTCTGCGCCCGTCGCGGCGGCAGACAGATAATGCGCGCAGCGATCCTTTCCACGGAAGCGCCGCAAACATGAGAAAGGGCGCCGTCAGACGTGCCGGAAGGTAATTGGCCAGGTCGTCGAGCCTTGCGGATGCCCATCCAAACTCGCGGTACCGTTCCGTGCGGTAGCCGAAGGTGGAGTCCAGGGTGTTAATCGCCTTGTAGAGCATCGCGCCTGCGGGGCCGCCGGCGAGTGCGAACAGGAGCGGCGCTATGACGCCGTCCACCGTGTTCTCCGCCACGCTTTCCACGACCGCACGGGCAACGCCGGTCTCATCGAGGGTCTCCGCATCACGGCCCACCATCATGGCGACGAGCCGTCGCGCAGCGGGGAGATCGGGCTCCCGAAGCGCCCGGTAAACGGCAGCCGCATGATCTCTCAAATCGCGAGCGGCAAAAGACCAGTATAGGAACACGATGGATATCGCATCGGGCCCGAATGGGTGGATCAATCCTGCGGCCTGAATGCCCGCCCAGGTCAGCGAGACCGTGATCCCGGTCACGAGGAGGACTGCCATAAGCCCGGCCAGGCGATCATTTTTAATGGTCCGTCGCAGCGGACCTTCGAGGGCGAGCGCAAAGTGTCCGATAAGCCTCACGGGATGAGGCATCCACCGCGGATCGCCAAGCGCCATATCCAATCCCAGAGCGATCAATGCCTGGTACTCCAATCTCATCGAAGCCCCATGGTGTGATAGATGCGGTCGATGTCGACGCTATCGCGCACTGCCTGTGCCAGTCGTTCAAAGGCGGGTTCCAGATCGTAGGCGACTAAAACCGTTCCGTGCGCTGCAAGGCCGCGCCGGAGACGCAGGCGGTCTATAAACCAGCGGCGGAACTCGTCGGCATCGAAGACGCCGTGGAGGTAAGTCCCCCACACCATCCCGTCCTCCGTTCCGGCCCCCACGAGCCCGCTGCCGGAATCTTCGTGGGGCGTTTTCATGAGCGGCAGACGTTCCATGCCCCCCGTGCGTCCGTGGTGAATTTCGTACCCCCTGACGGCAAGTCCCGACGGGAGATGAATTGCAGACGTCCGCGCCAGCAGCTTCTCGGGAGCAAGGACCGTGGAAATGGGCAGCAATCCGAGCCCCTCTGCCGCCATTTCCGTGGACTCAATGCCGTGCGGGTCGGCGATCCTCCCGCCCAGCATCTGGAAACCGCCGCAAAGGCCGACGATCTCCGTCCGTCTGGTCGCTGCAAGCGCGAGCAGCTTCTCCCCGATGCCGCTTGACTTGAGAAAATGAAGATCGGCAGCAACGTTCTTGCTTCCCGGCAGTATGACGGCATCGGGCGCGCCGAGTTCCCGCGGCGAGCGGACGATCTTCAGATGCACGTCCGGCTCGATCCGGAGAGGATCAAGGTCGGTAAAGTTGGATATATGCGAGAAATCGACGACGGCGATTTGCACGCGGTCGCCGTCATGCGCAACATCCTTGCCGGGCCTCTGCCGGAAGCCGACGGAGTCCTCTTCGGGGAGACCGAGATCGAAAAGCTCGGGCACAACGCCCAGAACAGGGCGGCCCGTGCGCCGTGCCAGGTATTCATGGGCGTCATCGAGCAGGGACGCCGTGCCGCGAAAGCGGTTCACGATGAACCCGGCGATGAGGGCGCGTTCGGTTGGGGGAAGCACCTCCAGTGTTCCCACGAAGGAGGCATAAACGCCGCCTCGGTCGATGTTGCCCACGAGCAGGACGGGCGCGTTTGCATGGTGCGCCGTTTTCATGTTGGCGATGTCGTGGCGCAGCAGATTCACCTCCGCCGGGCTGCCGGCGCCTTCAAGGACCATGACGTCGTATTCCCGCGACAATGAATCGTAGGCATTCCTGGTTTCCTGCAGATACTGCTCGTGATGGCGGGTGTATTCGGTGAAATCCATGTTGGCGATGGGTTTCCCCAGCAGGATTACTTGTGATCCCGTGTCGGTGGAAGGCTTCAGGAGCAGGGGGTTCATGCGGACATCGGGTTCTATCCGGCATGCCTGGGCCTGGACGGCTTGGGCGCGGCCGATTTCCCCGCCGTCAGGCGTTACGGAGGAGTTAAGCGACATGTTTTGGGCCTTGAACGGGGCCACCCGGTAGCCGTCCTGCAGCAGTATGCGGCACAGAGCTGCCGCAAGCACGCTCTTGCCCGCATGGGAGCAGGTTCCCTGGAACATCACTGCCGGTTTGGGGCGCGGGTTTCTGAAGGGAACGATCACGCCGACCGTTTTCCCGACCGAAACGGCTGCCGGACGCGATCCCGTACGGTGAAGAGTGTTTTCGAGCGCACTCAATAAGCGGGCATTCTCCTGCTCCGTCCTTACGGCCACACGGAAAAATCTCCCGTCCAGTCCGTCCATGGTGTCGCACACCCTGACAGCGATTCCCTCGGCAAGAAGCAGACGAGCGATTTCGCGGGCGTCCGGGTTGTCCCGGCCTGCGCGTCTATTTCTTGGCCCGTCACTTTGTCTATGAATGCGGAGAAGAAGGTAATTCGCCCTTCCGGGGTATACGGTGACACCGGATATCTTCGACAAGCCGTCGGAGAGGCCTTCCCGAAGGGAGCGGACGGTGTTTCGGGTGTGCTCCGCATACTTCTTGTCTCGCAGGGCCTTTTCACCGATGGCCTGTGCCAAGGTATTTACCGACCACGTGGGGATCAGTTCGCGCAAAGCGCCGGCGATTTCCCGTTCGGCGACGGCGTAGCCGAGTCTCAGGCCGGGAATGGCATAGAACTTCGTGAGGGAACGGAGGATGAGCATGTTCGGAAGTCGCCGGAAGGTCAGGCAATCCAATCCGTCGATGAAATCCGCGAAGGCCTCGTCGATGACGAATGTCGTTCCCGGATGCCTCGCGGCCAGCGCCCGCAGCTCCCCGGGATCGCAGAGATAGCCCGTGGGATTGGATGGCTGTCCCATGAATATCGCATCGTCGTCTTTCATGCGGGCTTCCAGTCCCGCCAGGTCGAGGACGAAATCGTCTTGTTCCCGAAGCGGCATTGTCACCACCCGCAGTCCTGCCTGGTGAGCGGCGACGGCATAGTCGCCATAAGCCGGAACGGGTATGAGCGCGCGTTTTGCTTTGAGCGAACCCTTCAGCAAACGGGGCAGGACGTAGAGCAATTCACTCGAACCGTTGCCGGCTACAATCTCTTCCTCGGGTATGCCGAGGGTTTCCGCGGCTGCCTGTATCAGGGAGGTACAGTGGGGATCGGGGTAGTGGACGAGCGAGTCGATGAGCGACCGGATAAGCACGGGCAGCCACTGGGGAGGGCCGAGAGGGTTGATATTGGCGGAAAAATCCAGAATCTCCTCCACGGCCTTGCCGCTCTGTCTCGCCAGACTTTCCACGTTTCCACCGTGCAGCCTGTTCATACCGACCCTCCTGCGCCGCTCCATGCAGCGGCGATAAGCGCGGGTATTATTCCCGATAGTTCATGCACCGCGCCGAGGGTATCGCCCGTGTACCCGCCGATTTTACGGTACGAATAGGCAGCAAAAAGCAGACCGGCGACGAGGGCGCCTGCTCCCGCAATAAGGCCCGGCGTTCCGCCTGCCAGCCACCCCACGACGAAGACGATGAGCGCAGCGCCGACGGCATGCCGGATTGAGTGGTGTTTGCCGAATATACCGCCCAGACCGCCTTCGGGACGGGCGTAGGGGAGAAGCACGACGTTCAGGATAATGGCGCTGTAGGCGGCAAGCGGCGTAAGGAGCAGCGCCCACCACCGGGCTGGAGCGGGAACTGCGGTCAGGGCGGCGACTTTCAGCATGAGAACGGAAATGATGGCCATAACTCCCATGGGGCCCGTGCGGCTGTCCTTCATGATTTCCAGTATCCTCTCCCGCGGCTGGGAACTGAAGAATCCATCCGCCGTATCGGCAAGGCCGTCGCAGTGCAGGGCGCCGGAGGTGAGCATCAGAACGATCACAAGAATGACGGAAGCGAGCAGCAGGGGGAATAGGTGGCGCAGTCCCGCATCCAACAGAGAGAGCAGGCTGCCGATGATCAGACCGACGAGGGGGAAGCCGGAAAGGGCTTTCTCAAGTTCTGCCTTGCCTGCACGAAACCGTTCCGGGACCGGGCATATCGTCAAAAATTGAAGCGCCGCAAGAAAAGGTCTCACGAGAGGGCCTCCGATACCAGAGCTTCCTCGAAGGTAGCAACCTCCGTGAGAATGCGGACGGCGGCCTCCACAAAATTCATGGCCAGCGCAGCCCCCGTGCCTTCGCCAAGACGAAGGTCGAGGTCGATGAGGGGTTGTTTCCCGAGGATTTCCAGCGCCGCAATGTGACCTTTTTCCCTGCTGCGGTGGGCGGCTATCATATAATCGGCGGAAGCGGGTGCAATGGCTTGCGCGATCAATGCCCCGGCGGTGGAGATAAAGCCGTCCACCACAACGGGTTTCTTCAGGGCCGCAGCTCCCAGGATGAGGCCGGCGATGCCGCCGATCTCAAATCCTCCCACTTTGGCCAGCACGTCCAGCGCGTCATGTTTGTTCGGCTTGTTCACCGTGAGTGCTTTCTCAATGATCGCCACCTTGTGTTTCATCTGTTCTGAATCGATGCCGGTGCCCGCACCCGTAACTTCAGCCGCGGGCAAGCCGCTGAAAATCGCCACGATGGCGCTGCTGGGCGTTGTGTTGCCGATGCCCATATCCCCCGTGCCGAACACGTCGGTGACGAAAGTCAGTTCCCGTGCCATCTGGATGCCCGCTTCCAGAGAACGAATCGCCTGGACCCCCGTCATTGCAGGTCCCGCGGCCATGTTACGCGTTCCGGGGGCAACGGGCATGGAGAATATTTTGCCTGCACGGGTAAGTTCACTCAAATCCGCAGCGACGCCCATGTCCACCACCACCACGTCGGCCTTGGCTTGGCGCGCGAGCGCGTTTATGCCGGCGCCTTCGTTTATAAAGTTGTGAACCATCTGCATGGTCACTACCTGGGGGAACAGGCTCACGCCTTCCGCAACGACGCCGTGATCTGCCGCCATGACGACGATCATTTTCCTTTTTATTTGCGGTTGGAGCGAACGGGTGATGCCGGCCAGATCGAGGGCCAGGTCCATCAGTCGTCCCAGCGCCCAGTGGGGCATGGTAAGTTGTTCCAGGCGTTGCTTCGCCCTTGCCCGCGTCTCTTCGTCCCGGGGGACAATTTCGGCGATCGTTTCTTCGAGCAGCTTCATGGTTCATCCTTTCAGAACTAAGGGTATTCCACAGTTTACTAATATTACTGTATCGGCGGCGGCGGCCAGTATCTGATTGCAGGTTCCCACGCAATCGCGGTAGAGGCGCGCCAGCGGATTATCGGGGACGATGCCCATACCGACCTCGCCGGTGACGAACATTACGGTAGCACTCAAGGGACGGCAGACGGCAAGGACGCGCCGGCATTCCTCAGCGATTTTTTCCACTGTTGGTTGTTCGCCTCGACTTTCGGTTTCGTACAGGAGATTGTTGATCCACAGGGTCAGACAGTCAACGAGGATGACGCTGCTCCCCCCTGCGTCAGTCAAGGCATCCGCAAGATTAAGCGGTTCCTCAATAGTGCGCCAGTCGGACAACCTTCTCGCTTCCCGATGCTTCCTTACCCGATCCTCCATCTCCTGATCGCATACCCGGCAGGTGGCGATAAAAAAGCGGGGGGCGGGATACTGCTCCGCCGTCTGCTGCGCATGAAGGCTCTTGCCGCTCCGACTGCCGCCGGTGACGAGTATCATTTTTTTACTCACTCCCGCGCGTCCTCCAAATGACACCGGTCGTTCAATCCCGCCAGTACGCCCCTGCCATTGCCGTTGTCCACCAGGATGGTGGTGAGCGAGGCGGGTTTTACGTCGAAATAGAGAGAGTTTTTGCTCTCCAGAGCCAGGTAATGACAGATCAGCGCCCGGATCACCCCGGCATGGGTGAAGACGGCCACGGTGTCCGCAGGATCAACGGCGATTCTCACGCCCGCCGTGCCCACCCGTTTCATGAAAGCGGCGATCGACTCTCCGGCGGGGAAGGAGAAGTCCGGTTCATACGCTGCCCAGCGGTTCACCGCCTCCGGATCGGCGGCCTGGATTTCGTAGAAGGTCTTTCCTTCCCAGGCGCCGAAATTAATTTCGCGCAGATCCGGATCGAGTTCGGGCACGATTGCCTTCCCAGCCAGCGCCTCCCGGGCGGTTTCGCGGGTGCGCAGGGCGGGGCTCATGATATACCGTATGACCGCCGCTTTGCGCAGCGGCTCTCTCAGCAGCGAGGACTGCCGCCGCCCATCGGGCGAGAGGGAAACGTCCGTGCTGCCGATAAACCGTTCCCGGAACTGTTGACCCGTATCGCCATGCCGTATCAATACGATTTTTGCGGCCATTGCAACTGCCCCCAAAACAGAAATCCCCCGACCTGCTGCATGACAGGCGGGGGATGCCGTATTCCATCCTCTTCTCATATGCTGTTGCCGCCCTTTCCGCGGTGGTCGGCAAACAATCGCATGTACGGGCAGGTTTTCTGGCTCCCGGATCGTTCTACTTGCCGCGTCTTCCCATCATGAGCACACTCAAAGACAGTGACAGCATGCGGCTTTCGTCCCCGGTTACAGCGGCGGGACCGCGACGGACTCGCACCGTCTTCCCTTAGCGCCCCTTCTCTAAAGAGGCTACCCACGGCGCTTTCCTAACAGTGCGGTCTGTTTTTGTCAAGGAAAATCCTAGTGAGAGGCAGGCACGCCCATGGCGCGCCTCCTGTCCTCGTCCTTACCGGACCCGTACCCGTAGAGACGCTATACCGGGGATTTCCGTGTGCAGCCGGTCGCCGGATTGAATGGGGCCGACGCCTGCGGGGGTGCCAGTCAGGATGATGTCGCCCGCCTCCAGGGTGAAAATTGCCGACATATGGCTGATCAGCTCGGGGATACGACGGATCATGCAGGAGGTGTTGCCGTCCTGGCGGATGCAGCCGTTGACCGAGAGCCTGATCTGCAGGTCATGCGGGTCCTTTACTGCGGCGGCGGCAGTGAAAGAGGAAAGGGGACAGGCAGTGTCGAATCCCTTGGCGATTTCCCAGGGCAATCCCTTTTTCTTCAAGGTCGACTGGACATCCCTCAGCGTGAGGTCAAGGGCAACGCCGTAGCCCGCAATGTGCGTGAGCGCTTCCGAGGCGGCGATGCCCTTGCCGGCAGTGCCGATCAAGAGAGCCAGTTCCGCCTCGTAGTGGCAGTCGTGAGAAATAGCCGGAATGACGATATACTCTCCGTCGCCGATGACCGCCGTGGCCGGCTTGATAAAGATGATCGGCGCATCCGGCGTTTCATTCCCCAATTCCTTGATATGGTCCACATAGTTCCTGCCGATGCAGAGGATCTTGCCGACGATGAACTCCTGATTGCTTCCGGTGATTTTAGCGGTTTTCATAGTCCGTTCCAATTTAAGTTTGCGATTGTCCCTCCCGCATCTATTTCAAAAAAATCCTTTAATGTTCAATGGCTATCTTGAGAACCTCAAGCATATCATCAACAAAGTGGAACCGGATTTCTTTTTTGATTTTTGCCGGCACGTCTTCCATGTCCACCTTGTTTCCCTTGGGCAGAATAATCTCCTTCACACCGGCGCGGTGGGCGGCAATGACCTTTTCTTTAATGCCGCCCACGGGGAGCACCAGTCCGCGCAGGGTGATTTCACCCGTCATGGACAGAGCCCGCTTGACCTTCCTGTTGCAAAAAAGGGAGGTCAGGGCGGTGAGCATCGTAACCCCGGCTGAAGGCCCGTCCTTCTGCGTCGCACCTGCGGGAACATGGATGTGGATGTCCGCATCCTCAAAAAAATCGTTCGCAATGCCGAGCGCTTTGGCGTTGCTGCGGATGAAACTCAATGCCGCCGTTGCCGATTCCTTCATGACGTCGCCAAGCTGCCCCGTCAGCGTGAGCCGCTGTTTGCCCCTCATGGCCGTAGCCTCCACAAAGAGAATCTCGCCTCCCACGGGGGTCCACGCCATGCCGATGGCCACGCCCGGCTTGTTCTTGCGGGAAAGGGCTTCGGTGGTTGAGCGCGCCGCTCCCAGATATTTCGGCACAACTTTGTCGGTGATGGAGATGGGTCCTTTTTTTCCACCGGCCACGGCGCTGGCAACGCCGCGGCAGACGGAGCTTATTTCCCGTTCCAGGTTCCTGACCCCCGCCTCCCGCGTATAACCGGAGATAATGAGATTAATTGCCGGCTTGGTGAACCTGATCTGCTTCGAGGTGAGACCGTTCGTCGCCGTTTGCCGGGGAATCAGGTACCGTTGTGAAATTTCAAGCTTCTCCTCCTGGGTATAGCCCCTGAGTTCGATGATCTCCAGCCGGTCCCGCAGGGCGGGGGGGATGGTATCGAGGATGTTTGCCGTCGTGATGAAGATAACGTGCGACAGGTCGAAGGGCACGTCGAGGTAATTATCCCGAAAGGAATAATTCTGCTCCGGGTCCAGCACCTCCAGGAGGGCGGATGATGGATCGCCGCGGAAGTCGCTCCCCACCTTGTCTATCTCGTCGAGCATGAAGATCGGGTTATTCGATTCCGCTCGCCGTATTCCCTGGATGATACGTCCGGGAAGGGCGCCCACATACGTCCGGCGGTGGCCGCGAATCTCCGCTTCGTCGTGCACGCCGCCCAGGGAAATGCGGATGAACTTGCGTCCCAGGGCGCGGGCCATGGAGTTGCCGAGAGAGGTCTTGCCGGTTCCCGGCGGGCCCACAAGGCAAAGAATAGGGCCCTTCATATCCTCTTTCAGCTTCCGCACGGCGAGATACTCGATGATGCGCTTCTTTGGCTTTGCAAGCCCGAAATGATCGTCGTCGAGCACCGTCTTTGCCTTCTTGATATCCTTGTTGTCCGGCGTGCTTTCCTGCCAGGGCAGGGAGGTCATCCAGTCAAGATAGGTCGAACTGACCGTGTATTCAGCCGAAGAGGGATGCATGCGGGAGAGGCGATCAAGCTCACGAGTTGCCTCTTTCTTTGCTTCCTCAGGCAGATTCTTTTTTTCTATCTTGGCCCGCAGCTCATCAAGCTCCACTTTCGATTCTTCGCCTTCTCCCAATTCCTCCCTGATGGCCTTGAGCTGTTGTCTCAGGTAGTACTCGCGCTGACCTTTGTCCATGTCCGTTTTTATCTGCGACTGGATCTTGTTTCCCAGTTCGAGGATTTCCACCTGGTGGTTCACAAGACGCGTAACCTCCTTCAGGCGTTCCTTTACGTCAAGCATTTCGAGGATATGCTGTTTTTCATCGCCGGTGGCATTAATAATGGACGCGATCAGATCGGCAAGCACTCCGGCCTCGTTGATGGTCTTTGCCATGGAACCGAATTCCTGGGGCAAAAAGGGCGAGAGCTTGACGATCCTGTCGAAAAGCCCCGCAAGGTTCGCCATGAGCGCTTCTATCTCGATGTCCTTGATCTCCCGGTCGTGAAGGGGGTTCACGTGGGCCTGGATATAGGCCTTGCCGAGGATCGGCTCCAGGATTTTAATTCGCTGAACGCCCTGGACGAGGAGTTGCGTTTTGTTTCCCTCGGTTTTGGCCATCCGCAGAACGACAACGCTGGTGCCGACGTCATGGTAATCATCAGGCGGGCATTTGGCTTCCATGCCCTTTGCCTCGCCCTTCAGCATGGCGATTCCCAATTGACGGTCTTTTGCCATCGCCTCGTCGACAAGGGCAAGTGACGATTCTTCTCCCACTTCCAGGGGGAGTATCATTTTGGGGAACACCACGATATTAAACAGGGGCAGTATAGGCAGGACTTCAGGTATCTTGATATTTTCCTGTATTTGCGGGGCATTTCCTACGGTCATGGCAACCTCCGATCGTAAGCAGAGAATCAAAATCAATCGGCAGCGATTAGCTGTTTTTTACGAATATTTTATGCAATCTGTTGTCCTGCGAGGCCCTGACCATGCGAACCTGCAGCAGGCCGTCGGTACAGGTAGCCGTGACCCTTTCCGTGTCAATGGGAGCGGGAAGAGAAAAGCTCCTCTCGAAATGACCATAGGGGATCTCGGCAAGCCGGTAACGCGTCGGCCCGTCGAGAGGCGGTTTTTTTCTTATGCCGGAGATTTTGATGGTTGTCCGGCTGAGGACGATGTCGATATCCTCGTTCTTCACACCGGACATTTCTGCCAGGACGATGATTTCATTGCTGCCCTCGTAGACGTCTATCTGGGGCCGCCAGACATGGTGGTGATTCACAAAGCGTGGGTTGATCATCCGGAACATCTCATCAACCGTTTTCTGGAATTGGGCATCGATGTCCGCCATCTCTTCCCCGAACCTGATCTTTATGTAGTTCATTTTTTACTCCCGGCTGTCTGATAGTTACTGGGAATTTACTCCGATTACCCGCATACTATTTAAACATCAAAGAGATGCATTTGTAAAGAATTTAGTGCTCTCGTTAATGCCCTCGTTCATGATTGACAGGGACTATGTTCGAGTTTACAATCCGGGCACTTGCGGGCTGATCGGAACATTTCCGGCAATTCCCGGGAAACGTTCCGTGGACGGCCCGTGAGGCAGTTTGCTTCATGATCGGAGCATTCTACAAAATATGCGGAGGACCATGCAGTGAAAATTGATATTTACCCCCACATCCTGCCCAAACGGTACAAGGAGCGATTCGACAAGAAAGCCGGAAAGAATTTTTATCTGCGGGATGTGGATGAGGCGACCCCGACGCTCTGGGATCTGGAGGCGCGCTTTCGCGTCATGGACCGATACGAAGGACTCACCCAGGTGCTGACGATCGCCTCGCCGCCCCTGGAAGATGTCTTCAGCCCTGGGGATGCCGTTACCCTGGCAAAAATCGCCAATGACGACCTGGCGGAGCTGGTCGCGAAATATCCGGACCGTTTTCTGGCCGCCGCCGCCTGCCTGCCCATGAACAACATGGAGGCCGCCCTGGCGGAGGCGGATCGGGCCATAACGGAGCTTCATCTTAAGGGCGTGCAGATTTACAGTCCGATAAACGATAAACCGCTCGACCATCCCGACTTCCTGCCCCTGTACGAAAAAATGACGGGCTACGATCTGCCCATCTGGATTCACCCGAAGCGGGATATCGACTCCCCGGACTACAAAACTGAGAGCCGTTCGAAATACTGGATATTCAGCATGTTCGGCTGGCCCTATGAAACGACGGCAGCCATGACGAGGCTCGTCTTCAGCGGCGTCCTGGAGCGCTGGCCCAATCTCAAGTTCATCACGCACCACTGCGGCGGCATGGTCCCCTATTTTGCCGACCGGATGGCGGGCGGGCAGGATTACGCCAAGCGGAGTCTGGGCGCCAAGTTCACCCACTCCCTGAGCAAGCCGCCCATAGAGTATTTCCGCATGTTCTATGCCGATACGGCACTCTACGGCTCCCTGCCCAGCCTGATGTGCGGGTACGCCTTTTTCGGGGCGGACCATCTGCTCTTCGCCACGGACATGCCCTATGACGCGGAGGGCGGAGACCTCTATATACGGGACACGATCAAGGCCGTGGCACAGATGCAGATATCCCCGGCGGAGCGCGAACGGATCTTTTCCGGCAATGCACGCAGAATCCTCGGCTTGTAACCGGGAGCGCACCTGCATGCCCGGCGCGGAGCTTCGCTCCGGGCAGGTTCAATCTTGCGTGCGGCCGGGCAAGGTCGCGTAATCAAGCGGGTGTG
>CAZTLA010000023.1:9476-26430 GCA_964614365.1 uncultured Syntrophales bacterium | reverse complement strand
TGCTGATCTCCGCCGCCGCCGTCTGGCTCCGTTCCGCAAGCTTCCGCACCTCCGATGCCACTACGGCAAAACCCTTCCCATGTTCCCCGGCACGCGCCGCCTCGATCGCCGCATTCAAGGCCAGCAGATTCGTCTGGCGCGCGATCTCCTCGATGATCGTGATCTTGCCCGCGATTTCCTTCATCGCATGCACCGTCTCCGACACCGCCTGGCCGCCTTCCCTCGCGTCCGTCGCCGCCTTCAGGGCGATCTTCTCCGTCTGCTGGGCGTTGTCGGCGTTCTGCCGGATGTTCGACGACATCTCCTCCATGGAGGAGGACGCCTCTTCCGCCGCCGCCGCCTGCTCCGTCGCCCCCTGGGACATCTGCTCAGCCGTTGAGCTCAACTCCTGGCTCCCCGAGGACACATTGTCGGCCCCGGCCTTTACATCCGCTACAATCTGCCTGAGTTTCGCCACCATATTGATCATGCTCTGCACAAGAACGTCTTTCTCCGAGCGCATCTGGATTTCCACGGTCAAATCACCCCGTGAAACCTTTTCCAGGCAGACCGTCAAAACCTTTATATTATTCACCATGTTGATCATACTTTGTACGAGGACGTCTTTCTCCGAGCGCATCCGGAATTCCGTGGTCAAATCACCCTGGGCGATTTTTTCCATGCCCAGCGTCAACGTATGAATGTTGTCCGTCATATTCCTGAAGGAGCGGGAAAGCATCCCCATTTCATCCTTGCTCTGCTCATCTATCTCCACCTCCATGTCGCCGACGGCAAGCTTATCGGCAGCCGCCACCAGTTTCTCGACCGGCTTGGTGATGCTGCGGGTGATGAAAAGAGCAACCAGAAACGCCATGACGATTCCCAGAATACTCAGGATCACTGCTGTCGTGACCGCTGCCATGCGAACGTTATCAAAGTGTTTATCCGCATCGTCGCTATCTTTTTTGATCGCCTTACCAAACTCTCCTAATTCTTTGGCTATGTCTGTACGGATGGTGTCTATCATGGCGTCTAACTTGGCAACTTGATCCATACTCGTGTTTTTTTCCAGAAGGGGAAAGAGCTCCTTCTCGATCAACGCAAAGTATTTCGTATAACCTTCCGCAATCTTACCGGCCAACTCCTTCTCGCGATCGGTGTCGGCGATCTTCTTTATCTCATCGACATCCGCAAGGATACTCTTCCTGTCATCCGTCAATTCTGCTTTGCTCTTCTTAAAATCCCGGTTGATTATGGCATCTGCGATCATACCGTAGATTTCCTGCAGATTCATTTCGCTCTCCGCGATATGCAGGGCGTCCTTGGCGCGGACGTGCCCCTCATCCTGCAGTTTGCCGAGTTTGCTCATAGTGATAATCAGGTAACCCGCCGATAACACAAATATGAGCACAATAATAAAAAACCCCGCATACATCTTCGTCCCGATTTTCAAATCTGCCAGCTTCATACTTCTTCCTCCCTATTATTGCTCAGAAAAATTTTTACATCTAAAACCTGACACAGATTATTCCCGGGATCGTATACTCAGACCCCACCGCCGCGATAATAGTTGTTGTGCAACTATTATCCTCTGGTCTCCGTTTCCGAATCAGCTTCGGACCGGTTCAATCTTTCAGATTGAACCAAGCATGAATAACTCGGACATTCTTTGTAGGGAACGGTTTCAAACCGTTCCCTACTGAATCACCATGAGATTCTTACATTATTACTCCGGCAACCACCGGAATCCCCGTTAAGCACCCGCCCGCTCCGCTGCCGGCTGCGGGGAGGTTGACGAGCGGTATTTACTCTTCACGACTGATTTATCCTTCTCCGCCTTCTGGATTAGCTTCGGAATATCGATGATGAGGGCGACTTTCCCGTCGCCCAGGATCGTCGCGCCGGAGACCTCGTCCACGCCCCGGTACATCCTGCCCAGGGGTTTAAGCACCGTCTGATGTTCGCCGACCACCTGATCGACCACCAGGCCGATGCGGCTGCCGTCAACTCTGGTCGCCACAATCTGCTGGATCGCCGGCGGCGTCCCGCCGATCCCGAAGCGCTGCCGCAAAGGGATATAGGGGACGAGTTCTCCCCGGACCTTGGCAAGGTCCTGGCCGTGGGCGTCGGCCACGTCCTGCCGGGTCAGTTCCACGCACTCATCCACGACGGAAAGAGGAAGAATGAAATGATCCTCTCCGATTTTCACCAGAAGGCCGTCGATAATCGCCAGGGTAAGGGGCAACTTGATCGTGATGGTGGCGCCGATGTCTTTTACGCTGCTGATTTCAATCGTTCCTCGGAGCGCATCCATCGCCCGCTTCACCACGTCCATCCCTACGCCCCGTCCCGACACATTCGTGACCGTTTTTGCCGTCGAGAACCCGGGCAGGAAGATGAGGTTGAATATCTCCTTCTCCGTCAGGTCGGCATGGCTGCCGACAAAGCCCTTTTCCACTGCCTTGGCGAGCAGGAACTCTTTGTCAAGCCCCTTCCCGTCGTCGCGTATCTGCAACATCACGTGCGCGCCCGAATGCGAAGCCGAGAGGTGGATCGTGCCGGTCCTCGACTTGTTCCGTGATACCCTGGCTTCGGGAGACTCGATGCCGTGGTCGATGCAGTTTCTGATCAGGTGCACCAGGGGGTCATTGAGTTTTTCTATGACGGTCTTATCAAGTTCCGTCTCTTCACCTGCGGTGGTCAACTCGATCTCCTTGCCCAGTTCCCGGGACAGATCATGCACCAGTCTTTTGAAGCGGCCGAAGGTGGTGCCTATGGGAAGCATCCTGATATTGAGGGTATTATCCCGCAATTCGCCGGTCAGCCGCTCCACTTCCTCGGCAATGGACAGAATCTCGTTGGTTTGTAAAATGGATGCCGTCTGACTGAGCCGCGCCTGGACCGTCACCAGCTCTCCCACCAGATTTACGAGCACATCCAGCTTGTCGGCGGTCACCCGGATACTTGCCGCCGTTTCGTCCTTCGGTCGCATTTTTTCCCGCACGCTGCGGACGTGCTCCTGCTCCGCCAATGCCGCGGCGACTTTATCGGGTGTCGTCAATCCCCGCTCGATAAGCGTCTCGCCGATGAATTTCTTCTCTGACAATATCTTCTGCAGCGCATCATTGTTCACGTCTCCCTTCTCGACGAGTATCTCTCCCAGCTTTTTATAGCCTTCCCCTCCATCTGCCTCCAGTGGTCTGTCAATAACGCTGACCTCCAGCCTGCATTGGTCCTCAACAAAGATAAAGACATCCTTAATGGCATTGATGTCCCGGTTAGTGGTCAGGAGTACGTCCCAGAAGGTATAGCAATGTTCCGGATTCAGCTCGGCAAGGAGAGGAATCACCTCACGATGCGCAACGATCGTGCACTCGCCGAGCGCGTGAAGTTCATTAAGGAGGATTATCAGGTTAGTGCCGGCAAGGAATATCTCCCGGTCAGGCGTGAAACGTACTCTATAGGTTATCGCAGGAGATGGCGAAGAATCTCCACCAGATGGGGAAGCCGCAGGGGATGGCGGAGGGAGTATGATACCCCCGCCGTCCGCAGCCAACCGCTTAAAGGCATCCATGATCTCCGCAGCGTCCGGCCCCTCAATATCCTCGCCCGCAGGGCTTCCATCCAGCATGAATTTAATAATATCCTTTGCCTGGAGGGTGCGGCCGATAAGCGTCTTGGTAATCGGCATTTCACCTTTTCTCACTTTGTCGTAGACGGTCTCGACCTCGTGGGTGAAGGCTGCAATCTCATCGAAGCCGAACATGGCTCCGGAGCCTTTTATCGTGTGCATGGCGCGGAACACCCTTCCGACAAGCTCCTGATCATCAGGCCGCTCTTCGAGTTCGAGAAGAGATGTTTCAAGTTCCGACAACAACTCGCGGGCTTCCTCTTTGTATACTTCTCCATGTATGTCGTTCATCCGAGCACCTTTTTCATTCCTGCAAAAAGCTGGTTGCGTTTTAGTAAGCAAGAAATAATTTCCTGCTTTTTTCCGGCACACAATAATTTCGTGTGCTCGCTGATCTCCATTGTCGCGGGTCGGGCACGACGCGCCACTTGCCCTTCTCCTGTCGAGTCATCGTCGGTCGTCATGCGTTTACTCATTTTCCCCTCCCTTCCAGGGACATTGATTGTTCGCCTGTGATGCGCAACCGGCATGATGATCGTATCCTGCGTTGTGAAGGAATTCACGCAAGACCGGAGATCGGTTCCCCGCTATCCTGAATGATTTGCCGAGACCAAGCGATGTCCGGTGCGCCGAACAAAAGAGCTGGAGACAGGGAAGATCAATTTCCGTAACGTCGCCCACGTCAATAATCACCTTGTCTGTTTTCCCCACCGTCTCGACAAACCTTCCCTTCAGTTCCTCTGCCTGATAGATCGTGAGAGCGCCTTGCAGTTTGAGAAAATTCTCTTTTCCCGACTGATGGACAGTCTCGATTTCCTGTGTAGATGTATTTTCCTTCTTTCCCATATATTTCCGTTCGCCCCCTTTCATTCAATCGCAATGACTACACGATAGCGGCGCCTGCCGATGCATCCGCACGTTGCCGGCGCCCACCACCATGTCGTCCGGCATTTCTCATCCCAGCACCTTTTTCAACACCGCCAGAAGCTGCTCCGGATTGAACGGTTTTACGATCCAGCCGGTCGCCCCCACGGTTTTTCCCTCCTGTTTCTTCTCCGCCTGTGATTCCGTGGTCAGCATGACGATGGGAATGAATTTGTAGGCGGGATCACTCCGCAAGGTCTTGATCAACTCGATGCCGTCCATATTGGGCATGTTCAGATCGGTGAGCACCATGTGCAGCCCGCTGCCGCCCAGTTTGGAAAGGGCATCCTTGCCGTCCACCGCCTCCAGCACCTCATATCCCGCTCCCTTCAGGGTAAAGCTGACCATCTGTCGAACACTCGCCGAATCGTCCACTGTCATAATAACCTTGCTCATACCGTTCCCCCTGGAATAATCCCTAAACAGGATCGAATCTCTCCCGCACGCTGCGGAGAGGCTTCGATTCTTCAGAAAAATGTTATTCGATCCTTTTGCACAACGTCCTATTTGTCATTGCGAGGAAGCCTAAGGCCGACGAGGCAAACTCATAAGATTGCCGCGGCGCATAGGCGCCTCGCAATGACCGGAAACACGTTGTGAGGAAATCAAAACAGTTCCACATTATCTCCCAACCCCGTTTCCGCGGCATTCTCGTCCTTGTGAGCTTTTTTCTGATCGCCGTCAGCGGCCGGAAGCGACGCGGCGGCGACGACACGTTCTGCAACGGCAACAGAACTGTGGATCTCCCGTTCTCGCTGCATCGTATACCGGGCGGCCAGTTCCTGCAGGCGCTGCCCCTTGCCGACAGCAAAACCTCCGGCGGAAACAAGGGGTCGCAGGCCCGCGGCCACCTCATCCACTGCCGCGCTCACCTCGCCGATCCCTTCCGCAATCCTCGTCTGCACGCTGATTCCGTCGATCGTTCTTTCTATATCCCCCGACAAAGCCACTCCCGCCTTCTCAATCCTGCCGGCCAGTGAAACGACGTCCATATCCAGTTGATGGAGGGGTTCCATCAAAATCTTCAGATCATCCGTCATCTGCTCTTCCGCCGTCCGCCCCTTCTCGCTTCTGGCGGCGGCCGACAATTCCCCGGCAACCGTAATGATGGATTTGAGATTTTCCGCCACATTGTTTATTCGTCTCGAAGTCTCATCGGAAAGCTGCTGAATAGCGTTGGCAAGCACGCCCAGGGCAACGCCCTCGTCGCCGATATGAGCGGCATGAACGCAGGAGTTCAGGGCGATCATTTTCATCTCAATGCCGATCGTGTCTATTTCTTTCACGAACATGGACATATCGCCCACCGTATCGGAGATCCGGCTCAGCGCCGCCGCCGATTCCCGATTCATCGCGCCGTATTCCGAAACGGCATCCGTCAACGTGGAAAGTTCCCCTTCCATCTCACTGAGAAACGATTTCCCCGTTTCGTCGGTAATTCCCGCCACAGCCTGGGTTTCACAGGAAATGGCCGTGGCATTCTGGGCGATATCCCCGAGGTTTTTTCGAATCGACTCCACCGCGCCGACAAATTCTTCCGAGGCATGGCGAAGCTGAGCCACCTGCAGTTCGCAGGTATCGGCAGCCGCCAGGTGCAAATCCATGGAACCGTTGCGCCGCGCCGTCAGATTCTTTCCCGCGTCATCCAGGGCATCTTTTACGTGCTCAATGCGCTGGCGCGTAATGTCGTGAAACTGCATGGAAGTTACCACCCCGCCTATATCCTGGGAAATTTTCTGCCACCGGGCCGCCACGCCCTGAAGACTCTCCGCCGATGCCCGGTTCTTTTCGGTAAGAGCCGCAAGGCTCTGGACGGCGTTCTCCAGGATCATGCCGGCCTGTCCCTTCTGTCTGACCTCGAACTCGCCGATCTTTCCCAGATTTTCTCTGATGAGCGCCGTCAGGGCATCCGACCTCTCCAGGAGCTGAAACGATTTGGATTCGATGCTTACCGCCAGTTTTTTTACGGCTTCTGTCACGGTACTGAAACCTGTGTCGCGGGCGCCGAAGCGCGCATTCTCGATCCTGAGAAAATTGCAGAGAATATTCAGGTTCTTCACAACCCGCTCAAAGCCAAAAAGAGGGTTCCTGATCTCGTCGAATTTTTCCAGGAGCGCCTTGAGGTTCGTTGAACTGGCCCTGGCTTCGCCGGCCAGCAATTTCACCCGGTCGAATACCCGGTGAAGTTTATCCGCGGCATGCTCAATCTCCTCTCCGGACATTTTTGCGGCTATCGAGGAGGACATCTTTGCTATTTCATCAGCACGGCGGTAAAAATCATTGAGCTTGCCGCCAAGTTCCAGGAATTCATGTTCCGTCCCCCCCGCCAGGTTTCCGAGAGCATGCGTGGCCGACTGAATCTGTTTCGCCCATTTTCCATACCGGGCGTCGGAAAAGCACCGAATGCGGTGGAGCAATGATTTATAACTGATCAATAGTCGGCCTCTTTTTTTATTTTCTCGATCATCCTGCTCAATACCGCTAAGATTTCCCGCACATCGCTGTCCGTGTAGGCAAGAAAGCGTGGTCTCAGGGAATGGGCTTGCGCAATCGTCTCCTTCTCATTGTCGGGCAGAACAAGAATCAGCGGAACCCCCAGGAGCAGATCGCGGATCGCCACAATCTCCTCGATCTCTTCCCGACCGGATATAAACAGAACGGCAATCGGGGAATTCTCCAGGAACCGCCTGAACCTTCCGGCGAGCCCCCGGATGGTCCTATGGATTTTTATCGTCCTCCGGGGAACCACTGTTTCCAGTATCCGCAGCAATCTCTTGCCTGCATCCGCCTTCGCTGCCGGGACATAAAAAATTAAATTTATTTCATTTCTCAGAGGCATCGCTTAAAAATCCATGAAGTCGTTTTGTCTGAGGGGGATCATCTCTTCCGGACGGACTACCTCCTTGAAGGCCTTCCCCTTGCCGACCGCCTGACGTGCCTGCTTCCTGTCGGGAACCGCCGGGGACTTGTGGGAGAACGCGGGCGCACGATGTGATCCGCCGTCGGCGCATACGGCAAGCGACGATGAAAAGGACACCTGGCCGTTGGCGCTGCCGTTCACCACGCTTACCAGGTTATGGACATAGACCTTCATCTGCTCCGCCTGGGCGTTCAATTGCTCCGCCGCCGCCGCCGATTCCTCCGCGCTCGCCGCGGCAGACTGCGTCACTTTGTCCATCTCCCCGACTGCCACGTTCACCTGCGAAATTCCCCGCGACTGCTCCTCCGAGGCCTGCGCGATCTCGTCCACCAGTTGCCCGACTTTCCGCGATATCTCCGCATTCTCCCGGAACGCCTCCTGGGTGGATTCCGTCAACTGCTTGCCGTTGTGCACCGCCTTGATCGTGTTCTCGATCAAATTGCTCGTGTTCTTCGCCGCATCAGCCGCCCGCATCGCCAGGTTCCGCACCTCGTCGGCCACCACCGCAAACCCCGCACCCGCCTCGCCGGCGCGGGCCGCCTCCACCGCCGCGTTCAGGGCCAGGAGGTTCGTCTGGAACGCGATCTCGTCGATCGTCTTGATGATCTTGCCCGTCTCCTCGCTCGATCGCGTGATCTCCCCGACGGCCGCCGCCATGTCCGTCATGTGCCGGTTCACCTTCTCCACCACCTGGTTCGCCTCCGCCATCATCGCCCTCGCCTGGGTGGCATGACCGGCATTCTGCTTCGTCATGGACGACATCTCTTCCAGCGACGACGACGTCTCTTCCAGCGAGGATGCCTGTTCCGACGTCCCCTCCGCCAGTTGCTGGCTCGACGACGACACCTGCTGCGCCGCCGCCGCTATCTGCTGCGCCCCGTCCGTCAGACCGGCAATGACCTGTTTCAGAGAAACCGTGGCACCCCGGGTGATAAAAACAGCACACAGCACGGCCAAGACGACGCCCGCAAGAACCAATATGATCGCCATACGTATGCTTGAATCACGAAGTTCATCGAACTCTTTATCCCTTAATTCGGACTCGCCTTCGATCGACTTGCCGAAGTCATCCATGTTCTTGTGGAGGCTGCTCACCACTGCGTCAACCTGAGCATCAACCTTGGCCACTTCTTCCAGAGCGGCACCCTTTTCCAGTTGAGGGCAAAGGTCATTCTCCAGCAGGGAAAAATATTTGCCGTAGCCGTCGGCAATATTTCCTGCCAGCTCCTTTTCCCTCTCCGTCTCCACCATTTTCTTTATCTTCTCAATATCCTGGTTGACATCTTCTTTAGCTCCGACCAATTTCTCTTTCATCTTCTTGAAATCCCGGTTAATGACCGCATCGCCTACCATACCGTAGATTTTCTCAAGATCTGTCTGGCTCCCTTTGATTACCAGGGCGTCTTTGGCAGCGGCGCCTCCGATATCCTGCAATTTTCCCATGCGAATCATCGTGTTGATGTTTGATCCCACCAATAACAAAAAGATCAGCACAACACCGACAAACCCTCCGTACAGTTTCGTCCCCAGTTTCATATTGCCTCGCTTCATATCACCTCTGTCCTTACTTTTTTTTGGTTGTCTAAAATCTGAATGCTGTGCCCCGCTGGGAACGCATAATCATGTCCTGCGTTATTCAGCGCGCTTGACGCCGATAACGACATCGAAGTTCTCCGTTGCAGCGTTACACGAAACATGCCAGCAGGAAAAACAAGACGCCCTATCGCCGCCGCAGAGGTTAAAACTGAGCAGATTCAGATACGTTGAGAATTTGGGGGAACAAACAGAATTGCATGAAGAATGGCAATGCAATGTCTTGCCGGATGAGACATTGTCTCGCAGGGCAAGAAACTGTCTTGTCTAAGAAGACAATTCTTTATAATGCGTTTTGGCGTCAATTTGAGCGGGAAATGCCGTACTTGCTCAAAAGGGAGTAGAGGCGGGGACGCGACAGGCCCGATATCGTACAGCTCTTTTTTATATCTCCCTTGGTAATCCTCATCAGGTATTTAAGATACCCTTCCTCCGCATTATTAGCGGCGGCGGCCCGTGCTTCCTTAAGCGTGGGGGGATTCGGTGGATTGCTCTCAGACGTTTTATCCGCCGGAGTTGCCGTTGCCGATTTTCCTTTCCCTTTGCGTAAAACGCCCTGGGCGCGTCCGATACGAATGCGCCCGGGCAGATGATGGGCGAAAAGGATCGCCTCTTCCCGCGCCGCGGCAAGCGCCCTTTCTATGGTACTGAATAACTCCCGCACGTTGCCCGGCCATTCATAGTAGGCAAGCGCCTCAAGAAAATCCGCGGCAAGACCCTTTGTACCCATTCCGTAGCGTTTGCACAGCAAGGCGATGTGGTGCCTGACCAGTCCTTCCATGTCCTCGGTCCGTTCCCGTAACGGCGGCAACTTGATGGGAAGAGATTTTAAACGGTAAAACAGATCCTCCCGGAATGAGCCGGCCTTTACCATCCGATCCAGATCCCGATTGGTCGCCACGACAAGTCTGAAGTTACTCTTCAGTTCTTTCTTTGCCCCGAGGGGACGGAAAGAATGTTCCTGGAGAACCCGGAGAAAAACTTTCTGCAGGGGAAGGGTAAGTTCGCCCACCTCGTCAAGAAAGAGCGTTCCTCCGTCTGCCTGGCTGATGAGACCTTCATGGGCCTTGTCCGCCCCGGTAAAGGCCCCTTTCTGATGTCCGAAAAGAGCGCTTTCCGAGAGCGTTTCATGCAGCGCCGCACAATCCACAACCACGAAGTTTTTCTCGGCTCGCCTGCTGTTTTTATGTATGGCCCAGGCAAACAGCTCTTTCCCCGTCCCGGTCTCGCCCGTTATGAACACGTTTGACTCACTCTCAGCCGCCTGGGCGACCAGATCGAGGCAGGCTCGTATGGGAGCGCTGTTCCCTACAATTCCCATCCGATCAGCGATAACCGGTTTTCTTGCTTTTTTCACCTGCCGGTGGTGGATGGCGCGGTCGAGGACCGCGATAATGACGTCGAGTGAAGAGGGCTTTTCGATATAATCCCAGGCGCCGCTCTTGATGGCAGTGTCCGCATCATCGGCATCGCCGGCGCCGGTCATAACGATCACCTCCGGCAGGGAAGGCGCCTGACGAATCTTAACCAACGCGTCCAAGCCATCTCCATCGGGCATGCGCACATCGAGCAGAACGATGTCAAAGGTGCCGCCGGATACCTTGGCGAGACCGTCTCTGATGGTGAAGGCGCAGGAGGCATCGTATCCCCTGGACCGCACGGCAGTGGAAAGCATGCCGCACAACGTTTCGTCATCGTCTATAATGAGGATATTTCCCATGCAAGCGAAGCCTTGGATAGTTAGAGTGGAAGATCATATTCTCAATGATGACATATGGCAAGAAAATTATACGATTACCAACCACTGCCATATGCCCGACCGGTATACGGGGACGGAATATTGATTCCGCTCATTGGTACGAATTCCCTCCCAGTCGCCTTACGATTAACCATCTTTGTGTTTTAACCTTCCCGCCGCATAAAGCGAACACTTTTGGTGAATGCACGCTATCCGGTTTCAAGGCTTTGCCCCGTCTGTTCAAAAGGGGGTAACTGACCAATTGATCGGTTAATCCCTTTTCGTATTCCTGCCTGATGAAATTCCGGCTATTTCCCTTGTTTGAACATATTCTTGTATTTTTCAACTTCCTTTTGTTGTTTCAGGATGGCTTTCCCGTATTCCACATGGTTCAGCGGCTGGATTTCCATCATCCGTTTCTGTGCCCAGGAGATATAATCCGGTTCCTGTATTGCCTTGGCAAATGCCGCCTCCAGGGTTTTTATTATGGGCAGCGGCGTATTCGGAGGGGTATCGGCGCCGCGGAGCATCGGAATAACGGGGAAGTTAAAACCGAGATCTTTTGCCAGGGGGACCTTGGGAAAGACCATATCCTTTTCGTTTGCCATGACAACGAGCGGTATGATTCTTCCGGCCTTAACCAGGGGAAGCGCCGAGGTGGTGGCAATGGAGGCGAAGTCTATATGCTTTCCGGCAAGGGCAACGAGGGCGTCACCGGATCCGTCGAAGGGCACCCAGTTGACTTTGATTCCCAAGCCGTCCGCCAGCATCAGGCCGCTCAGGTGCGACGCGGTGCCGATGCCGGGAAGGCCCGCAGAGAGCGTGCGTTTTTTTGCCTCTTTGAGAAAATCATCGAACGTCTTGAAGACTTCGCTGTTTACCACCAGAACCTGATTGGTAACGGACCAGGAATAGATATGAGAAAAATCCGGTATTCGATACTCCGGCTCCAGCAGGTATTGACCGATAATGGACATCGTGGTGGTTTGGATCATAACGGAGTAACCGTCCGGTTTACTTTTCCACACCTTGGTGAGCGCCACTTTCGCGTTGGCGCCCGGTACGTTCTCGATGATCACCTGGGCTCCCAGGTGTTTCTGAACATACGGTGCGATGCCGCGCGCATCCAGATCAACACCGGCCCCTGCAGAAAAACCGACAACAAACCGCACCGGTTTCTCAGGGAACCCTGCCGATAGGGCAGCGGCGCCGGAAAGAATGAATCCCCCTAACGTCAAACCTATTACTATCCGGAAAAGCCTGTGAATCATGTTCCGTCCCTCCTTTATTGAAAGTTGGCAAAACCAAGTCGTATCTTTTTCCCTGCAAAGCTGATGCGCTTCCCGTGCCGGACTTGCAGCTCAGCTCCCGGTTACTTTAACTTGTTGGCCAGCCATGCCATCTTCTTCCCCAGGTTCCGCGCCGTGCTCAGGCCTTCCTCGTCATTTGCCACTTCCCCTTTCTCTTTTCCGAAGGCGATGCTCCAGTAGGTCGTCCCCGGGATGATCATGCCGGTGAGGAAAAAGAAGAAGAGCAACTGGGCGAAGGTAAAATTCTGTCCGGCCCTCCTGGCGACTACCAGCGGCGCGCCGGCCTTGTTTTCCAGCGGCCGGCCGAAAGCGCCGGACCAGAAGCAGACCCTATCGATAAAGGCCTTGGTCTGGGCGGTCGCCGAACCCACGTACACCGGCGTTGCCAGGATAAGCCCGTCCGCCGCCAAAATCTTATAAAAAATTGGTCCCAGATCATCCTTGATATGGCAGTCGATCTTCTTTTCCCGGCATAGGCGACATCCGTCACAGGGCTTGATTTCTTTGCCCGCCAGGGTAATAAGCTCTGTTTCCGCACCTTCCTCGGATGCCGCCTGCAGCGCTTCCTTTGTCAAAAGCTCCGTATTGCCCCCATGGCGGGGGCTTCCCACGATACCGATGATCTTTGTCATATCATTTCTCCTGGTCATGAGGTAATTTCTCCTGAAGTAAACTGCAAGGGTTTATCATCGTTGGCCGTTTTCCAAAGACCCGTTTACCCCCCGTTGCTCTTTGCCGGGATGAACATCGCGATAAGCGCTCCGGCAAGGATCGCAAGCCCGCCTCCGACGGAAAAGGCAAGGAGTGCATTGTATTTCTGCCAGAGAATTCCCAGCAACAGGCTGGCCGGCAATTGGGGAAAGCTGGTGACGAAGCTGTGAATGCCGTAGGCGGAACCGCGGATTTCTTTTGGAACCAGGTCTGCCACCAGCGCTTTTTTGATTCCCTCCGTCATGCCGGAAACGAGGCCGTAAATGCCGAAGATCGCCCAAGCCTGATTTACGGTGGTGATAAAGGCGAATCCGATGTAGCTCAGTCCATAGGCCGCCCATCCGATTGCCAGCAGGTTCCTGCGTCCCAGTTTGTCGGAGAGCATTCCTCCGGGCAGGGAACTGAGGGTCTTGAAGATATTGGAAAAGAGGTAGATGATCGGAATGAGCTCCAGCGATAAACCGACGTCTTTTACCCTGAGCAGGAGAAAGGCATTACTGGAATTGGCCAGTTCGAAGATGGTGGTGGCTATGAGGAATATCTTGAACTTGTCGCTGAACGGTTTCAGGTTGAAGCGACGGTCGGTTGCCGTTGTCTCGGCAGGGACAAGGGGTCTCGGTATTTCCTTGACCCAGAGGTTCAGGATGACGATGGCGATAAACGCCGGGATGGAGGAAATCCAGAAAAGACTGCGGTAATCATCCTTCAGGTACACAAGCAGCAGATAGGCCAAGAGAGGTCCCAGGATCGATCCCATGTTATCCAGGGAACGATGAAGGCCGAAGTTCCTGCCGCGGTTTTCCGGGGCGGAAGACTCGGCGATAAGGGCATCGCGGGGAGGGACGCGAATTCCCTTTCCCACCTTTTCCACGAACCGGACGCCCAGGATGTGCCATCCCGCCGTAGCCAGGGCGATAAGAGGGCGGGTGATAGCGGACAGGCCATAGCCCCACAGCATGAGCGTTTTTCGTTTCCTGATTTTATCGGAGAGCCGACCGGAGAGTAAACTTAAGACGCTGGAGGTGCTTTCGGCGATGCCTTCCACCAGGCCGACAAAGGCAGTGCTCGCTCCCAGGACGGATTTCAGGTACAGGGGGAGCAGGGGGTATATCATCTCCCGGCTGATATCGGTGAAGAAACTGACCGAACCCAGGGCAAAAACGTTTCGGGAAAGACCTTTGATGGAGAAAATCTTCATCTGTCTTCTTTCCGTTCGCAGGCTTCAGCAGTTTCCGCAGGGAACGCCCAAGCCGGTTGTTGTTTTCCGCTTTCTCTTTGATTCTGCCGGATTCTTTCCTCATGCCGGGGGTGTTATTGCCGCGAACACGCCGGCGCATTATAAAACGTGAGTTCCCCTGAGTAAAGGTATTTTCGCCATTGTCGCAGCATACGGGCAATCTGATGGGAAAGGATTCCTGCGGCTTGCCATGCCATGGGGAGTTTTGCTGGACATGTCTGAACGTTAGGCGTATAAACCCGGGATGGGAAGCGCGGCAGTCGGATATTCATGCGCCAGCCAATGGAAGGGCCGATGAAAGGGCCAAGGGAAAGGAGCAACAGAAAGCGTGCGAAAGCAAAACATACGAAATATTGCCATCATTGCCCACGTTGATCACGGCAAGACGACACTCGTGGATGCCATGCTGAAACAAACGGGGACATTCCGGGAGAACCAGGAAGTGGCAGAGCGAGTGATGGACTCCATGGATCTCGAACGGGAGCGGGGCATAACCATCATGGCGAAGAATACCGCCATCTGGTACGAGAACGTCAAGATAAATATCGTCGATACGCCGGGGCATGCGGATTTCGGCGGCGAGGTTGAACGGAGCCTCAACATGGTGGACGGGGCGATTCTTCTCGTTGATGCGAGCGAAGGTCCGCTTCCGCAGACCCGGTTCGTCGTCAAGAAAGCCCTTGCCAGAAAAATGCCCATCGTGGTGGTTATCAACAAGATCGACCGCGGCGACGCCCGGATCGAAGAGGTAATCAACGAGGTGTACGATCTTTTCATCGATCTTGATGCAGGCGAGCAGCAGATAGAATTTCCCATCCTCTATACGAACGCCAAGCAGGGAGTCGCGCACCGGGCGCCCGGCGACGAGTCGAAAGATCTCAAAGCCCTGTTTGACACCATCTGTTCCACCATCCCCGGTCCGGAGGCCGATGACGGCCACGTCCCTCAGTTCCTCGTAACCAACCTGGATTACGATTCCTACGTGGGGCAGATTGCCGTCGGACGGCTGATGAACGGGACGTTGGCAATGAACCAGAACTATGCTCTCTGCGGCGAACGCAGCATTACCGGCGGCGTCAGGTTTTCCTCGCTGTACACGTACATGGGTTTGAAAAAAAAGCAGGTCGAAATGGTGGAGGCCGGCGACATCATCGCCGTCAGCGGCGTGGAATCCATCAGCATCGGCGATACGATTACCTCCCAGGAAAATCCCCAGCCGCTTCCCCGGATATACGTGGACGAGCCCACCGTTTCCATGATCTTTTATGTGAACAACAGTCCCTTTGCCGGCCGGGAAGGAAAGTATCTCACGTCACGGCATCTGCTGGAACGCCTGGAGCGGGAGAAGCTGCGCAACGTGTCGTTGCAGTTGAAGCCGCTGGAGCGCAAGGATGCCTTCGAGGTCTGCGGACGGGGGGAACTGCAGATGGCGGTTCTCATCGAGACCATGCGCCGGGAAGGCTATGAGCTGATGGTTTCCAAGCCAGCCGTTATTACCAAAAAGGAAAACGGCAAGACTTTGGAGCCGGTAGAACGCGTATTCCTCGATATTCCCGAGGAATACGTCGGCGTGGTGACGGTAAAGCTCTCGGAGAGAAAGGGTCGCATGATGAACCTCGTCAACAAGGGAAGCGGCCGGGTGAACATGGAGTTTCTCGTTCCCTCCCGCGGCCTGATCGGGTTCCGCAGTCACTTTCTGACGGATACCCGTGGAGCAGGGGTCATGAATACGCTCTTTGAAGGCTATGCCCCGTGGTTCGGGCCGATTCCGCAACGGGCGAGCGGCGCCCTGCTCGCGGACAGAAGCGGCAAGGTAAATACCTACGCCAGTCTGGCCATGGTGGACCGCGGGGAACTCTTCGTCGAAGTCGGCGCCGAGGTGTACGCCGGCATGATTATCGGCGAGCGCAATCGCACGGGCGATATGGCGGTGAATATCACCAAGGAAAAGAAGCTCACGAACATGAGAAGTTCGACCTCGGAAGCGACGGTAACCTTAAGGCCGCCGCGGCCGCTATCCCTGGATCAGTGCATTGAATTCATCGGCGAGGACGAACTGGTGGAAGTGACGCCGCTCAATATTCGCCTGAGAAAAATGGAGCTTGATGCCAATAAGCGGGCTGCAAAGCGCAAGGAATAACAAGCTGTTGAAAAACGGCCGCCTGCTGCGTTTCCCTCATCCTTCCCCATTCGACGTACGTCAAAGTACGCCTCATGGGGAAGAATTTCGGGGGCCTTGCATCCGACCATTTTTGAACAGCCTGCAAGGTTACCTCTTCAGCAGCCTGATAAGGCCTCTGTTGCCGTTGAAAAGGCCAACTGGGGCATATTCCCCGGCGCAATCCCACCTGGCACCGTTCTGTTGACAAACAATCTGTGAGTGCGGTAGAAGAAAGCATATCATTTTTGCGATCGAAAGGTTCAGGGAGCGTGCAATGCCGAAGGTGCGGGTCAGGGAACGGGAGAGAGACGCAGAGGTGGCGGACACCTATGAGATGGTTTTGTTCCAAAGGAAAAAATTCATTGAACAGCAAATGACGGGCAAGGTGGTTGTCCACGAGAAGGACCGGGAATGGGAACCGAGCCGCCAGGGCAGACTGAAATACTATCTCCAGCCCCATTCCTACCCGGATCATGCCCTCCGGGACTGGCAGATCTTCAAGCAGGATATCCGCAAGCATTCGGGCAGCCATAAACATCAGGGCGGCCTGGTGATATTTTGCCTGGAAGGGAAAGGCTATTCTCTGGTGGACGGTGTCCGCAGCGACTGGAAGGCGGGAGATCTTCTGCTCCTTCCCTGCAAGCCGGGCGGCGTTGACCACCAGCATTTTAACCGGGAACCGGGCAAGCCCTGCAAGTGGATTGCGTTCATTTACTGGCCCTACTGGGACATGCTGGCCAGTGAAATGAC
>CAZTLA010000023.1:0-9376 GCA_964614365.1 uncultured Syntrophales bacterium | reverse complement strand
AGTGGATTGCGTTCATTTACTGGCCCTACTGGGACATGCTGGCCAGTGAAATGACACAGGGTGAGTTATCCCCTGACTATAATCCCCGATAGCAGTCAGGCTGCTGAAAAATGCCCATCTGCGGCGTTTCCCTCATCCTTCACCATTCGACGTACGAAAAAGTACGCCTCTTGGCTCAGGATGTCGGGGGCCTTGCATTTGGACATTTTTGAGCAGCCTGCCAAAAAGGACTATGTAACAATCTGCCAGGCACAAGAGGATCGGTGTGTATGGAAGAATCAGGGAACAAGGGCGCGATCAATTACTGGGAAGAACTGTTCAACCTTCGCGACCGGGACCGGGAACACAAGAAGAACGCCATCAAGACCATCATCGGCGATGACCTGCCCTGGGAGCTCAACCGGCAGGGGTTCATGCGCTGGTACCTCCATCCCGTCATGGAGGACCGGGTGATTAATCCTTTCCTGTTCTACTGCCAGAGGATACTGCCGGGCAGCAGAAGCGGCCGGGTGCAGACCCAGGGAAGCCAGATTTTCTATGTTTGGCAGGGGAAGGGTTGCACGGTCATGGACGGGGTGAAGCACTATTGGGAAGAAGGCGCCTGCGTTCAGATTCCCTTGAAACCGATGGGGGTGATCTACCAGCATTTCAACGGTGATCAGGAGAAGGAGGCGCTGCTTCTTTCCGTGGAGGCGAACACGGTCGGCGCCCTGGGGATGGATCGGGGTTCCGGATTTGAGCAGTTGGAAAATTGTCCCGAATACGAAAGAGAAGTCCGCAAGGTCGGCAAAGACTGATCTCACCAGAGCCGTTATCATAAAACAATGTTCCTGACTTCTGAGTAGTGCCTCAATTCCCTTGTGGTGGGTGAAAATGAGCTTCACATTGGTTGTTGACCGTACCGGCGGTGACCTGGCAGGCAGCAGGTGTCTCGCCGGCATAGGCGAGCGGATGATGGCGGAGCACGATCTCCGGGTGGGAGATCTCCTCAAGCTCAGTTCATACCGGGGAAGGGAAGTGCTGGTCCGGCTTGCTGATCCGCTTACGGAGGACCAGGGAACCAGTACCATCCGCCTGGAACGGTTTACCAAGCAGGCGCTCAAGGCAAATCTCAACGAAAACATAGAAGCGGAAAAGATCCCCTCTCGTTCCGTGGTGAAAATTGTTCTTATCCCCGCCATCGACGTATCCACGGCCCACAATCTCCCTGAGCATATCCGGGAAAGCTTGGTGAAAAACGAAACGCCCGTCGCGCTCGACTCGGTCCTCTACCTGAATTTTCCCCATAGCACGGCGGGGATTACCTATAATGTCCATGCGCTGGATGGAGGACCCGGCATCGTCACGGAGGAAACGGAAATAGTCCTCGAAGACCGGGAAGCGCATCAGGTGGAGGGCGCCATCGACGTGACGTTCGAAGACATCGGCGGGTTGGAACATCAGATACGCATGGTCCGGGAGTTTGTTCAATTGCCCCTGCAAATTCCCTTTGCCTATACGCAACTGGGAATCAAAGCGCCGCGGGGCGTGATCTTCTATGGTCCGCCCGGTACGGGGAAGACACACCTTGCCCGCGCCCTTGCCAATGAAATCAATGCCAGATTTTTTTACATCAACGGCCCTGATATTATCGGTTCCTTTTCCGGGGAGACGGAAGGGAATCTGCGGCGTATTTTCAACGAGGCAATCCACCATGCGCCCTCCGTCGTCATCATCGATGAGCTCGACGCCATCGCCCCGAAACGCGGGCGCCAGGGCACTCTCTCCGATACGCGTGCCGTCACCCAGCTCCTTTCCATCATGGACGGCATGCAGCAGGTAAACGGGGTGATCGTCATCGGAACGTCCAACAGGCTGGAGGAGATCGACATGGCGCTGCGCCGTCCCGGCCGCTTTGACCGAGAGATCTTCTTTGCCCCCCCCGATGTCCACGGCAGGCAGGAAATTCTGGAGATCCATACGAGGGAAATGCCTCTGGAGGAAGGTGCTGTCGAGTATCTTCCCTTCCTGGCGGCACATACCCATGGATTCGTGGGGGCGGATCTGATGGAGATCTGCCGGGAGGCCGGCTTAAATGCGTTGCGCAGGAATTCGGAATTCCTGAAGGACTACCGCAGGGCGATCAGATACGAGGCGCGTCATATCACCGTCGGCAAGGAAGATTTCGAATACGCGCTGGAACAGGTGCATCCCTCGGCAATGCGGGAGGTTCTTATCACGATACCTACGGTGCGCTGGCAGGAGATCGGCGGCCTGAAAAGCGTCAAGGCGCGGCTCAAGGAATTGATTGAAATGCCGCTGAAGAAGCCCGAACTGTTCGAGGCAATGCAGATGAGCCGTGAGTGCGGCATAATGCTGTACGGTCCTTCCGGCGCGGGAAAAACCCTGCTGGCAAAAGCGCTGGCCAACGAGTGCGGGATCAATTTCATTCCCCTGGAGGGACCGGAAATATTCGGCCAGTGGCTGGGCGAATCGGAAGAGGCGATCCGCCATATTTTTCACGTGGCGAGGCTGACGGCGCCCACCATCATCTTCTTCGATCAGATTGAGGCGATAGCCGCCACACGGGAGAGGGATGCGGAATCCAGGACAACGGCCAGGGTCGTAAGCCAGCTCTTGACGGAACTGGACGGCATCGAGCCCCGCAGCCGCGTTATCGTGCTTGCGGCCACAAACAGGCTGGATATGGTCGATCCTTCGATCCTCCGTTCCGGGAGGTTCGGCACGCACATTTTCGTATCCCTTCCCGATGAAGGGGAACGCGCAGAGATTCTGGACATTCATCTGGGCAATGCCCTTTTCTCCCGTGAGCTCTCAAGGGAAGAACTAATAAGCCGTCTTTCAAAAAATACGGAAGGGTTTTCGGGAGCGGAACTGAAATTTCTCTGTGATGAGGCGAAGCGGGAACTCCTGAGGCGCAATAACTTCAATGCCGCGGGCGGCCTTACATCCGTCTGCTTTGAAGAGGCACTGAGACAGATGCTGAACGACCGCACCAGGCTCAAGGAATATGGCAGTTGTCAATAAAACGGGGAGGAATGTATGTCACAAGAATATCAAAATCGTATGTCCGTAACGGGGAAACAGTATTTTCACTATTTCGCCGCCGTTTTTTGGGGTTTCCTGTTTTTTGTCCAGGCGGTTTCCGCTGCCGACCAGGCTAAATATCCCTCCAAGCCGATAAAAATCATGGTGCCCGCCGGCGCCGGGGGAAGTCTGGGACAGGAGATCAGGATCGTCGCCCCTTCGTTGGAGAAGAAACTGGGCGTGCCGCTGATCATCGAGTATGTAACCGGTGCGGAAGGCATGATTGCCTATAACAAGTTCCAGGGGGAAAAACCTGACGGTTATACGCTCATCAGTTTTAATCTGGCGTCCGCCATAGCCCTCGAGCTTACGAGAGAGACGGCCAAATACAGCGTCAAGAGCTATACGCCCATTGCGGTTCAGAATATAAAGACCTTTGTTCTTGTCACGCAGCCCGAACGGTGGAAGACCTTCGATGAATTCCTCCAAGAGGCGAAACAGAAGAAGGTGAGTCTTGCGGCTACCGGAGGATCGGCGGATTTTCAGGGACATCTTCTTGAGTCCGCTGCGGGGCTCAAGTTGAACTGGGTGCCCTACACGTCCGCTGCGGAGGGCATGGCGGCCGTAGCCGGAAAGCATGTGGACGCGATGCTGACCTTTCCCGTTGCCCCGAGGCCCATGATAAACTCCGGGAAACTGAAGGCGCTGGCGGTTTTCAGCACGAAGCCGGACCCGATTCTTCCCGGGGTTCCCGATATGAAAGCCCTGGGGCATAATGAAATCCCCCTGCTCCTCGTTTACGGAATATTCGCCGCGCCCCCGAAGACACCGCCCGGCGTCGTTGCCGTTCTGGAAAAGGCGGTTAACACTACCTGTGCCGATCCTGAATTCGTAAAGCTGGCTGAGAAAGCCGCAATTATGGTGGATTACCGGTCTTCTTCCGAACTGGCCCGGCTGACCGCGCAGGACTATGAACTCTTAAACAAGTACAAGCAGTTTCTCAAATAAGGATAAGGAACAATGAACTTCGATACGCTCTTCAACTTTCACATGCCCACGAGGATCATCCACGGTTTCGGCAGCGTTGCCGAGGCGGGACGGGAGGCCGCGGGCCTGAACATAAAGAAAGCCCTGCTCGTAACCGACAAGGGTGTCAAGGGGGCAGGTCTTACGGACAAGGTGGTTGCATCGCTGGAGGCGGCGGGTGTCCCCGTGGTCCTCTTCGCCGACGTGGAAGAGGACCCCGGGACGAAAACCGTGGCACGGGGGCTGGAACTGCTGAAAGCCGAAGGATGCAACGGCGTGTTGATCGTGGGCGGGGGAAGTCCCCTGTGCGCCGTGAAGGCGATCGCGCTCCTGGCCACAAACGGCGGCACGCTGCCCGATTATGAAGGCGCCGATAAATTCAAGGCGCCGCCGCTGCCGGTGATCGGCATCCCCACGACCGCCGGTGCGGGAAGCGAAGTTTCCTCCGCCTTCATCATCACCGACGAAAAGCGCAACTACAAGATGTCCATCTGGGGCAAGACCGGTTTTCCGGAGGTTGCCATCCTCGATCCCCTGCTGCTCGTCAATATTCCCTACGGGGCGGGTATGAATGCGGGCATGGACGCCCTGTCCCATGCGGTCGGCGCCTGCTCCACCGTTTTTGCCACTCCCCTTACCGATGCCCTGGCCGTTTCCTCCATCGCGATGATGATAAAAAATCTGGCGCCCGCCATCCTCACCGGCGATCTGGAGGCCAAAAACCAGCAGTTGCTTGCCAGCGCCATGGCCAACATCGCCTGCGGCAATGCCCGGCTTGATTTGATTCACGCCCTTTCCCATCCCCTCGGCAGCCGCCACATGCCCCACGGACTGGCGAACGGCATCCTCGTTCCCTATGTCATGGAATACAACCTGCCCGTTTGCGCCGATACCTTCGCCCGGATCACCGTTGCCCTGGGTGAGGCGCAGCCGGGGATGACCACGGCGGACCTGGCGGCACGGGCCATAGAATGCGTCCGGGAATTGTTCGTGCAGACAGGATTTCCCCGCAAGATTCCCGCCGACGTAGCCACGGAAAAGGACATACCGGAAATGGTGAAACAGGCCATGACCAGGCCGATGATCAAATTAAACAAACGCAGATGCAGCGAAAAGGAACTTGCGGAGATATACCGGCAGGCACTGGCCGGCTGGTAATGAGGAACAGATGATGAACTACAAGATTCATCCCCTGTACATCGCCAAGCTGTACGCCGACGTGGCGACCTTTTGCTACATGAATTTCAGCGGCATAAAGCAGTGGTTTCCCATTTATGTGTGGCTGATCGAAGGGGGAGGGAAGAATATCCTCGTGGATGTGGCCTGCGACGCGGAAGAGATGAAACGATTAAGCGTACTCAAGGCGCCCTATGAAAACATTACGACGCTGGAAGAGGCGCTGGGAAGGTTCGGCCTGACACCCGATACCGTGGAAACGGTTATCCTGACCCATCTGCATGGCGACCATGCCCTGAATATCGGGAAGTTCACCAACGCCAGGATCTATGTCCAGGAAGAGGAACTTGCGTTTGCCGGACATCCCCATCCGCTTTTTGCCGGAACCTTTCCCGCCGGCAGATTTGACGGCGTCGATTTTACCGCCGTCAGGGGGGATTATCATTTCGACGACGGCATAGAGCTGCTGCTGACGCCGGGCCATACCGCGGGCACCCAGTCCGTTGCTGTCGCGACGGCAAAAGGAAAGGCGGTCATCTGCGGCGCCTGTTCGCTTCAGGAAAATTTTGCATGCACGTCCGATCTCGCGGAGGTTGCCGCTCCCGGAATCCATATGGATCCCATTCAGGGTTACGAGAGTTTATTGCGGGTCAAAAGGGAGGCGGACATCATCATCCCGCTTCACGATTCCAGCCACATGGGAGAGAAGGTTATCGGGTAACAATCAAGAGCACGTCCCCTTGCCGGTCGAGGCTTGCCTGTCTGCCGTGCATCCGGCACAGGCAAGCAGCCTGAACCGAGGTATCCTCGCTGGTTCAATCTTGCAGATTGAACCAAAATATTAACAAATGGTTGAGGCCGCAAGCCTGAACCAGCAAGGGGCTGGTCTTCCTCGCTGGTTCAATCTTGCAGATTGAACCTCAACAGTATCAGGCGGTGTTGAATGCCATCTATCAGAGTGCCGAAGGCATTGAAAGAGGAGATATTCTTTATAACCTTGACCGTGCATCGCTGGTATTATTTATTTGACAGGCACAACCGGTGGCAGATCCTGGCGGACGCACTGAAATATTGTCAGATCAATAAGGGCTTGAGAATTTATCATTTTGTATTCATGCTGAATCATATCCACCTGATTGCCCAAAGCAGCGATCTTATCGGCTTCATGAGAGATTTTAAGACCTTTACCTCGAAGGAAATCAAAAAGAACATCATGGAGACGGAACCGAATATCCTCGAATTATTTGCGAAGGACGGAGTATATCACTTTTGGCAGAAAACGAATATGCCGGAGGCGATAAGCAGCATGGATTTTTATCTTGCAAAAGCACAGTATGTGGAACAAAACCCGGTACGGAAACAGTATGTCAACAGGCCGGAGGATTGGGTATTCTCATCTGCAAATAAGGACAGTGCCGTGCTGCATTTGGAAAGCATTCATTGATGGGTGAGGTTTCTCTTGCTGGTTCAGGGTTGCCTGTCTGCCGTGCTTTCAGCACAGGCAGGCAGCCTAAACCGAGTTGTTAAGGTTTGGTTCAATCTGCAAGATTGAACCAGCCCCAGAAGGTTATCGGGTAACAATCAAGAGCACGTCCCCTTGCTGGTCGAGGCTTGCCTGTTGTCAATGGTATAGTAAAAGTGTACCACCCCCGTGCCGTTTTTTTCATCGCTGGTTCAATCTGCAAGATTGAGCCAAAACATTAATATCTATGCTATTTGTAAAAACGTTTGACAAATAGCATAAATATCTGTAGCGTCGCATTATGATTCTTCGACATGCTGAACAAACCATTCGGTCCCTGCTGCGCGGTTTCCCAAGCGTTACCTTGACAGGCCCGCGACAGTCGGGCAAGACTACTCTCGCCAAGATAATTTTCAACGATCGCCCTTACGCCTCGCTGGAAGACCCTGACCTGCGTCAGGTTGCACGGGAAGACCCTCGCTCCTTTCTGGGGCGTTTCCCTGACGGCGCGGTGCTCGACGAGGTGCAGCGTTGTCCGGATCTCCTCTCGTACCTTCAAACGATTCTTGATTCTGATGGCCGGATGGGACTCTTTATCCTGACCGGCTCACAGCAGTTCGGTCTCATGTCGGGGATAAGCCAATCCCTTGCGGGCCGGACAGCTTTTATTGAGCTGCTTCCTTTTTCCATCCTGGAACTTGCTCCTACAGGCAAGCTGCCGCCGACTGCCGATGCCATGATGCTCACCGGCGGCTATCCACCTCTCTACGACCGGGATTTGCCCCCTGCCTCCTGGTTTGCCTCCTATGTTACTGCCTATGTCGAACGTGATGTGCGGCAACTGATCAAGATTCAGGAACTGGATACGTTCCAGCGATTTGTGCGGCTTTGTGCCGGGCGGACCGGGCAATTGCTCAACCTATCCTCACTTGCAACGGAATGCGGCATTACCCACAACACAGCCAAGTCCTGGATCTCTGTGCTCGAAGCAAGTTATCTCGTCTTTCTCCTGCGTCCTCACCACGTCAGCTTCAACAAGCGGTTGGTAAAGATGCCGAAACTCTATTTCACTGATGTGGGACTCGTCTCGTGGCTTTTGGGGATCAGAACGCCTGAACAGATGGAGACCCATCCGTTGCGGGGCAATATCTTTGAGACGCTGATTATTTCAGAAGTGATCAAATCGCAATTCAACCGGGGAGAACGACCCGCATTCTATTTCTGGCGGGACAGCAACGGCAATGAAATTGATTTGCTTGTCGAACAGGGAGCCAGACTGATGCCGATCGAGATCAAGTCAGGAAAGACCTTGACGCGGGATTCATTTGCCGGACTGGATAAATGGTGCGCCCTTGCCGGTGATAAAGCGATGAAGCCCACACTGATCTACGGAGGGAGTGAAACCTATCTGCACAAAGAGATGAGGGTGATGGGATGGCAGAAAAGCGGGGAAGTTCTTTACAACACCTGACACAAAAATCGTCTCTGATATTATCAAAATATTCATATCCTGCGCAATTGAAACGATCAAAGGAGACGGGTTATGGCTGAGTTGGAACATAATGATCTGCGCGATTTCATTTCACTGTGTAAAAAACATGCGGAAGTGCGGGAGATCAGTGGAGCTGATTGGAATTCAGAAATCGGGGCGTAATCTGACGCCGCAAGCGCATTCTATCCTGCTGGGATTGTGGATGAGCCCCGGCCGGCAGGGCAGGCAGATCTGCCGGCGCTGTGGGGATCAGGGAAAGAGTTGTCCCATTGTTGCCACGTTCCCTGACGTTTATGGCCACTCACACGAGGCATCCTTTTGGGAGTTCGGCACTGACTTTCTCGGGGGATTGAGAGGGCGTCCCCTGGAGGTTATAGGCGAACCGGCTCTTTGGCCCGGCGCTTCGAAACGAGCACTGCCGCCGCATGCGGGGTTATTGAGGGACCAGCTTGAAAGCGTGGGGATTCAGGATATCGTGGGTGTGTTTAATCACCGGAATATATGTTCAATGTTTGTGTTATGTTGATCACGGGCGATAAAGATCTGCCCTTGTAAGCGGCATACCTGATGGTCCTTTTTGGGAATGTTTCGTGGCCACGACTTGACATATATGCATGGAACCGTCAGTAAAGCCGATCGAGACACCGGCAAGATAGAGTGTCCAAAGGAGGAATTTTTCCAAGCCTACAAGTCGGATGGCTTCTTCCCGATGGGCCATGAGTCTACGATACCAGTGTTGTGTGGTAAGACCATAGTGCTCCCGCCAGGACTCCACGTCATGCACCTCGAATCCGTTTATCTGTAGGAGATCGATGGTGTGCCCGACGTTATCCAATTCACTGCCTGGAAAGATATATTTTAATAGCAGGCGGCGCTCTGATCTGATTTTGTGGACTGCGCTGCGAGTCGCTTTGGCATGGCGGGCGAGACCATGATTGAGGACAATACCCCGGTCTCGCAAAAGAGAATTAATTTTACCGAAGTATTTCTGCATATTGGCGATGCCGATAGCCTCAAACATGCCGATGCTGGTTATTTTGTCATAGGTGCCCTCAACTGTTATATAATCCCGGAGTTCAACGCTAACCCGATCCTGAAGGCCAAGTTTCCGTATTTTCTCTTGTGCATAATCGAACTGATGCCGGGATAGCGTTACCCCATGAGCCTTAACCCCATACTGGCGGGCGGCGTAG
>CAZTLA010000022.1:0-26477 GCA_964614365.1 uncultured Syntrophales bacterium | reverse complement strand
ATGCCACGAGAACGGACAGGGATTACCTCTGTGAGATGGTGGAAGCGGCGATTGAGGAAGGCGCCACGACGATCAATATCCCGGATACGGTGGGCTACGCCGTTCCCGAGGAATTCGGCGCCCTGATTGCCCATCTTTTCGACAAGGTGAAGAACATCAGGAAGGCGGTTGTTTCCGCCCACTGTCATAACGACCTGGGACTTGCCGTGGCAAATTCCCTGATTGCAGTAAGAAACGGCGCCCGCCAGATCGAATGCACCATCAACGGCATCGGGGAACGGGCGGGCAATGCGGCCATGGAAGAGGTGGTGATGGCGCTCCGGACGAGGAAGGATTTCTTCGGGCTCCACACGGGTATCAAAACGGAACGCATTTACCAGTCGTCGAAGCTCCTGACCCAGATCACCGGTATCGCCGTGCAGCCGAACAAGGCAGTCGTAGGCGCCAACGCCTTCGCCCACGAGTCAGGCATTCACCAGGACGGTCTTATCAGGGAAAAGCTCACCTATGAGATCATGACCCCCCAGTCGGTGGGCATCTCGGACAGTCATCTCGTGCTGGGCAAGCACTCCGGCCGTCACGGCATGGTGGACCATCTCAAGAAGATGGGGTACGACCTTTCCCGTGAGGAGGTGAACAGGATCTTCGTCCGGTTCAAGGAACTGGCCGACGTCAAAAAAGAAATTTTTGATGAGGATCTGGAGGCGCTTATCTCCGAAGAGGCATTTCGCCTGGAGGATGACAAGTACAAGCTGGTGTACTTGAACGTGGTAAGCGGCAGCGTGGCGATTCCCACGGCAACCATGCAGATGGAGGTCGGCACGAAGACGATCCAGGACGCCGGCTTCGGCATCGGCCCGGTAGACGCCACGTTCGATGCCATCCGGAAGATCACGAATACGAACTACTCGCTTCTGAGGTATGCCGTCAACGCGGTAACGGGCGGGACGGACGCCCAGGGCGAGGTCACGGTGCAGCTCCGGTACGACGACCACACGGTGGTGGGGCGGGGCGCCCATCCCGATGTCATCATGGCGTCGGCAAGGGCCTATATCAATGCCCTGAACCGTCTGGAACGCCTCCGGACGAACCGGAAGAAGACGCCTTCGTAAAAAGTTCCAGTGGAATAAAGAACGATTCTGATATAAGAAGCGGACACGAAATAGACCAGCGGAGAAGAAAACATGGGAATGACCATAACGGAAAAAATACTTGCCGCGCATGCGGACATGAAGGAGGTGCGCCCCGGCATGCTGATCAATGCCCGGGTGGACATCGCACTGGGAAACGATATAACGGCGCCCCTCGCCATCGGCGAGTTCAAGAAAACCGGGGCCGCCAGGGTGTTTGACCGGGACAAAGTGGTGCTTATCCCCGATCACTTTACGCCCAACAAGGACATCAGTTCCGCCCAGCAGAGCAAGCTCATCAGGGAATTTGCAAAGGAACAGGAACTGACCCATTACTACGAAGTGGGCGAGGTCGGCGTGGAGCATGCGCTTCTGCCGGAGCAGGGAATCGTCCTGCCGGGCGACCTGGTGATCGGCGCCGACAGCCACACCTGCACCTACGGCGCCCTGGGGGCCTTTGCCACCGGCATGGGGAGCACGGACCTGGCCGCCGCCATGCTTACCGGGGAGGCCTGGTTCAAGGTTCCCGAGTCGATCAAGATCGTTTTCTCCGGAAAACTGAACAAATGGGTCTCCGGCAAGGACCTCATCCTGTATGTAATCGGTCTTATCGGGGTGGACGGCGCCCTCTACAAGGCCATGGAATTTACCGGCGACACGGTAAAGAAGCTCACCATGTCCGACCGGCTGACCATTGCCAACATGGTCGTCGAAGCGGGGGCCAAGAACGGGATATTCATTCCCGACGACGTGACCCGGGACTACGTGAAAACACGGGCAAAGAGGGAGTACACGTTTTATACCTCCGATCCCGATGCGGCCTATTCCCAGGTTATCGAGATTGACGTGGGCGCTATCGAACCCCAGGTGGCCTTTCCTCATCTCCCCTCCAACACGCGCGGAATCAGCAAGGTGGGGAATGTTGCGATAGACCAGGTGGTTATAGGATCCTGCACCAACGGCAGGATCGAGGACCTCCGGGTTGCCGCCTCCATCCTCGTGAACCGCCGGGTCGCCCCGTACGTCCGCCTGATCGTCATACCCGCCACGCAGGAGATATACCGGCAGGCCATGAAGGAAGGTCTGTTGGAGATATTCGTCGATGCAAAGGCCGCGGTGAGCACGCCGACCTGCGGGCCGTGTCTTGGCGGGTACATGGGGATACTGGCGGACGGCGAGCGGGCGGTCGCCACCACGAACCGGAACTTCGTGGGACGGATGGGGCATACGGGAAGCGAGATATACCTGGCCAATCCGGCCGTCGCCGCCGCATCGGCGGTTTTGGGGAGGATTGCCGGACCGGAGGAACTCATATAGAGGAAGGAACAACATATGAAATTTTCAGGGAATGTTTGGAAGTTCGGGGACAATATCGACACCGACGTGATTATCCCGGCGCGCTATCTGAACACGTCGGACCACCAGGTGCTTGCCTCTCACTGCATGGAGGATGCCGATCCCGAATTCGTCAAGAAGATCAAGCCCGGCGACATCATTGTGGCGGGCGTAAATTTCGGTTGCGGGTCGTCGCGGGAACATGCGCCCATCGCCATCAAGGTGGCCGGCATTGCCTGTGTGGTTGCCCGGAGCTTCGCACGGATATTCTACCGGAACGCCTTTAACATGGGCCTGCCGATTTTTGAATCGGATGAGCTGTGGGGCATGGTTTCCGAGGGACGGCAGATTGAGGTCGACGGGGACAAGGGGAAAATCACCATCGTGGGGAGCGATCGGCCGCCGCTCGTCGTAAGCCCCATTCCCCCCTTCATGCAGGAACTCATCAGGGATGGCGGCCTGATGCAGCACCTCGCGCTCAAGAAAAAGTGACGGCTTCGAACGGGGACCAGAAAGGATGGGTGGCATGGGAAAGAAGAAGTACCAGATTGCCGTATTTCCCGGAGACGGGATCGGACCGGAAATTGTACGCGAGGCGCTGAAGGTTCTGCAGGTGGTCTCGGAACAAACGGGGGTGGACTTCCCTCGGGAGGAAGGCCTGGTGGGGGGCGTCGCCTATGACGAGTACGGCGAACCTCTGCCCAAGGCGAGCATGGACATGGCCTTGCGGAGCGATGCGATCCTCCTGGGCGCCGTGGGGGGGCCGAAGTGGGAAGCCCTGGATTACAGCGTGCGGCCGGAGCGGGCATTGCTCGGTCTGCGGGGAAATCTCGGCCTTTTTGCCAATTTGCGGCCCGTCGTGGTCTTCGAAGACCTGATCGATGCGGCGCCGCTCAAGGAACACCTGGTCAAGGACATCGACATCATGATTATCCGGGAGCTGACGGGCGATGCCTATTTCGGCAAACCCCGCGGCATCAAGGTGGAGAACGGCCGGCGGATCGGGATCAATACCATGATCTACTCTGAGGAGGAGATCCGGCGGATCGCCGTGGTGGCCTTCGAGCTCGCAGGGAAGCGCCGGAAGAAACTGGTTTCCGTGGATAAGGCCAACGTCCTGGAATATACCCAGCTCTGGAGAGACGTCGTGACGGAAGTGAGCCGCGACTATCCCGCCATCGAGCTCACACACATGTACGTGGACAACTGCGCCATGCAGCTCATCCGCAATCCCAGCCAGTTCGACGTGATCGTCACCACCAATCTTTTCGGTGATATCTTAAGCGACGAAGCCTCCATCCTGACCGGATCCATCGGGATGCTCCCCTCGGCCAGCCAGGGGGAAAAGACCGCCATGTACGAACCGATTCACGGTTCTGCGCCGGATATCGCCGGACGCAATATCGCGAACCCCCTGGCTACGATCCTTTCCGTTGCTATGATGCTCCGGCTTTCCTTTGGCATGCAGAAGGAGGCCCTTGCCGTTGAGGATGCCGTCAAAGCGGTGCTCAAGCAGGGATTCAGAACGCGGGACATCTACCAGGAGGGGACGACGCTGGTCGGGACCGACGAGATGGGAAACGAAGTCGTCAAGAAACTGACGGAGACGATGAAGTCCCGTTGAACCATCCGTTGCCGAATTCGACAATGCACTCCGCCGTTATTTTTAACGACATACCGATTGAAGCGCCGCGTGACCGCATATACCGCCGTCTGGGATATCGGCGGGGCATCACCCGGACATCGACCGCTGGAGACGCGGAGGTGGACGCGTCCATCGCCGAGGCCCTGGCGCTTATCAGGCTGCGGGGAGCGGCACGGCGTCTTCCCATCCTCAGCCGGGACGCAGCGCAGGTGGTTGTTGCCGGAGAGGACGGGGACGTAGTCTGGGAGGGTCGCGAGCTGGCCCGATTCATCGGGCAGTGCGACGAGGTTGTCCTTCTGGGCGCCACGGCAGGCAGTTCGATTATGAACGCGATCCGGGAGGATGTGGCCGGTGACCGCGTGACGCGCGGCGTGGTTTTCGATGCGACGGCGAGCGAAACGGTGGACGCCGCCCTGGATTGGATCATGGGATATTTCCGGCAGGGGCTGCGACGGGAGAACAAAACCCTTACGGGAAAAAGGTTCTCTGCCGGTTATGGGGATTTTCTTCTGGAGAACCAGTGTGCCATCGTGGAACTGCTGGATTTGAGGCGAATCGGCGTGGAACTCACGGCAGGCTGCATCCTCACGCCGGAGAAATCCGTAACGGCGGTGGCGGGCATACAAAGGATATGAAGAGTGGACGGTAAGAAGCGCATAATCGGCCTTCTCAAAAAAAAGATCCTCATCCTCGACGGGGCCACGGGAACGGAGCTGCAGAAACGCGGCATGCCGCCGGGGGTGTGTCCGGAGGCATGGTGCCGGGAAAACCCGAAGGCGATCGGCGACATCCATCGGGCCTATCGTGATGCCGGCTCCGACATTGTCTATACCTGCACGTTCGGGGGCAACCGCCCTAAACTCTCCCAGTACGGCATTCAGGCTGTCCGTGAAGTGAACCGGGACCTTGCCACGATCGCGCGCCGCGCCGTGGGGGCAAAGACTCTCATCGCGGGCAGCATCGGCCCCACGGGGCGCTTCGTGGAGCCTTTTGGGGACCTTGCCTTTGAGGACGCCGTGGGGATCTTCCGGGAACAGGCTCAGGGGCTCCTCGACGGCGGCGTCGATTGTTTCGTCATCGAGACCATGATGGACATCCAGGAGGCCCGCGCCGCCCTGATCGCCGTCCGGGAGATCGGTTCCTTCTTCACCCTGGTTACCATGACCTTCGAAAAGGAAGGCCGCACCCTGAACGGCACCGACCCGGTGACGGCCCTCATCACCCTGCAGAGTCTCGGCGCGGATGCCGTGGGCTGCAACTGCTCCACGGGACCCTCCGCGATGCTGGAATTTGTCGAAGCCATGAAACCCTACGCCGCCGTTCCCCTTGTGGCCAAGCCCAATGCGGGCATGCCGCGGCTTTCCGGCGGAACCACGGTCTTCGATATGGATGCCTCGTCGTTCGGCGCCTGTGCGGGACGGTTTGCCGCCGCGGGCGTGAATTTCATGGGCGGGTGCTGCGGCACCACGCCGGACTACATCCGCGAGCTGACGCACTCGCTGCAGGGTGCAGCTCCCGTCCCGCCGCGCAGGAAATCTCTCGGCGCCGTGAGTTCGGCCAGGAATGTTCTCCTGCTCGACCGGGACCGGCCGTTGATGATTGTGGGTGAGCGGCTGAACCCTACGGGGAAAAAGGCGCTCCAGCAGGAACTGTTGGAGGGGAAGACGTCCATCATTCGGCAGATGGCGAGGGAACAGGAAAAACAGGGCGCCGATCTCCTGGACGTGAACGTGGGGGTCCCCGGCATCGATGAAGTGAAAACCATCCGCACCGTCGTGAACCTGCTGGCCACGATCACCGCGCTGCCGCTGGTTATCGACTCCTCGCGGGTGGAAACCATGGAAGCGGCGCTGCGGCGCTATCCCGGACGGGCGCTCATCAATTCCATCTCCGGGGAGAAGGAAAAGCTCGCCCGGCTTCTGCCCCTGGCCGCCCGATATGGCGCCATGTTCATTCTCCTGCCCCTTACGGACGGCGAAGTGCCGGAGACGGCGGCGCGTCGCCGGGAGGTCGTGCAAGATGTCTTCCGGGCGGCGAAGACGTACGGTTTTACCAAAGAGGACATCGTCGTCGATGGTCTGGTGATGACCGTCGCTTCCAATCCCGAAGCAGGTCGGGAGGCGATCCGGACGGTGGATTGGTGCGCGAATACCTTCGGGTGCCGGACGCTGCTCGGCCTTTCCAATGTCTCCTTCGGCATGCCGGAGCGGCAGTGGATCAACGCCGCCTTCCTCGCCATGGCCCAGGCCTGCGGCCTGAACATGGCCATTGCCAATCCGGGCAGTGACGAGATCATGAACATGAAGCTGGCCGGCGATGTGCTGATGCGCAAAGACCGGGATGCCGCGGCCTACATCGCCCGTTTTTCCGGGCGTCCCGCCTCCGGTGCGGAGAAGCCGCCAGAGGACCTGTCCGCAGTGGACAAGGTTTCCACGGCGATCATCGAGGGCAATCGTGAGGATGTCGTGTCCCTGGTGGAGAACGCCCTTGCCGCCGGGATTGAGGCCGCGACACTCATGGACGAGGTAATGATACCGGCGATCGTCCAAGTGGGAGATTTCTTTGATAAGAAGACCTATTTTCTCCCACAACTGATGGCCAGCGCCGAGGCGATGAAAAAGGCCGTCGTCTGTCTTGAACCCCGGCTTCTGGAAGGAAAGGCTGCCCGTGGGGAAAAGGGGATCGTTCTCCTGGCGACGGTGCGGGGAGATATCCACGACATCGGCAAGAATATTGTTGCCCTTCTGCTCCGGAACCATGGGTACCGGATTATCGATCTCGGCAAAGATGTGCCGGCGGAAGAAATCGTGGCTGCGATCAGGCGCGAGCAACCCCACGTCGTCGGATTGTCCGCCCTCATGACCACCACCATGGTCAACATGAAGGAGGTCATTGCCCTCGCCGCACAGGAAGGGCTGTCCTGCCGCTTCCTGGCGGGCGGCGCGGTGGTGACGAAATCCTATGCCGCATCAATCGGGGCCGATTACGCGAAAGACGGCGTGGAGGCGGTGCGTGCCGTGGAACGTTTGATCGCATCGCCGAATAAAAAGCCGGCGGGGAGCTGAGGGTATGGTTATTGAGGAGAGGAAAAAAAGACTGGTCGGGATCATTCTCGGAAAATCATTCAAGTACAGCACGGATAAGCCCTTTACCCTGGCCTCGGGCCGGACGAGCCCCTACTATTTCAACTGCAAGCCCACGACCCTTGATCCCGAAGGAATGAACCTCATCGGCGCGATCATTTTCGACATGCTTGTCGGTTCGGACATCACGGCTGCGGGCGGCCTCACTTTGGGCGCCGATCCCATCGCCAATGCCCTGTCCGTGATCTCCTACCAGAAGGGCAAGCCCGTCAAGTCCTTTATCGTGCGAAAGGATGTGAAGGGGCACGGAACGAAGAGCGCCGTCGAGGGCGATGTTGCTGCGGGCGAACGCGTCGCGATCCTGGATGACGTGATTACGACGGGCGGCTCCACCATCGCGGCCATGGAGCGGGCGCAGGAGGCTGGCTTCGTCATCGACCGGGTGATCGCGCTCATCGATCGAGAAGAGGGGGGCAGGGAAAATATCCTGAAAAGCGGCCTCGTCAACAGGGTGGATGCGGTGCTGACGACAAGAGAGATCATGTCATTGTACGAGGGACCCCATGTGGGGTAGAAAGAATATCCTGGGGTTTTATCTGGCGCTGCTCTCCGGGGGAATAGTTGCGGCAGCGACGACGGAGGCGCTGCCGGACAAGGGAGATACGGTTGAGGTGGTCCGATTTCTTTCTGCCGAAATGAAGAAAGGCGTGCCCCCGGGATGGGAATTGGATAAGAAATCCGGCACGCCCGTGCTCGGCCTGGAAAAGAACGGGGATTCCTTCCAATTGAATATGAAGAGCGATCCCCAGTCTTCCTTCGGGATCAAGAAGGCGATCACGGTGAACGTGAAGGAGTATCCCTTTCTGAACTGGAAATGGATGGCAAGCAGGCTTCCCCAGGGGGGGGATGTGAGGAAAGCCGAGACGGATGACCAGGCGATACAGATATACATCGCCTTTCCCGCCACGGGCTTTCCGGCAAGACTGAACACATCCGTTATCGGTTACATTTGGGACAACGAGGCTCCCAGGGATTGGATGGGCAGGTCCCCGCAATTTGGCGGGGGCAAGCTGCGATACGTGGTGCTGCGGAACAGGACCGACAAGATCGGCGAATGGTATAGCGAGAAACGCAACGTCTATCAGGATTATCGAAAGCTCTTCCGGGATATGAAAGAGGGAGAGCCGACGGGCCCGGTGCAGGGGGTATCTCTTTACATCAACTCCCAGCACACCCGGAGCACGGCGGAGAGTTCTGTAGGCGACATCTATTTCAGCCGGCAGTAGCTAAGATGAGAGCAATCCCGGTATGTAGGGAAAGAGCGACCGTTCCGCCGCGTAGGCCTCTTCAATAACATCCAGTGACGGATAAGACAACAAGACGATGGCCGCGAAAAAATAATCGCTTCCCTTCCCGTAGGAAATGTCCGCTCCGGCGATGATTGCCGGCTTGCCGGGCAGACCGCGGTCGGGGAGGATCAGCTTCTCCCGCAGGGACTCCTGGATTTGCACGGCCTCCCGGCAGTCAACGTCGAAACGGTGGAGATGTTTTCTGTTCATGAACCGTAGCGGGCGGAAGGCGTTTGTAGTATCGCTCTCGCCTGTTCGATATCGCGATTAATCTGCCGGACCAGTTCACCGGGCCCTGGAAATTTGACTTCCTCCCGAATCCTGTCAACGAACAAGAGGTCCAGCCGTTCTCCGTAGATGTTTTCACGGAAATCCAGGATGTGCGCCTCGATAGAGAGCTTCCCCTCGCCAAAGGTGGGGTTGACGCCGATGTTGACGACGCCCGGGTACCGTTTGTCCTCAAGCCGAATCATGACGGCGTAAATGCCGCCCGCGGGGATCAGCACTTTTTCCGGGGAAATGTTGGCCGTAGGGAATCCGAGACCGGCGCCGCGATGTTTCCCTTCCACCACGGGGCCGCCGAGGTTATAGGGCCTTCCGAGAAGGGCGGACGCCTTCTTCACGTCCCCGCCCAGGATGGCATCCCGGATAGCGGTACTGCTGATGACCGTGTCACCGACTTCCACTGCATTGATGATGCCCACCCCGAACCCCAGCTTTTTCCCGAAGGCCGCAAGGAATGCCTCGTTTCCCTCCTTGCCCTTCCCGAAGGTATAATCATGTCCGATCACGATCTTTTGTATGCGGAGTCCCTCCCAGAGGACCTGGCATATGAACTCTTCGGCGGTCTTTTGCGCGTACTGCAGGGTAAAGGGAATGACGACGACGGCATCGATTCCCGTATCGTTGAGAAGGCTGATTTTCTCCTCCAGGGTGGTGATCAGGTAAAAAGGCTGCAACTCCGGGCGCAGGATCATCTTGGGGTGGGGATCGAAGGTAATGACCAGGGCTTTGAGCTTTTTCCGCCGGGCGTCTTCCCGAAGCCTTTTGAGAAGGCGCTGATGTCCCCGGTGAACCCCGTCGAAATTGCCGATCGTTACCGCCGCATCCCGCAATCCGGCGGGTATATCCTCAATGCCCCTGATAACATCCATATAGTAAGCAGCTTTCGTTCCTTCCGATATCCACAGTAACACGATCGGCATGAATATCAAACTCAAATTTGCTTGACAAGGTCCGTACTATCCGTGTAGAAAACAATCCCGCTTCATGGTCATATCTTGCCGAAGTGGCGGAATCTGGTAGACGCGCTAGGTTCAGGGTCTAGTGGGCGTACGCCTGTCCGGGTTCAAATCCCGGCTTCGGCACCAAATAAAAAAGGGGTTGGCGAGAGAGGGTTTTTCGTCAGCCCCTTTTTTTGGCTTTTTTCTAACGGATTTCTAACCCATCTTTTGATATTGCGTATTCCACGCTTCTGAACTGCGGAAGATGGGATAGCGATGGGATTGGAAGTTCTTATCTGACGCTTGCGCCGGTTTTGGGCGGCCGGTCGAAGGCGAGGATCGTGAGGCCCGCGTCCGTATCGGTTGCGAGCAGCATGCCGTGCGATTTCACGCCCATGAGCTTTGCCGGTTTCAGATTGGCCACGACCACCACCGTTTTGCCGATCAGATCCTCGGGCCGGTAGTCCCTGCCGATGCCCGCCACGATTGTCCGCTGCTCGCCCATGTCGATCGTGAGCTTCAGGAGCTTGTCCGATTTGGGGACGGGTTCGGCGGCAATGATCTTCGCGGTCCGCAAGTCCACTTTCGCGAAATCGTCATAGGTGATTTCCGGCTTCACGGGTTTTCCTCCTGCCTCCGGCGCGGAGGTCGGCGCGGTTTCCGGTTTATACTCGACGCGGGGGAAGAGGGCGCCCTCCGGTTTCAGGACGTTGCCGGCGGAAAGGCCCCCCCACGTGCGGATGCTCTCGAAATCTTGCGTCCTCGCGTCCCTGATCCCCAGTTGTTCCCCGATCTTAACGGTCGTGCCGGGCATGAAGGGCGCGATCAGGACGGAAATAACGCGCAAGGCCTCGAGCAGGTGGTAGACCACGGCGAGAAGCCGGGCGCCCTGATCCGGGTCCTTTGCCAGCACCCAGGGTTCCCGCGCCACGATGTAGCGGTTCGTCGTGTTGATGAACTCCCAGATGGCGATGAGCGCCTTGTGCGGGGCAAGCTCGGCAAACGCCGCCTCGATTTCGGCGAGGACGCGGGCGGCGCCTTCGGACAGAGCCAGATCGTCCTCAGCGGGCGGGACGGACAGAGGCACCTTCCCGTCCCCGTATTTTACCGCCATGGTCATGGTCCGGCTCACCAGGTTGCCCAGATCGTTCGCCAGGTCGGAGTTGATCCGCTGAACGAAAGCCTCCTCGCTGAAGCTCGAATCGAGGCCGAAAACCATGTCCCGGAGCAGAAAGTAGCGGAAGGGATCCACGCCGTAGCGGTCCTTCAGGTCGAGCGGATTGATTACGTTTCCCACGGTCTTCGACATCTTGCTCCGGTCCACGTTCCAGTAACCGTGGACGTTCAGGTGATGGTAGGGTTCGATACCGGCCGCCTTCAGCATAGTGGACCAGTAGATGCCGTGGGGTTTCAGGATGTCCTTGGCGATCAGGTGTTCGGCCACGGGCCAGAAGGTGCGAAAGTTCTCCCCGTCGGGCCAGTCCACACCGGTGACGTAATTGATGAGCGCGTCGAACCAGACATAGGTGACGTACTTGTCGTCGAAGGGCAGGGTGATCCCCCAGTCAAGCCGCGCCTTCGGCCTCGATATGCAGAGGTCTTCGAGCGGATCTCGCAGGAAGGCGAGGGCTTCGTTGCGGTAGCGTTCCGGCCTGATGAAATCCGGATGATCGTTTATGTGCCCGATAAGCCAGTCCTGGTATTTGCTCATCCGGAAAAAATAGTTGCTCTCTTTCCGGTATTCGGGCGCCGTCTGGTGGTCGGGGCACAGGCCGTTCACCAGTTCTTTCTCCATATAGAACCGTTCGCAGCCGACGCAGTAATGGCCCTCGTATTCGCCGAAATAGATGTCACCGCCATCATAGACCTTCTGCAAAATATGCCGCACCGTTTCGACGTGCCGGGCATCGGTCGTCCTGATGAAGCGGTCGTTCATGATGGCGAGTTCCGGCCAGAGGTTCCGGAAACGGGCGCTGATCTCGTCCGCATAGGCCTGGGGGGTCAGGTTCGCCCTCCGCGCGGCCTCTACGATCTTGTCGCCGTGCTCGTCCGTGCCGGTGAGAAAAAACGTTCGGTGACCCGCCAGGCGGTGATACCGGGCCAGCACATCGGCAACGATGGTCGTATAGGCATGGCCAAGATGAGGGGCGGCGTTGACGTAGTAGATGGGCGTGGTGATGTAGAAGGCTTGTTCCATAGAGGTACGTTTAACGGTTCCGTAAAAAGCTCATACATTCAAGGCGCGCTTCTTCCCTCCCCGACTTTTACCGGGGAAGCTTTTTACGAAGCCGCCCTATATAGTTAATGTTTTTGCGGTCGGCGGTTTCCCGCGCGGGCGGCGTGGTTATTCTCTTTTTTCTGTTTTGCTGCCTTTTCTGCCGGAGGGGCCTTGGCTGTCTTGGCGCAGCACCCGCCGTTTTGAGTCTGTTTGCCGCAGCACTTCGACGCGTCTCTCTTCATATCCACGTAGGCGTCATATTCATAAGCCAGACAGCACATTAGTCTGCCGCAGAGCCCGGAGATTTTTTCGGGATTCAGGGACATACTCTGCTCTTTGGCCATCTTGACGGAAACGCGGTCAAGATTGTGGAGCAGGCTGGCGCAACATACCTCGCGACCGCAAATGCCCAATCCCTTGATGATACGCGCCTCGTGCCGCGCGCCGATCTGCCGCAATTCAATCCGGGTTTTGAATTTCTGTACCAGGTCTTTGACCAGTTCACGAAAATCCACCCGGTTCTCGGCGGAAAAGTATAAGACGATCTTGCTGCGGTCGAAGGCAACTTCCAGCTCGATCAGCTTCATGGGCAGGTTTCGCTCCCTGATCCGCTCCTTGCAGAACTGGCGGGCATTTTGCTCAAGCCGCTGATTGTTCTCCTTTATTTTCAGGTCCGCGTCCGTGGTTCTGCGCAGCACGGTCTTCAGATTTGCCGGCAGTTTTTCCGGGGAAACGGTCTTGACCCCCGTTACCACGGTGCCGATGGCCGGTCCGCCGTCGGTATTCACCACCACCTGGTCATTTTTTTCCAGCGGTATGGCGGCGGCCTCAAAGCTGTATACCTTGCCCTCTTTTTTGAATTTTACCCCGACAATATTCTTCAATGAACCTTTTCTCCCGGATTCACTGTCTGACCGATGACTCTAAACATCATCGTTTCCAAAGTCAATAATTTATTGGCATTCAGCTCAATGGCGCCGCGCGCCTTCTCCACCGTCCTGATGGCTTTCAGGATGTTTTCCCCCGAAAGCCTGCCTGCCGCGGCGCCGATGAACTCCATGCAATCACTGTTTTCCATGCGGTCTTCCTCGCCCGTTTCTTTGTAGACGAGAGCGTCCCGGAAACAGGATCTCAACACATCGAGCCTTTTCAGGATGTCCGGGCGCTCCTGCCCAAAATCGTTCAGGAACGTGAGCAGTTTCACCGGGTCCGTCCAGTCGGGATCGGACAGGTGGGCGATGATCCTATTGCGGGACTCCAGGAACGCTTCCTCATTCATCTCCAGGGCTTTTCCTATGCTGCCGCCGGAAGAAGCAGCCACCGTTTGCGCCCGTGCGGAATCGAGCGCCAGACGTTCCTGCAGGAACAGGGCAACTGTTTCCCGCGGGAGCGGGTTGAATCGGAGATGCCGACAGCGGGACAGAACCGTCGGGGGAAGCTGGTGCGGCACCGAGGTGATCAGGATCAGGATGTTTGCAGGCGATGGTTCCTCGAGTGTTTTCAGGAGCGCGTTGGCGGCAATGCTGTTCATCTTATCAGCGTCAATGATGAGGAAAATCCGCTTTTTCCCTTCCAGGGGCCTGAATTTCATCTGGGTCTGGATTTCCCTGATGGCATTGATTTTTATGAACTGGCCATCGGCTTTTACGGTTACCACGTCCGGATGATTGTTGCGGTCCGTTTTCCGGCAGGATATGCAGGCATCGCAGGCATCATGAGCTCCGTCCGCACAGTTCAGTGCCTTGGCAAAAACCATGGCGGTCGTTCCTTTGCCGATGCCTTTGATGCCGTAAAACAGCAGGGCATGGGGCAGGTGTTCCATTGCCATGGCATTCTTCAGCATGGTTACCTGTTTTTCATGGCCGTAGATATCTTTAAATGACATAACCCTACCCGATGATGAAGGCCTCCAGGTACGCGCATACCTCCTGATGAACGGCAGAGATATCTTTGGCGCCGTCAATTATCCGGAAGCGTTCCGATTCCCCCTGGGCGAGGGACAGGTACCCTTCCCTGATGCTCCGGTGAAACTCAAGAGCTTCTTGTTCGAAGCGATCCTCTGCCGGCACTTCCTTCCCGTTCAGGGCTATCCGTTTCCGCGCCCTTCTGAGTCCCTCCTCGGCAGGCAGGTCAAAGAGGATAGTCAAGGCCGGCGTTAGGGAGGCAGAGGCAAACACGTTAATCTGCCGGATAAAATCAATGTCCAGTCTCCGGCCAAAACCCTGGTAGGCCAGGGTGGCATCGGAAAAACGATCACACAAGACCAGTTGATTGTTTCTGAGGGCGGGGAGAATCGTCTCCCGCACATGCTGCGCACGTGCCGCCATGAAGAGAAAAACTTCCGCCTCCGCATTTATTTCATAGGACGCCCGGTTCAGGAGAATTTCCCTGATCCGGCGACCCAGCGCGGAACCGCCCGGTTCCGCCGTGCTGATAAACGGAATATGGCGACATCCGAGATATTCGCCCGCCATCCTGATCTGGGTGGTCTTGCCGCAGCCTTCCATGCCTTCGAAGGTAATCAATCGTTCCATAGATCATGCCTGACGGCTTCGTAATTAAAGGGCAGAAACAGGAGAGGGGAAAACACCCGGACCATGAACGAACGGGTGATCCCCCTCTTTGTGCGCTGTCGTTTGATGAACCTATTTTTCTTCGCCGGGTGTGATTGCTTCCACCGGGCACTGTTCGGCGCATGTCCCGCAGTCGGTACAGAGCTTGGGATCGATAACATATTTATCTTCCCCCTCACTGATTGCCTCTACCGGGCATTCGTCCTGGCATGATCCGCAGGCGATACATTCATCCGTAATTACATATGCCATATCTTTTTCTCCTTTTGTTATTTTCCAAACCGGCTGTGTGAAACCGGCACGTTACTTAACCCCGCTAAACGGGATACGTGCGTTAACGAAATTATGTTCTGTCAGAAAACCGCAGAAAACAATTTCTAACTTACTAAATCGAGATAACTTCCTTTATTTCCGGCACCTCTTTTTTCAGATGCCGTTCGATACCCATCTTCAAGGTCATCTGCGACATGGGACACCCATGGCATGCCCCCAGCAATTTAACCTTTACCACACCGTCGTCGCTGACATCGACCAGCTCTACGTCGCCGCCGTCCACCTGCAGGTTGGGTTTGATCTGTTCGATGGCTTTTTGCGTTCTCTCTTTTATGGTCATACGGTTCCCTCCTTCAATTGATAACCCCGTAACGTACCGGCTATCAGTGCGGCATATATTCAATCATTTTTTTGGTCAGCGTTCTGGCTACATCGGGGAGCCCCGGCTTGAAAAACGAATACTCCTCCGTCAGAACATGACTTGCCTTCCACAGTATCTTGCCCGTTGCGGCATCGATCATTCTCATTGCCAGTCCAACCCGTGCAAGTTTCTTATCTTTTTCCTCCGTGTACGTCCAGTGGTCTACCGTGGCCACAACCAGCGCCTCGACCCCCACCGTCCGGCCGATGTACCTGCTCAGGTCCGGATCGGAAAAGTTGACGGTTTTGAGCTTGGCAAGATAATCACCGAGCGCCTTCCGGAGTTCCTCACGGGAGCCAACCGTTTGGTTTATTGCCTCGGAGGCGACAACGCCGGTGAACCACTTTTTATTCGTGAGGACGTCCGCAATAACGGCATCGATCACTCCTCCGGCTTCCCCGTATACACCCACTTCGACAGGAAATACAACGATTGTTTTTGGGTGAAAATCTTTCGCTTCCGGGGCTAAATATGCATTGCGAAGCTCACCGCATCCGCTCAATGCCAGCGCCGAGAATGCCACTATAGGGAATAACCGCAAGACCTTCTTCAGTATGTCCACCATTATTGTTGCTTGAACGCGGGGCCTTCGAAAAGAAACAACCACAGAAACGCGCTTAACCCTGCGACGAGATAGGTAGTTTCAAGAAGACCCTCCAGTTCGATACCGGAAAGCCCCGCCCTTCTATCACAAAGTTTGAAACAGATCAATACATAAAATAGTGCAACGGCGAGGGCCATGCTCAAAGAGGGAGTCCAACCCGCAAAAAATGAAGATACCAGAAGGATGAATAATAAAATCCATATATATTTAAGCAGTTTCCTGGTTCGTTTCTCGCCTATTAAAACGGGGATCGTCTCTCTGCCGATCAGCCTATCGTTCTGGATATCCAGGATGTCCGACAGTGCCGAGCGGATAAAGACAAGGGCAAAGGTGAAGGAAAACGCCACGACCGTATCTGCAGGCATGGCTGCACCGGCTACCACGCGGGGCAACGCCGCCGTCACTGCCGCCCATGCCAGGGCCATGGACAGATTTTTTGAACCGGGCAGTTCTTTCAGGCTTCTGAAGCGCCTACTTTTGGGCAGTATTTTCGCATTGTAAACTATGCCCAGCAGGGAAATCACCGAAAGAAGAACAAAGGGACCTCTTCCCGTCACAAATGAAAAAGCCAATGCCAGCACGAGAGACAGCATGGCCGTAACAGCGTAGAGTCTTTTGTGCGTCCGGTATGATTCTTCCCGGAACGATCCGATGATGCTCGTTTTTCTGTTCAACAGGCGATTAATGGTATGCATCGCGTAAACGTAAAGAGCGGCGATAAGAATAGTGAGGACATGCACATCGAGTTTTTGCAGGAGGGTGCATGCCAGGGAGAGGCAGCCGGCTCCCATGGCAGAATAGATGTCCGTCCGAACGGCAAAGAGCCAAGGCCTGAAAAACCAACGGGCATTCTTGCCGCCTCCGGCCTGGGAGCTGGTCAGTCCGTCCACGACCCGGTCGATGATCCAGTTCGGGGTGGAGGCGCCGGCGGATACGCCGATTTTTTTGTATCCCGCGAGCGGCAATTGATTCAGTTCCTCCGCCGTTTCGATATGGAAGGCGGGAACCCCCTGGTTTTCCGCAAGCGAGGCAAGTCTCCGCGTGTTGGCGCTGTTTTTTCCCCCCACGATAACAACGGCATCCATGTGTGCTGCCAGTTCCTTGACCTCGGTTTGCCGCTTTTCCGTGGAGTCGCAGATCGTGTTGAAAACGACGGCACGGGGGAATTTCTTCCGGATCTTTTCCATGATGGCGTTAAAGAGGTCCATGCTTTGCGTTGTCTGGGCAACAACGCAAACCTTGTCCAGAGCGGGAAGCCGGTCCACTTCTTCGGAACCGTCGAGTACGATTCCACGGCCACCGGTGTATCCCAGAAGGCCGTTTACTTCCGGATGGCCTTTGTCGCCGATAATCAGGGTCGTGTAGCCGCGGGCGGCATGTTTCTTTATGAGTGACTGAACATGAGCAACCTTCGGGCAGGTGGCATCGACGATCCTGATTCCTTTTTCCTTGATTTTCTTTCTTTCTTCAGGCGTTATGCCGTGCGCTCTGATTATCAGGGTGGCGTTTGTCCCGCAGCGATCCAGGTCTTCCAGTCGGTCCACAGGGAAAATACCGCGTTTTCTCAGCAGTTCCACGGTCTGGGGATTGTGGATCAGGGCGCCGTAGGTATAGACGGGACTCTCATGTGGGCGCTGGGCCATATCAAGGACCTTGTCCATGGCCTTCCGGACACCCATGCAGAATCCCGCTGTGTCGGCCAGTTTTACGCTCATCTTATTAGACTGTCCTCGGATGTTTTCACAAAAATGAAGAATTCTCTGTTGCCTGCCGGACCCTGAAGGGGTGATTCGCAGGTGCCGAGAATCTGGAGCCCGTTTCCCCGGCAAAATGCCGAGATTTCCTCCACCACTTTCTTGTGCAGGAGGGGATCTCTGACCACGCCGTGCTTTTCCACGTTCTCCCGTCCTACTTCAAACTGGGGTTTGATGAGGGCAAGAACGAGTGAGCCGGCGCTGAGAAGCCCGATCACGGCGGGCAGCACCAGTTTCAGGGAAATAAAAGAAGTGTCGATGACGGCTATATCTATGTTGTCTTCAATGCCCGCGCCATCGAAGCAGCGGATATTTGTCCGTTCAATGGTTATTACCCGCCTGTCCTCCCGCAGCTTCCAGGCCAACTGCCCGTAACCGACGTCGAGGGCATAGACCTTCGCCGCGCCTTCCTGCAGGAGGCAGTCGGTGAAGCCGCCCGTGGATGCCCCCACGTCCAGGGCAACAAGCCCCCGGACGATGATGCCGAATTCTTGCAGGGCGCCTTTGAGCTTCAGGCCGCCCCTGCTTGCGTACGGGTTGTCTTCTCCTTTTATCCTCACGTCCGCATCCGCGGAGACGAGCGCACCGGCTTTGTCGATCTTGCGTTCTCCCACGATGACAATACCGGACATGATGAGCGCTTTGGCCCGTTCGCGCGAGGTGGCGATTCCCCGGTCAACCAGCAGGCTATCCAGTCTTACTTTGGGGGTCTTAATGACCATGGTTCATGATCTCGACGGCGGCCGAGACGATGCCCTCTTCATCGATACCGTACATGCTTCTCAGTTCCCGCTGTGTGGCGTGTTCGGGGAATTCGTCCCTGATGCCCAGCCTCTTCACGGTGACGTTTTGGATTTTCTTCTGCTCGAAAAGCTCGAGGACCGCACTTCCGAACCCTCCCATCAGGGCGTTTTCCTCGACGGTGATGATTCGTCGTGACGAGGTTGCCGCATCGCAGAGAAGCTTCTCATCGAGGGGCTTCACAAAGCGGGCGTTGATCACCCCGGCGCTGATGCCTTTTTCTCTGAGCTGCAGTGCCGCAGAAAGGGCGGAATAAACGGTAGAGCCGATGGCAAGGATGGTCAGGTCGCTGCCTTCTGCGAGTCTTTCTCCCTTCCCGATCTCCAGAATACGAAGGGTATCATCAAGGAAAACGCCCACGCCACGGCCACGGGGATAGCGGATGGAGACGGGACCGTCGCACTCGGTCGCCGTTTTCAGCATATGCTGGAACTCGTTTTCGTCCTTGGGAGCCATGACAACGATGTTCGGGAGCAAGCGCAGGAACGAATAATCAAAAATCCCGTGGTGCGTGGGGCCGTCTTCCCCCACCAGCCCTCCCCGATCGAGGGCAAAAACGACGTGAAGCTTCTGGAGGCAGACGTCGTGGACTATCTGATCGTAGGCGCGTTGCAGAAAGGTGGAATAGATGGCCACCACGGGAACGAAGGCTTCCGTGGCAAGGCCTGCGGCGAAGGTTACTGCATGCTGTTCGGCGATTCCCACGTCGTAGAACCGTTCGGGAAATTCCCGGGAGAATTCATCGAGCCCCGTTCCTTCGCACATGGCAGCCGTTACGGCAACCACGCGCACGTTGGCGCGGGCCAGGTTGACGATCGTCCTGCCGAATACCTGGGTATAGGAATAGGCCGGCGAAGGACGGTCCCGGGGGACGACCTCGCCCGTCTCGATGCGGAAGGGCGCTATGCCGTGGAAGCGCAGGGGATCATTTTCCGAAAAGTGATAGCCCTTGCCCTTCTGGGTGATGACGTGGACGAGCACGGGTCCCCGCAGATCCTTCACGTTTTGCAGGTTTTTTATCAAGTGATCGAGGCGGTGTCCCTCGAGAGGGCCCACGTAGGTGAACCCCAGATCTTCGAAGAGAGCGCCGGGAACCACAAGGGCTTTCAGGGACTCCTCCACTTGCCTGGTAAACTTAAGCATCTGTTCGCCGATGGCGGGTATGGATTTGAGGAAGCTCTTGACCTCCGTTTTCAGTTTGGTGACCGCATGTCCGGTCATGATGCGGTTCAGGTAGGAGGACATGGCGCCCACGTTGGGCGATATGGAGAGCTCGTTGTCATTCAGGATGATGATTAAATCATTATTGCGGTCTCCGGCCCAGTTCAGTCCCTCGAAGGCCATGCCGGCAGACATGGACCCGTCGCCGATGACGGCGATTATTTTGTAATCCTTGCCTTCAAGGCTCCTGGCTTCGGCAATGCCGGATGCGGCGGATATGGACGTGCCGCTGTGTCCCACGTCGAAAACATCATAGGGACTTTCAGCCCGTTTCGGGAAACCGCTGATTCCCGATTTCTGGCGAAGGGAGGGAAACCGGTCTTTTCGTCCCGTGATGATCTTATGCGCGTAAGCCTGATGTCCTACATCCCACACGAGTTTATCCCGCGGCGTGTTAAAAACGTAATGAATGGCAATGGTCAGTTCCACCGTACCTAGCGATGAGGCGAGATGGCCTCCCCGCTTGGAGACGGTATCAATGATCATCTCCCTGATCTCCTCCGCCAGGCCGTTCAACGATGCCAGATCGAGTTTTCTGATGTCTGCGGGAAAATTTATTTTTTCCAGGACGAATTTTTTATTGTTCTTTACGGTTTTTTTCATCTTGCGGTCTACGGCACGTGCCGAGCTCTCCTTATGATTGACTGAATAGGTCAAGATTTGCGATCCACGATATACCGAGCAATCATCCTCAACGGGTCGGCCCGGTGGTCGAACTTCTCGATCTCGGCGAGGGCTTCCGCCACGATCTCTCGGGCCTTTTTGCGGGATGCCTCCAGGCCTATCAGAGCCGGAAAGGTAATCTTGCCGCGCGAGGCGTCGCTTCCCGTGCCCTTTCCCATGGATGCGCTGTCGCCTTCCACGTTGAGAATATCGTCTGCTATTTGAAATACCAAGCCCACATTGCTGCCGTATCTCGAAAGGGCCTCCAGTTCTTCCCGACCGGCGCCCGACAGGAGGGCGCCGGCCCTGACGGATGCGCGAATCATGGCGCCGGTTTTCCGGGTATGGATAAAATGAAGGATTTCCGCGTCGATCGGTTTTCCCTCGGACTGTATATCGACCACCTGTCCTCCCACCATGCCCCAGTATCCGGCAGCTTCCGTAATTTCCCCGATCACATCGAGAAGCGTCTGCGGCGGCACGGTTTCCATCAGATCCCTTCTGGCCATGAGGTGAAAGGCTTCGGTGAGAAGCGCGTCGCCGGCCAGAATCGCGATGTTTTCGCCGAATATTTTGTGACTGGTTGCTCTTCCCCGCCTGCAATCGTCGTTATCCATGGCGGGCAGGTCATCGTGAATCAGGGAATAGGTATGGATCAGTTCGATTGCGCAAGCCACCGGCAACGCCGACAGCGCCCGCTCCTCGTTATCGATTGATGCCGCGACAGCCAGGCATAAAATGGGCCTGATTCTTTTTCCCCCGGCGAAGATGCTGTAACGGATGGCTTTGAATATTATCGATGGGTAGCAGTCCTCTCCCGGCAGAAAGCGCCCCAGGGCATCGTCAACAATTTTCTTTCTCTCTTCCAGATAGCTTTTTAAAGAGAACCATCCATCATCATTCACGTTCTTCTCCCGTCAAGGGTTCTGTAATCAGTTCTCCCTCCTGTTTCAAAAGAATATCCACCCGCCTTTCCGCTTCATCGAGTTTGGCGGCGCAGACCCGGGCAAGTTTGATCCCTTCTTCAAAGGACTTCAGGGATTCATCCAAGGTCATGTCTCCCGTTTCCATCCTCTTCAGAATTTCCTCAAGTTTTCCCAGTGCATCTTCGAATTTTTCCTTTGCCATCGTTCATCACCTGTCCATTACTGGTCATCAATGTCCGTTACCGTTGCGCGGAAGCCCCCGGAGGCAATCCTGATATCCACACTGCTTCCCGCGAAAAGCAGGGAGGTGTCCCTGATAATGATTTCTCCGGGAAAGGTCCGGGCAATGCTGTAGCCTCTTTTCAGCACGGCCAGGGGGCTTAAGGTGTTCAGCATGGCCATGTCTGACGCCATCCGTTCTTTCCGGTGTCGAATGCCGTTCAGCGCTGCGGCGCCCAGCGTTTTCCCGGCGTTTTCCGTGACCAGGCGATTATGCCGGATCAGGGAAAGAGGGTTAAGATGTCGCAGGCTGTTCCGCCGGCCGAGAAACCGGTGTTTACGCATCTCCATTTGATTTCCGAAGGATGATTGAAGCAACCCGAGACGGTCATCGACCGCGATGCGCAGGTCGCTGATCTTTTTCCCCGGATCCCTGAGGCGCTCCCTGGCCAGACAAACATTTTCCCGGAGCCTGTTTATTAGGCGGACGTGGTGGTTCATCATTCTCATCTTCATCGTTTGCAAAGCCGCGGCAAGATCTCGTTTCGAGGGCACCGCAAGTTCCGCCGCTGCGGAAGGAGTCGGCGCCCGAAGGTCGGCAACGAAATCAGCGATGGTAAAATCCGTTTCATGGCCCACCGCCGAAATGATCGGCACTTGCGAACGGTACATTTCCCGAGCGACCCCTTCATCGTTGAAGGGGGCAAGGTCTTCCAACGAACCGCCTCCCCGGGCCAAAATGATGACATCAACATTGCCGATGGCATGCAGATCGCCGATCGCCCTGATAATTTCCCGGGGCGCTTCCGTTCCTTGCACCCGCACGGGCGCGACAAGAATATTTACCGACGGGCAGCGTCTTTTCGTAACGTTCAGGATATCCCTGATAACGGCGCCCGTAGGCGAGGTAATGACGCCGATTCTCCCGGGAAGGAAAGGAATCGGTTTTTTATGCCGGGGATCGAATAAGCCTTCCGCTTCCAGGCGGGCCTTGAGTTGTTCGAAGGCTTTTTGAAGCGCCCCCGCGCCCTTTGGCACCACCGTGTCAACGATGAGTTGATATTCGCCCCGGGGCTGGTAAACGCTTATTCTTGCCCGGCAGACGATGCTCATCCCCTCTTCCAGGGCAAACTGCTGCGTCCGGTCTTGCGGCGGGTACCCCTGCCCAGGAAGGATGCGGAAGATAACGGCTCGTATCTGGCTTTTTTTGTCCTTCAGGGTAAAGTACCGGTGGCCCGATGCAGGCCGGTTCAGATTGGAAATCTCTCCTTCCACCCAGAGAAAGGCAAAATTCTCCTCCAGGAGATCCTTTATCTGTTCATTCAATGACGAAACGGTTAAGATATCTTTCATTAATATTAAAGGCTTAAATATTGAGCGGGATGGATGCCCCTCCGGCGCGAGGAAATCGTATAGCAAGGGCTACGGGAATTATCAAGCAAAAGAATGGCGGCTTCGCAATCGGATTATAACTTGACATGACTCATAGGAAAATGGTTAGATTATAGCTATGCATTTTTATACATCTCGTCAAGGGTTCTCATAAGGATGAGCCCAGGCAGATGACCCTGCCGTAGATGTTGCGTTTTGCTCTTTCAACCCCTGACGGGATGGAACCTTTCTTTTTCTTACCGAGCAAGGAGGTTATGATGAGTTGGAACGAAATTTGGGATTTACTTGTCGGCACTCTTCAGACAACGGGACTCCCCATGCTGGGCTGGAAGGCTGTTGTGATGTGGGGAGTGGGGCTCTTTTTCCTCTACATGGCCATAGCAAAGGACTTTGAGCCGCTTCTCCTGTTGCCGATCGGCTTCGGAATCTTCCTGGTGAACTTTCCGAACACGCCCCTGATGGGGTACACGGACGGTCATCCGCAGTTGCTGCAATTCTTTTACAAGTACGGGATCCTCTGGGAGGTGATTCCCTGCCTGATCTTCCTCGGCCTGGGGGCGATGACGGACTTTGAGCCGCTCATTGCCAATCCGAAGATGCTCCTTATCGGCGCCGGGGCGCAACTGGGCGTCTTTGTCACTTTTACCGGGACCATCCTCGCCGGCTTCACCATTAAGGAGGCTGCCTCGGTGGGCATCATCGGCGGCGCCGACGGCCCGACGACCATCTACCTGACTGCAAAACTGGCGCCGCACCTCCTGAGCGCCAACACCCTGGCCGCCTACTCGTACATGGCCATGGTGCCCCTCATCCAGCCGCCGATCATGCGTTTAATGACGAGCGACAAGGAGCGCGTCATCAAGATGCGCGTATTGCGAAAGGTCTCGCCGACGGAAAAACTCCTTTTCCCCATCGTTTGTTCGGCGATAATCGCCCTGATGGTTCCTGCGGTCATGCCGCTCATGGGCATGCTCATGTTCGGGAATCTGATGCGGGTGAGCGGCGTGGTGAAACGACTGGCTGAGACCGCGTCCGGCCCCATGATGGACATGGTGACCATCTTCCTTGGCCTCAGTGTCGGCGCCTCCATGCAGGCGGAAGTCTTTCTGAATTACAAGCCCATGCTGGTTTTTGCCCTGGGCCTTCTCGACTTCGCCGTCTGCACAGCCGGCGGCATTCTGACCGTGAAACTCATAAATCTTTTTGCCAAGGAAAAGATCAATCCCCTGATCGGCAATTCGGGTGTCTCCGCCATTCCGATGGCGCCCCGGGTTTCCCAGCTCATCGGGCGGCAATACGACAAGCACAGCTACCTGCTCATGCATGCAATGGCGGCCTGTCTCGCCGGTTCCATCGGCTCGCCTGCCGCAGCGGGTATGCTTCTGTCCATGTTTGATTAAAAGAGGAGGAGTACATGAAGATTTCAAAAATGATATGTTTGATATTCTTTGGTTTTCTGGCGGCAATGGTTATCTTGCCGATCAGATTATCCGCAGCCGTCACCCCTCTTCCCGAAAAGATCTTCACGGCGCCGGTTATGCCCGGCGGCACTATTGTGAAGACAGAGGATGTAGCCGTAGAGGTAGCCTACGACCTGCCGTACGATAAAGTGCTGGAGTGGTACAAAAGCGCTCTGAAGGAGTATAAGGACGGAAGATACCGCGATTGGGAAGAACAGATGTACATCGAGGATCAGGGCGGTGAGAAGTGGCACTCAATTGGCATCTACAAGGACGGTGGAGATAAGACGACCGTAAAGATCGTAAAAGACAACTGGACGTGGATTTTCAGCACCCTGCTTATCCGGTATGCGGGAGTTTTTATTGTCCTCATACTGCTCTGGATATTGCTCAACATCTCGAACTTTATCATGGTGAAGTTTGTCGTAAAGGCGGAAGAGAAAGCCAAGGCCTGACGATCTTTGCGACGGGCAACCGTGTTGAACAAGGCCCCTTTCCCTCCTTTCATGAGGGAGGGCAAGGGGCCTTGTTATTTGATGAGAGCGCTACCCACGCCTTTCAAAGGGGGCATTTTTCTTTCTTCGTATTGATGCGTCAATCCTTACGATTCCCATGTACATGAGGACCGCCGTGATGACCAGAAAGTACCTGAAGGGTATTCTTGTCGGAATGAGTTTCGAAAAACTGGGGAGTTTCCGCTGCGGCGTCGCAGTTTTCATGGGCGTCTGGGTTGCCGCTTCAACGTGTTTATCCTTTTTCAGCGCAATGCCCGCCCGGTAAAGATTGTCGAGCATTGCCTTATCCTTTGAATAACCCGAAAGAAAAGGCAGGGTCATAAGAGGAATGCAAATGCCGATAACAATCAGTATGATGCCGAATTTTCCTTCGCGATCCATCACGACTGCCTACCACAATCTATCCGGGAAATAATAGTTGAAACATACCGGCCGCCTGTCCGCAGAACATTTTCCCACCCTCAGGAAGATTTCTTTTCACCAAAAATGGGGAATATCTTTGCCAGTATCCAGAAAAGGATAAACGGCATGGCGCCGACAAACAGCGCCCCCACGAGTCCCTCTTTCAGAGTTTCGAGATCGTGAGGTATCAGGGGAAGGTGGTAGTGCATGAAGCCCGCAAAGGAAGACGAAAAGGACTGTCCGCCGATGACGACGTTCCAACGCATCATAAACACCCCCATGAGCATCAGCATCGAGCCGAGGACGGCCCTTTTTATGGTAAGCCTCGGCAGGGAGAAAAGAAGAAAGGGACACAGGTTGCCGAGTCCATACTGCAGGATGAAGATATTGGTAAAATCCTTGCCGTAGATGAGGTTCCGGAGGATATCCCAGGACTTTACCGCCGTATAACCGCGGAAAACCAGGTCCAGGAGTTCCAGCGTAATGGCCAGGATCATGAACATGAGCAGGTAGCGTGCCGTAATGGTAACGACGTGCACTTCCACACTCTTGATCTCGGCCTCTTCCTGGGAGGGGAGCGTCGGGTACCGTGTTTTCTTCCAGCCTACAATGAATTTCCGTATCTCCATGGTAAGGATGTAGGTGAGCATGCAGAGGGCAATCCCGGAGACGACGGCGGAACAGATGAAGATGACGGGCATGAGCGGTGTCATCCAGAGGGCGTTCGCCTTCACGGAACCGAAGATGAAACCGGCATAGCCGTGGAGAAAGCAGGCCACGGGGATTCCCACGCCGGCAAGTATCTTTACCGCTTTCTCGTCCTTGTGCAGGGCTTCCTCCCTGATGTCATAGGCGCCCAGAGTGAGCAGGGAGAAGAGGACGTACCGGAAGAATTCCACGGGACTCTTATGGGTTTTCTTTCCCAGCGAGAGCGCCGTTTCCACGAAATGCTTGCGGTAGACAAACCACAGCTCCGACGCCACGATCATGGCGTAGATGGAGAACACAATGCCGAATGCGGCGATGGCCGAAGTAAAGTGAGGGGTGACCATAACCTCGTAGTTGCGCAGCGGCTGCTGAAGATGCAGCATGAGCGGCATCATGGCCACCGGCAGCAGGGCGAAGGAGAAAACGAGGGAAAAACGGGCAATGTCCTTTAGCTGCTTTACCCCGAAGACGTGGTAGAGGGAGGAGAGAACGAAGGCGCCGGCCACGAGACCGGTCATGAAGGGATACATGACGATCTGTATGCTCCAGTAGATATATTCAT
>CAZTLA010000021.1:0-27117 GCA_964614365.1 uncultured Syntrophales bacterium | reverse complement strand
CCATCGTCGCTTGGCCTTGGATTATTAATGCGCTAATGAATTAGAAATGGAATTAGAGAAGGCCGGTTACTGTTTCGAGTGGGCCGACATCAAGCAGGATCTCAAGGCCCTGCAGGAGATCACGATTGAAGACAGGGGCAAAACACTGATGATCCGCAGTGAATGCCTTGGAACCTGCGGCAAAATTTTCCAGGCGGTTGGCGTTGCCATCCCGCCGACGATCCGGGAAGTGGCATGACGCAAAGCATGTTGTCAAAGAGCAATCTGTGGTGCCAAGAACTTTTTCAAGGCAGACATCTGTCTGAAATAGCTGAACTATTTTTTAGCAACTGTAGAAGATGAGTTTGAACGATGTTCTTTGCCGTATGTTTGCGGAAATCGGAAAGGTAAGGCACCTGAAGCATGCGCACATCTTCACGTACCAGGGAAATCCGGTGAAAAACATCAAGCGGTCCTTTGCCAGGGCCTGCCGGGAAGCGGGCATTGCGGATTTCCGGTTCCACGATCTCCGCCACACCTTCAATACAAACATGCGGAAGGCCGGCGTGGATCGCAGCGTCATCATGAAAATCACGGGCCACAAGACAATGAGCATGTTCGAGAGGTACAACACGGTGGACGGAAACGACGCGCAAGAGGCTTTCCGGAGGCTTGATGATTTTCTCAGCAAACCCGTGGGTCTGCAAAAAATTACTTTATCATTACTTCAAGGGCCACAGCAGTAAATAAAAAAGGGGCCTAAGCCCCTGATATTCTTGGTAGCGGGGAGAGGATTCGAACCTCTGACCTTTGGGTTATGAGCCCAACGAGCTACCGGACTGCTCCACCCCGCGTCAGTGCGTAATTGCGAAGGGGACTTATAGACCACTGCCCGGAACCTGTCAAGGTGTTTTTCTATATTCTTCCCGTAACATTATAGATATCAAGGTTTCTTTCGATGCCTTTTACCGTGCAACGATCCATTTTTTCTGCACGGACGAGATGTTTTACCTGACCGTACGTTTCCCCACATACGAGGATCTGATTGCTTCCGGCAATATGCTCCAACCGTGCCGCCAGGTTTACCGGGGGACCAAAAACGGTATATTCCTTCTTCCGTGAAGAACCGAATACCCCCGCCATGACCTCGCCCGTGCTGATACCTATGCCGATGTTGATGCAATGGGACCCTTGGGGAGCAAGGCCGTTTATCCTTGCCATTTCATCACGCATGCTTATGGCGCTCATCACCGCACGGGCTGCGTCGCCCTCGTCGGCTATCGGCGCGCCGAATACTCCCATGATGCTGTCGCCGATGTGTTTGTCCAAGGTACCGTTATACTGGAAGATGATATCATCAAGAGGGGAAAAATAGCGGGTATTCAGAAGCTCAGAAAGCTCCGCAGGGCTTACCTGTTCGGAAATCCTCGCGAAGCCGCGAATATCGGTAAAAAGGACGGTGACGGTCTGTTTCCGGGGAATGATGCTTTTCCCCGCCTTTTGCAGTTCGCTGAAAACCTGCTCTGAAACGAATTGCTTCAAACGCTTTTTTATATTGTACTCTTTTATTTTTGCCCGCAATTCGGCATTTTCAAATGGCTTGGTAAGGAAGCCGTCAATGCCCGTATTCACCGCCTCGATCGCGCTTTCCATGGTGGCATAGCCCGTAAGCATAATCCGGGTGATCTCCGGATTGATCTTCCCTATTTCCGTGAGCGTCTCCAGCCCGTCGATGCCGGGCATCTTGTAATCGGAGATAACCGTCTCTATGTCCCGGCCGTCGTCCCTGACGATCCGGATGGCCTGTTCCCCGTTTTCCGCCAGAAGAATACGGTACCCGTCCTTTTCGAGCACTTTCCGCAACGATCTTCTGACGCCTTCTTCGTCATCAACCACGAGGCCGATCATGTTTCCCTCCTCCGGCAGGGCAGTTCTATCGTAAAGACAGAGCCCTTGCCTGCTTCGCTCGACACGGTAATGTCCCCTTCATGTCTTTTGACAATCTCGTGGGATATATAGAGTCCGAGCCCCGTACCTTCCCCGGCAGCCTTGGTCGTAAAAAAAGGCTTAAAAATATCTTTCAATTGCTCACGGGGAATCCCCTTGCCCGTATCACGGCATTCGATCGCCACGGTGTCCGTTTCTTCCCGGTATCGGGTCGTCAGGGTAATCTTCCCCTTGCCTCCCGGCAGGGTTTGCAGGGCGTTTTTAATAACATTGATGAAGACCTGCCCCAGGTTGGCAAAATTCCCTTCCACCTCCGGCAGGTTCTCGTCATAATCCTTCTCAATCTCCACCGGCAAATGTTTGTACTGGTTGTATAAAACCCTCAGAGCATCATCGATTGCCAGATTGATGTGCACCGGTTCCACGTAGGTTTGCTTTTGGCGCGACAGGTCGAGCAGACTTCTGACGATATCCCCCGCCCGCCGTAATTCCTTCAAAGAAAACCGGAAATCATCCAGCACCTCTTCCCTGTTTGCCTCCTGAACTTCCCACTTGCCGATGGATTCCACGCCCGTTTGAACTAGGCTGGAAGCGCTGGCCAATGGATTATTCAGTTCGTGGGCCACACCGGCGACCAGTTGACCTATGGCGGCAAGACTCTCGGCCTGCACGAGCTTCATCTGCGTCTGCTCCTTCTCCTCCAGCGCCCGTTTCAGCGCAGCGGTTCTTTTTTCCACCTGCCTCTCGAGCCCCAGGTTCAGCTTCTCAATCTCCCGGTAGCTCTTTGCATTTTCAAGGGCGATAACGCTCTGGTTTGCTATGGTAATGAGAAGCTCCATATCTTCATGCACGTATAATTCTCCGGATTTCTTCTGTCCCAGCGCTATCATGCCCACCAACCGACCCTGGGAAATCATGGGAACGATCAGGGATGCCTGCATGCCGTCAAAGAGCTCGATGACTGCCGTCCTTTCTTCCGCAGGCTGAAACTTCCCCATGACGGCGGTTCTGGTGAGCGGTTTCTGCGTTTTCTCGAGAACGGCTACCAGGGGATGGCGACGGCTAATGCAGTTCTCGCCGGCAACGGTCCCGTATCCGCCGACGCATTCATAAAACCGTTCCTCCTCCCCCCCTTCCGGATTTCGCTCCCGCGCTGCCCCTGCATCTCCGTGATCGATCTTGTCCCCGACGCCGATTTCACCGCCGCAAATCAGCAGGAAAATCCGGTTGACCTGCAGGGCCTCGGATATGGAACTGAGCAACAGGTTTTTTATCTCTTCGAATTTCAAGAGCGACGTCATCTTCCCGCTGACTTCCCGGAGCAGTTTCTGATAATCATACTTTCCCCGGAAGAACAGGCGGTCTATGACGACCTGTATCTTTTCCCGGATGGGATTAAAGAGCAGCACCATCAACAGGGCCAGGGCAAAGGGGACCAGCACGGAACCGCCGTACCCCGTTCCCATGAAAACGGCACTCAGGAAATAGATGATCAGGACGTATAAAACGGTGAGGATTGCGATGAGAACAAAATAAACCGTGCCTTTTCTGAGTACGGCGCCGATATCGAGGAGGTCGTACTTGAGGACGCCGTAGGCAATAAACAGGGCGGGGATAAAGCTGAAATTGCTCATGGGATAAACGTCGATCCCGTTCACCGGCAGCACATTCAGGAAGATAAGAAAAGCGCTGCACCCCATGCCTCCCAGGATATACTGAATCCTGTTCTTTTCGAGATTGTCCTTTGCATCCCTGATGGCCTTAAACAGGGTAACCAGACAATACATAACGACGAAGGCCGCGACTGCCGCGAAGGCGTGGAATACCGGCCCCGCTTTCGCGACGTTTCCGAACTCGTAGGTGTGAAGTCCGCTGATAAAAAGCCGTGACGGGGTAAAAAAAAGGAAGACGAGACTGAACAGGTACGCGAGATATTCCAGCCATCTTCTCCCGCCGATGCCGAGGAAGGCGTGAACGAACCCTATGTAAATCGGCAGGCTGAAGACGAAGAAAAAATACGTGAACCGGTCTACTTTGAGGGCCAGCGCCTTATCGGGAATCAGGGAAACGAGGGCCACATCGGCGTTTATGATGGCCCCCAGAAAACAGATCCCCGCAAACAGGACGTTGGGGGAATTCCGCCGAGCCCGCACAAGGGAAAAGAGCGCCAGACAGATAAGGACGAAAAAACCAAGAATTGGGGGGATCACATATGCGTGCGACGTCCGCAGGTAGTTCCAAAACATATTCCCGGCCTTTCTCTTTTTGCGCCCTAACGAAACCGCTCAAAGTAGAAACCTGGGTTCATGATGTTCTTTAAAAAAGAGAAGATTGCCGCCGGACAAAGCACACCCGGGAACCGCAGGGAAGTTAGAAAACGAATACGGCAGCAGCCACGACCGTGGTATGGCCGTTGTTTTTCCCGATGCTGGATTGGGTGATGTTGCGAGTACTGACTATTTTCCCGCTGATCTTGAAAATCTCCTTCTTTTCATCCCAGCTTTCGTCGATGTCGAAATCGATGCCGAGCGTGGAAGCAAGCATGGCGGCGGCCAAGTCCTCCGCATACTCCCCGGTCTGCCTGCCCGTCTGGCCAAAGGCGTGATGCTCACTGATGTATCCGTAGGCATTCTTGTCGGCGGGGATGGCCAGCCCGACCGATGCGGACAGAAGCCTTCTCGGCTCGTTACTGCAGCAGCGGCTGAGCACGCAATACGTTATGGAACCGGGACTCAAATGACTTAAGCCCTTGGACTTGGAGACCACCTTGCAGTTCGGCGGGAGGATGCTCGATACCTGCACCAGGTTGAATTTTTCGATGCCGCAATCTCTCAACGCCAGCTCAAAGGAGTGCAGTTCCTCCTTGTGGGTGCCCACACCCTTCGTTAAAAACATCATTTTAGGAACAAATACCGCCAATGTTCTTCTCCTTTTTATCGGGTATTTTTTATCATCATGTATAGATTATACTGCCGAGCTACGCCGGTTTCTCCGCCAGATAACCCAAGATACGGTAAATCAGCTTCGCCGCCAGAAAATCGGGAGCAACCATTCCCGGTATGGGTGCAAGCTCAACAACGTCAAAACCCCGCACTCTGCATCGCTTGGCAACGCTTCTTATCAACAGTAACATATCCTTCCAGGAAATGCCGCCCGGCTCCGGCGTGCCCGTGGAAGGCATAATGGCCGGGTCAAGAACGTCCAGGTCGATCGTCACATAGACGTCGCCCTGAAGACTCCCGCAAATTTCCTCCCGCCACCGCGCTTCTCCGCCGATGAAATCGGCAGAAAAGGTCTTTACGGTGCTTGTCTTCAGAAAGGAGGCCTCTTCCACACTCATGCTTCTGATCCCGGCCTGGACGATCGGACATATTTCCGATATCCTCCTGGCCACGGACGCGTGACTGTAGGGACTTCCCTGGTAAGAATCCCGCATGTCGGCGTGGGCATCAAGCTGCAGCACCGATATGCCGGGATATTTCTCTTTCATGGCCTGTACGGCGCCCAGGGATATGCTGTGCTCACCCCCGAGTATCACCGGCACTTTATCATACCCAAGAATTTCCGCGACCGTTTTATGCACTGCCGCGGTCATCTCCGCCGGGCCGCGTGCATCCGCCTCCACGCAGGGCGCCGTATGGATCCCCACGGGATAGATTTCCCTGCCCAGTTCCTCGTCGTAGAGCTCCATATTGCCGGAAGCTTCCAGGATTGCACCCGGTCCCCGCCGCGATCCGGACTGGTAGGTAGAGGTAAGATCATAGGGAACGGGCACCACCACAAAAGAGGCTTTTGCAAATTCGGAATATTCCGGCCCTATTCCCCCAAAATTCACCTTATCACCTCAGAAAAAACTTGTTGTTGCCTACCACATCCGCGCACATCTGTCCAGCTTTTCTCTGCGTGCGCATCAAATGCCGGGAGGGCGATTTATCGTGCCTTGCCCTGCCTGCGAGGAGAGATTCCCCCCCCTCATTCCCCATTCCCTGAGGAACGGTAGGAGGAAAGAACAAAACTGCCGTCTTCGTAATAGAGGTAGGAATGATGCGCGCTCCAATCGCCGAGGGTGGCAAAGACCTTCTTCCGGTCGCCCAGCGCGTATTCTTTCAGCAACGGTTTGTGGCAATGCCCGAGGATCACGGCATCAAAACCGTCCTGGAACTTTTCCCGGGAGAAGGCCTGCATTTTCTCCACCAGCGCCTCCTGGGAGGCGATCGCAAGCTCCTTGCTCATGCGGGAACTGACCCGCGCCAGTCTCCAGAGGAGAGAAACGGGAAGCCTGCGCTGGAGACGGTAGAAAATACGGCTCCGCAACACCTTCCTCAAGAGCAGATATTTCCTGTTCCTCCTGTCGATGGTGTCGCCGTGAGAAAGGAGTACTTTATGGCCATCCAGATCAAGCACCGCCCATTCCGGAAAAACGCTCATCCCCAAAGACTTGGAAAAAAAATCGCCCAGGTAAAAATCATGATTCCCCTCGCAGAGGCTGACCTGCACGCCCGCTGCCTGTATTTCTTCAAGCCTCTCAACCACCTCGGCGAATTCGGGATACACCTGATCGTGCCCGCAGAACCAGAAATCAAAAAAATCGCCCGCAATAAATAAGTGATCGATACCGATGTTCGGGGAAGAAACACCCGCTGAATTTCCGCTCGGCTCCCGCACTTCCTGATTGCCCTTTTTCCCCGCTCCCCCCGTTTCCCCGGTTCCGGTGATGAGCCGCAGAAACCTCATCAGGTCGGCATACCCCCTGTCTCTCCTGTTCCGCAGATGAACATCGGACAAAAATACCGCTTTCATTGTTCCCCTCGCATCTGATTCATAGTCGCCGCCTTACTAACACAAATGGCGAAGCATAAAAAGCCAAAAATTGACGCCTTTGTAAGCGGAGGGCTTCGGCGGAGAAATCCTCCTTGTCAGGGATGGCATTTTCTGGTAGCGTGACCGCCTTACGGGGATTTTCTCAATAATGGACGGGAAGGAATGACCAGAGATCAGGCTATACAAGAAGCACGCGAAGTGCTGAAAATTGAAGCGGAAAGTATCTTGCGCCTGATCGACAGGATAGACGGCGGCTTTTCCGAGGCCGTGGAAATCATCTCCCGGTCCAAGGGAAGGGTCATCGTCACGGGTATCGGCAAATCGGGCCTGATCGGGAAAAAGATCGTGGCAACCCTCACCAGCACCGGCACGCAGGCCATCTTTCTCCATCCCGTGGAAGGGATACACGGCGACCTGGGTATCGTGACCAGGGAGGACGTGGTCATGGCCATTTCCAACAGCGGCGAAACAGACGAACTTAACCTGATCATCAGCGCCATCCGCCACATCGGCGCACCCACCATAGCCCTTACGGGGAACCCCTGCTCCACCCTTGCCCGCTCCTGCGACGTGGTAATCGATGCGGGTGTGGAACGGGAGGCATGCCCCTTCGGGCTGGCGCCCACATCGAGCACTACCGCAGCCCTGGTCATGGGAGACGCTCTGGCCATCACCCTGATCAAAAAGAAAAATTTCAGCGAAAGCGATTTTTACAAGTTCCATCCCGGCGGCAGTCTGGGCTTGAGGCTGAGAGCCCTGGTAAAAGACGTCATGATCACCGGGGCGTCGATGCCCATGGTCCGGGAGGGAACACCGGCACTCGCAGCCATAGACGAAATGGACGAAAAGAACCGCGGTTTTGTCCTCGTCACCGACGGGAAGGATCACCTGCGGGGGATACTGACGGACGGAGACGTGAGGCGCTCGATCCGGAAAGGTCAGGATTTCAAGAATAAACCCATTGACGAAGTAATGACGAAATCGCCGAAAACGATCAACGAAAATACCTCCCTGGCCCGGACGATCGAGTTCATGCAGGAAAATGAGATTACCACCCTCGCCGTCGTCAATGCGAACCAGGAGCTTAAAGGGTACGTACACCTCCACGACATCCTGGGGCGGGGCGGAACCCTGAAGATCTCGGTGCCCGATCCGTAAAAAGGCAGAATTCTTCCGTGAACTATGATATATGTTTCTCCAAGGACTACTTCCACTGATGATCCTGGTCGGCATCATGAATGTAATTTTAAGGAGGGAAACGATGATCTTCAACAGAGCAGGGAGAAATTTGCGGAAAACCGGGGCTATCTTCGTGTGCATTATACTGTTGCTGCCCCTGAACGTTGCCTACACTGCGGAATCCCCGGTAAAACCCGCAGAATGGAATAAAGTGATAGAAGCCGCCAAGAAAGAAGGGAAGGTGGCGATATATTCCACCCCCAGCGGCGATATACTGCGTGCTTTGGCAGGCGCCTTTGAAAAAAAATACGGCATAAAAGTTGAGTGGGTAAACGGGCGCGGTGAAGAATTGGCGCAGCGGATGCAAACGGAAAAAACTGCCGGGATAAAGACCGTTGATGTGATCATGTCCGGCGGCACTTCCACGCAAACGGTCATGAAGCCCCTCGGTCTGCTGGGGAAGCTGGATACCATCCTCGTCCTGCCTGAGGTCATAGATCCCCAGGTCTGGATCAACAAACGTGTACCCTACCTGGACAAGGAGCACACCGGTTTGGCGATGCTGGCGACGTTTCAGCGATATGTCGTGCGGAACACTACCCTGGTCCGGGACAATGAGATAGGCTCGTATAAGGACTTGCTCAATCCCAAATGGAAAGGAAAGATCACGGTAAACGACCCGACGGTAGCGGGCACCGCGAGCACCTTCTTTACCATGTTGGCGCTTAATGTGTGGGGTATCGAGGAGACCAAAGAGTTTATGCGCCAGTTTGTCAAGCAGGAGCCGGTAATTACCCGGGACAGACGACTTCAGGCCGAATGGGTGGCAAGGGGCAAATATGCCTTGAGCGTGGCCACCAATCTGGAAAATGTCATTGACTTCATCAAACTGGGTTCTCCCATTACTGATTGCAAGGTGAAGGAAGGTGGGCTGGTAGGTCCGGGGGCCGGTGGTTTGGCGGTGCCGGCGTCGCCCGCTCATCCGAATGCATCAAAAGTCTTCGTAAATTGGCTTTTAACGAAAGAGGGACACGCCGTCTTCGTAAAAGCCTATGGCAGCCCGGGAACCAGAAAAGATGCGCCGAGAGAAGGCATCCCGCCGCAAATGTATCCCGATCCGGATGAGACGTTCTACGAGGATACGGAAGAGACCATACTATACCGGGATGGCATGACGAAGACAGCGAAAGAAATTTTTGCCCCGCTGTTTAAATAACGGATAGAGTTCATGTATCTTCGACAACCAAATCCCGCAAGACGCGCTTCCCCCGTACGGGAGCGACTTCAAATTCATCGCCGGGATTTACGATGGTCAGGCACGCGTGTGCCTGTTTTCCGTTTATCAGCATCAGGCAGGAATTGCAGTACTGAATACCGCAGCAATAGCGGCGGAACGCCAGGGTATCATCCTGTTCCTGGTAAATGGTTTCCAGCGCCTGGAGAAGATTCATCTTTTCCCCGGTAACTGGCACGGAGAATGTTTGCGGGCGGGGCGTTTCATCCGCCTGCGGGTCGTATCGGAGAACCTTCACTCGGGCGTACTTTATTTCAGCACTCATAATATCCCCCCCCTGTTCCTTTTTTCAGCAGCCCGCAATGGGTTTGGCGGCTCCGACCCATGCCCCGCCAACCCGGCGCATCACCGTGTGCTGAAGCCAGGCGTCTTTTGCCGCGGGGAAGTCCTCACGGTAATGAAATCCACGGGATTCTTCACGGAGCAATGCCGCCTGACAAACGAGCCTGGCGGAATTCACCAGCCATCTGACGTCAAAGGCTTCAAGCAGTTTTACATTATAGTTGAGCCCGTGGGGGACCTCGATACTCACGCACGGCAACTCCTTTTCCATGTGCGCAAGCTCTGCCAGGGCCGTCTGCAGCCCCGGCCCATTTCGCAGTACATGGGCGTTCTTCTCCATAAGGGACCTGGTGCGCTGACGCAATTCCCGGGGGGCGATATCTCCTTTCTTCCCTTCGATGATCCGTGATACGTATTCGAAGCCCTCTTGTATCTGATTACGCGGAGCGTCGGGCGCACTCTTCTTCTTTCCCGCTTCTTCTGCGGCATACGTGCCCGCCCGCGCGCCAAAAACGATCATCTCGGGAAAGGCATTGCCGCCGACGCGTCTGGCGCCGTGGACATTGGCCGCCACTTCGCCGGCCGCATACAGTCCGGCCAGGGAGGTTTCGCACCGCTCATTGATGTGAACCCCTCCCATCATGAAAAGGGCGCCGACGCCGATGGGAATCGGCCGTTGATAGGGCGTTACTTCGAATTCCCGAAGACGCCTGCTTTGCTGTTTCACTACGGGATGCCGGAAATGGGCAGGGGGCGTCTTCTCCCGCAAATCCATAATAACGGGGCGCCCTCCTTTCCTGATTTCCCGGGATACGGCTTGCGCGGCATCGTGCGAATACTCTCCGAGGTCCGGGGGAAGAAAAGCCTCACCCGCATCATTGTACAACGTCGTCCAGGGGAGGAAGCGCATCCCGTGAATGAGCCGGGGATATACGGGCACGGCGGCAAATTGAACCATTTCCATATCCACGAGATCGGCGCCCGCCATGCCGGCAAGGACATAGCCGCTTCCCGTGCTTCCCGTCGAAATGCCCATTGGTTCCTGGGCTGTAAGCGGGTAGATTTCTCCCAGGCTGCCGGTTGCCAGGATAGTGGCCTTGCTCTCACAGACCGTGATGTTTCCCTCTGCGATGTTGAAAAGAAGGGCGCCCGCCACCTCGCCATCCCTGATCAACAATTGAAAGGCAAGATGATCTTCAAGCAATGAAATAGCGCTTTGCTTTTTTATTTGCCTCCGGAGAGCGGAGAGGATTTCCTTCCCGGGGACAAACAGAGAACGGGCATACCGCATCTGAGGTTCATGGGGTTTCGGAGGAATATCCCAGTTAATTCTGGCGCCGAACTTCTCCAGACGTTTTACCTGCGGCAGCGCCTCTTCGGTAAGCGCGTAAACAAGGGGACGGTCATTGAGATGACATCCCATACCGATAAGGTCTTCCGCGTGTATTGCCGGAGAATCGCCGGGAAGTACGGCGGCATGGTACCCGCCTCGCGCCGTCGGGGTAAGCCCCCCCTTTCCCAAAGGCGACCGGCAAAGCAGCATTACCTGTTTCCCCGCCTCTGCGGCCTCAATGGCTGCCCGCGCACCGGCGCCGCCGGCGCCGATAACAAGAACATCCGTTTTTTTCTTTTCGACCGTAAAACGCCCGTTAATGGTGCACCTCCCTCTTCTGAAGCCCGCCCTGTCGCCTCAGGAACCCCCAAGCCAGACACTGCTTCCCTCGGCTACCTGCAGCATGTTGACGAGCATCACGGTACCTTCACCGTCGAAGTCTGAAGTCATTGCCACCCGCAGGATCATGTCCTTTTCCACCCGATCGCCGCCGTTCACCGGGTACTCGGTAAGATCAAAGCCCATGCCGGCGGCTATCGGCACATCCTCGGCAAAGACGACACCCGCATGGCGACCGGCCGCTGCGATCACGGCTTCCACCTGCGCCAGGGTCATCCCGGCTTTTATTCCCGAAGCTGCGCTTTTCCGCACCTCGCGCATCACCGTGAGTCGGCCGTCGAACTTGTCGTCGGCAGCCCGGATTTTCCGCGTGCCCCCCGCAACGCCCCAGTGGCGGGCATACTGGACCGCGATGTAGGCTATCAGAGTATCGCCGGAATTCGGCCGGACCCGGGCAGGGTAGCCTGGACGTAGAGGGCCTCCGGCAGAGCAGGCAAGCAGAATATTCGTATCTTCGCACCCCTCAAGACGGAGCCGGTGATCCACCGCGGCCGCCATCTGCCACAGATCGTGCCCGGCCGCTGCCTGTTCCGAAATAAGCCCCATCCCGGTCTCCGCAAGCTTCAGGGACCGTTTCGCTGCCCCAAGGCTGCCTTCATCTTTGGTTGCCATCAGGACGGAAAAATCATCGGATACATCCCTGAGCGCCCGTTCCTTCAAGCACTCCATGTCCTTGACCAACCCCGCAGGCAGATTGGCAGTCCCCGCCAGGCCGATAATTCCGTCCCCGGCAAGTGTGCGGGCACGCTCACATCCCTGGGACAGAAACTGGCGCGTTTTCTCCAGATCACAGGTCGTCATGACGCGCACGCGGGGCAGGTTGCGCGATGGCTCAGCCGTGAAGAGAAAGGGGCCCTCGGTACGTCCCAACACCGCCGTAGCACGTCTTCCCAGTCCGAAGCAGGGGTAATTCGTCAGGTAGCAGACCGGGCCGTTCCTCGTGGGATCACTGTACAGGAGCAGGCTCTCCACATTTTTCGAGCGCATCAGCCTGCGCGTTTTCTCGATGCGCTCCTTCACGACTCCGTCGGAAAGAATATCCGGATCTCTGGTCATAAGGCCGTGACGGAGCACCGGCAGCTTGACGAAACTCATCTATAAACCTCCTCAGGAAAATTATCTTACTCTCCCGCATCGCCGTCGATGAGGCGCAGAAAATCCTTAACCAGATGGGAGCTGAATTCAAACACTCTCGGATCTTCATAGGAGCGGGGTCGATCAATACACACCTTCACTTCTTTTATGATGTTGCCCGGCCGCTGCTTCATAATCAGGATACGATCGGCCAGATATGACGCTTCGTACCAGTTGTGGGTTACAAAAACGATAGACTTGCCCGTCTCCTGCCAGATTCGCGTCAGTTCCTTGCGCAGCGATCGGGCCGTTATTTCATCCAATCCGCTGAAGGGCTCGTCCATCAAGAGAATATCGGGCTCGATGCAGAGCGCCCGCGCAATCGAAGCCCTTTGCTGCATGCCGCCGGATAACTGATAGGGAAGAGCATGTTCAAAGCCGCTGAGGCCGACCAGCGCCAGATTGTTTTTTATCCGTGCGGCTGCTGCCGCCTTATCTATTGCCAGACAATCGATAACAAACCGCAAATTCTGTTCGAGGGTCAACCAGGGCAATAATCGCGGGTCCTGAAAAACGTACGCCATGCGTATTTGCGTTTCGCATAAGGCAACGCCCCCCACTTCCACGAAGCCTTCATAGGCCCTGTCCAATCGGGCAAGGATGTTGAGCAGCGTTGATTTCCCGCATCCGGAGGGCCCCAGGATGCACACAAATTCTTTATCGAAGACGTCCAAATCGACGTTCTCCACAGCCGTCAGAGACCCGGATCCTTGCGCAAACGACTTCCTGAGCGCCCTGATTTTAATGAGAGGATTGTCCATACTTTTTACCGTTTCGTGGATAGGATGCTGAGTCATGCGGCCTTTACAGACGAACCTCGGGCCTCCAGGCAAACAGTTTCTTCTCCAGCGGATTCAGAAGAAAGAGTTCGATTGACAAAACGATTATCAAAAACAGCCCGGTCCATGCGATCACCTGATCCATTTCATAGAGCTGGAACCAGTAATTGAGCTGATAGCCCACACCGCTGCTGCGACCGAGCAATTCAACGAGGGCCGTCAATTTCCATGATATCCCCAGACAGGTTCTGGCCGAGGCGATAAAATAGGGATATATCTGAGGGAGAATAACGCGCCGCAAGCGAACCAGGGGGGACGCGCCGAACACCCGTGCCATGTCCACCAGTTTTCCGTCGACGGCCTTAACTCCCTGCCAGACATTGATGGCGATACTGGGAAATGAAGCGATGGAGATCGCCACCACGGTTGCAAACTCGTTCATGCCGAACCAGATGAAGCTCAGGACGACAAATACCAGCCCCGGAACGCTGAGGACGATCATCACCCACATGTCCAGCCAGGTTTCGAGGGTCCGGGAAATACCCATCAGGATGCCGAAAAAAAGCCCGAGCAGCATGGCAAAGAAAAATCCCATGCTGATGCGCTGCATGGTCATTCTTACATGAAACAGTACCTCCCGTGGATCGTTGCGCAGGAAGGCCTTCACCGTCGCCCCGGGACCGGGCAGAATGTTGGGCGACATGAATAACGACAGAAACCACCAGATCGCAATAAAGAGGATCATCGATTTCAATCTGATGGGCACTTTATCATTCAGTGATGAAAGCCATTGCATGCGAATGACATCCCCCTCTTGTTGAGCGGCGTCTATTTATTGTAGATGCTGAAAGAAAAAAACCCTTCGGGAATCTTATCGGGAATGAACTTCACCCCTTTTTGCATGGACGCCATTTCGTAATTCATCTTCAGTTCATTGTCGATGAAACTCTTATTCCAGGTCTGCACATAGCTCGACTGGAGATTTTTCCGCAACACCTCAACGCCGTCGTCGCCTTTGATGTCCACCTCTTTGGCCAGTTCCTTCCAGATCTGATTATCCGTGGCCAGAATATTTTTTGCTTCCGCATAGGCGGCCAGGAATTTCCTCAGGGCTTCCTTTTTGGTCTGCAGGGATTGATCCGTTGTTACCACGCAGAGCTGCAACGGGACAACCTTCCCCATCTTCTTGAATGCCTCATCCACATCCCATATCTGTCGATATTTCCCCCCCAGCAGGGATTTTGTCAGATTGGGTTCACCCAGGTACACCGCGTCAAGTTCTCCTTTCTCCAGCAAGCCGAGCAATAGTGGCGCGGCCGCCTCACGCATTTCCATCGCACCGTTAATTTCAAGCCCGAACTCTTTTTGGGCCGCGTACTGTAAGAGGAGAGAGGTTCCATGTCCGGGGCCGTATGAGGTGCCAAGCTTTTTGCCGATCAGGTCTTTCAGGGATTTTGCGGGAGAATCTTTTTTGACGATAATCCCGTTCACGTAAAAATTGACCGGCGCAACGATCAGCGGGTCTCCACCCTTGCTCCTGCTGACGGAATAGGTCTGCCAGGTAGAGAAGACCACATCCACCTGATGGCCGCCGATGGCGATATGGATAGCCGACGGGGAGGCCAGGGGGGTGATTTTCAGATCGAGGCCGTACTTTTTTTCCAGCCCCTTGCTCTGCAGGGCGGCAAGAGGAAAGAACTGGGTGCCCTTTATGACGCCGACGTTCAGAGGCTGTTCCCCCGCGGCATGCGCCGGCATGTCGTTTTTCCCGAATACCCCTACGAGGAAAGCCCCCATAAACCATACGACCATCAGAACATATGGGTGTCTTTTTTTCATAATTCATCCCTCCCTGAAATTGCCTGTTGTTCCTTCCCTGTCCGACAGGTATATCCTTACACCGATCTTGACCAAAACTGGTAAATCAGACCGGGATAAAGCTCCATATTGAGACCGACGGCAAACAAGAAGTACAAAACGATAAAGCCGACGATGCCGAAGATGATGCTCAACCGCCAGGGTTCCTTCAGCGACCGCATGAAGAGGATTGTATAGACGGGGATGGTGACGAGGAAGCCGACGATCCAGATCATACCCACGAGGAGGATCATCCAGCCGAACATAACCAGCATTTTTTTATTCTCTGCTGATGGTTTAGTGTTTGCAGTCCCTCCATCGTCTGTTCCTGTAGGCTCATGTTCCTGCTGTTCCTGCCGATGTTCCGCTGCGGATCCTTTTTTAGCCTTTTTCACGAGCAACACCGCACACAACGCCAATCCGGGCACCATTACGACGAGCGGCATCCGCCGGGCGTTCGGGCTGTAGGTCATGCTGATGACGATCAGAATACTAAAAAAAGCGAGAAAAAAGAGCGTCAGGATAAATTCCCCCTGTTTCTGTTCCTTCATGCCTTAAGCCTCCTTTCGCTTCGCCCAGAATATTTTTACGGCCGGGCCCACCAAAGACCAGATTACCAAGAGAAGAATGATCAGGGTCAGGGGACGCAATAAAAATCGTACCCCGTAAAGGTCGTAGGAAAGATTGAAATTCCCTTCGGCGATACGTCCGAGAACCAGCCCCAGAACCAGCGGCGCTTTGGGGAATCCATAGACTTTCATGAAATACCCCAGTATCCCGAAAATAAGCGTCACCACCAGATCTCCCATGGAATTGCTCGTCGTGTAGCTGCCCAACGCCACGAAGACCAGGATGATGGGAATGAGCATGGACGTGCGGATAAAAGCCAGCCGCGCCATCTGCTTGGCAAAGAGCATCGCCTGAAAGGCGCCGATGACGTTGGCGATGGCGATCGTCCAGGCCAGGGCAAAGACGAGGGGCAGGTGTTGATTGAGCATCTTCGGTCCGGGCGTGATGCCGAGGATCAGGAATGCGCCCAGGAGAATGGCCATGCCTGCGCTGCCGGGTATGCCGAAGCCGACGGTGTGAATCAGGGCGCCGCCTTCTTTGGCATTATTCGCCGCCTCCGGTGCGATCACCCCTTCGATGTTTCCCTTGCCGAACGTCTCCGGGCTTTTTGAAATGCGCTGGGCATAGCCGTAGGTAAAAAATGACGAGGCCACGCCGCCCAATCCCGGCAGGGCGCCCATATAAACGGCAATAAGAGAACTTTTGACGGTGAGCCACCAGTGGCGATGGACATCCGCCACCCCTTTCCAGACGCTGTCCTTTACTTCAATCTTGCCGCTTACCAGTTCGCCCCCTTTCACGCCCAGATCGATCATCTCCGCCACGGCAAAAAGACCGAGGACGACCGTGATTTGTCTCATGCCTTCGTAGAGATACAGGCTTCCGAAATTGAACCGGATGACGCCGGTGTTGGGATCCTCGCCGAAGAGGGAGATGGCAAGTCCGAAAAATCCTGCAATCAATCCTTTCAGAGGCGATCTTTGACCCAGCGAACCGATGAAGGAAATGCCGAGCACCGTCAGCATGAAAAATTCCGGCGGACCGAAGGAGAGGACGATGACCCGGATGACGGGAATAACCATGAGCAGGGCAAGCGCTCCGATGACCCCTCCCACGCCTGAAGCATAGAGGGCGGCGCCCATTGCCCTGCCAGCCTGCCCCTGCTTGGTCAGCTCAAAGCCGTCCAGACAGGTGGGTGCGCTCGATGCTTCCCCGGGCGTGTTGAAGAGTATGGAGGTGATGGCCCCGCCCGTGCCGGTTACCGCATGAGCGGCCACCAAAAGCGCCATGCCGGAAATCGGATTCATGCCAAAGACAAAGGGAATCAAAACGGCCAGGAGGAACTGGCCGCCCAGCCCCGGAAGGATGCCGATGATATTGCCCAGGACAACACCAAGCATCATCAGCAAAAAAGCCTCAGGTTGAAAAACGCCCCACAGACCCTGCCATGCCGAACTCAACAGCCCCATAATCGCGATACCTCCCCAGGGAAATTACGGTAGACCCTTGTGACAACTATCGGGAACCTGCACTCCTCAGCAGAAAATCAGTGACTTTACCGTGACCGGTACGGCATTGACGCTCGACAGCTGCTCTCCGATATCGATGTAGCTCAACTGGCCGATGTCGATGTTGTCTATGGCAAGAAGGGGGGTGACACCCCTGTCTGAAAGAATATGGCCGATGATTTTCCCCACATCGTTGTCGAACACCAGTACGATCGGAAGCCCACCCGCCAGCGAACGGGGAAGGGCCATAATTATTCCTTCGGCAAATTCGCGGAGCCGGATATACTCGGGATCCTGATCCCAGGTAACGGCGATGGCCGCTCGTTCCTCCCCTTCCGTCAGATCTCTCAGTTGAAAGCCCTTCCTGATGGAAGCCGCGACTTCCCGACCGGTAAGAGGATCGGGAAAGGGGGGCAGCTTCACCACGGACAGATTATGCAGGGGCAGGACAGAAGGATCGGAAAGAAAAATCGTGTTGCCGCTCACCTGAACGGTGTACTGGGAAGCCCCGATCACCGTTGCCCGGATGCGCTCGTCCGCAAGTCCCGTGGCGATACCCCATTTCTGTTGACGCCTTCGTATTGAGGCGCCGATCCAGGGACCGAGATCGCCGAAGCTCCTCTCTTCCCCGCCATGGATGAATTCCGCCACCCCTCCGGAATAGGCCACCAGGTCAACGGGTCCCCGGTAGGTAAGCTCCGGGGTAATCATCAAGGATTGTGCAAGGGCGCTCAGGGGATTCTGCGTGAGCGCTTCAAAGAGCAGGTCGGAAAGCTTTTCCGCCAGGGCTTCCCGTTCCTCCGGCCCCAGCCTCCGGCCCACCACAGCGTTCAGGCCGAGAGAGGCCGCCACCCGTTGACCGGCATCCTCAACCCGGGTAAGGATTCCCTCCTCGTCCCAGGCCACGAGGCGGGAACCCACGCTCATGGCTCCTGTTTCCATGATCCGTCCCTCTTTCACCACCGCTATCTTGGACGTTCCCCCGCCGATATCCACATTGAAGATAGTTTGATGGCCTCCCGCACGGTGCTGAAGCGACTGCTTCACCGCCCCGGAGCCATGGGCGGCCAAAACGGCTTCCAGATTCGGTCCCGCTGCGGCGCAGACGAATTTGCCCGCGTCTTCGGCAAGAAGACCGATTATGGCGGCAGTATTCTCCTTTTTTGCTGCCTCGCCGGTAGTGACGACGGCGCCGGTATCGATCTCGGCCGGAACCAGATGAGCGTCCGCATACATCTGGTGGATAAAGTCCTGGAGCCGGGAGGCATCAACCCGGGTGTTATTGTGGACGAGAGGCGTCAGGATGACCGGGGACCGGTACATGACCTCCCGCTCCACAACCGTGTAGCCGCTGAAATAGTCGCGCCCCCTTCTTACCAGGACCAGTCGGGAAAACATCAGGTGCGTTGTGGAGGACCCGATGTCTATGCCGACGCTTTTGAACTCCAGACGCTCGCCGACGCCGCTCCGAATTTCCTCCTCGCTTGCCGTTTCATGCTCTTCGCTGTCCAGGTGCACGTTCTACTTCCTTTTGCGTCGCTTTATGGTCATTCACTTTTTCAGCGGCGGCATCCTGCATTCCACGCCGTTTTTGGCCAGGGCCTCCTCAAAGGTCCTGCGGATAATCGGCTCTTCATCTTCATATTCGATCTGGTTGCCGCCGTCCTTGACACTGATAGAGACTTTGCCCCGTTCTCCGACCTTTTTGAATAAGGGATAATTCCGGCTGCCCCACCGGACGGCAAGATATTTTGCCGGCTCCGCGCCGGTATTGAAATGCTGATGGAACTCCATGTCGGCCGGAACCAGCACCGATCCTACCTTCCAGTCTATCCTCGCCCGTTCCTTCTCCCTGCCTTCTTTCCAGAGCAGGGAATATCCCTCGCCGGCGATGATGATGACGTTGGCCCCCGGCCCATGCCGATGGGCCTTTTTGTAGGTCCCCACGGGAAACTGCGAGACGTGACAGGTCAACGTGGAATTGGCCAGTTCGAAGCGACGGTTGATTCCGCCGCCGCCCCGCTCCATCCAATCGAGGAGCGGGAAGGTCCTCACATCCTCCACGAAGTTGGTCTCCCAGACGCGACCCGGGGTTTCCTTGCCGTCGTCGAAGAAATCCTTCCGTCCATCAAATCGATCAGTGAAGATAAAGGGATTGTTGAACAGGAAATCGTTATTATGGAAGAGGTTCATCACCAGGGGCGCCGACGAAACAACGTAGAAGCGAGCCGCGCTGTCCGCCTGGGCATTGAAGAACTGATGCCAGGCGTTCACCGGAACGGCGAACATGCTCCCCTCATGCCACTCGAAGGTGCGCTTCGCACCGCCTTCATTCCAGATGGTCGTGGCGCCTCTCCCCGAAAGAACGTAGAAGATCTCTTCGTACAGGTGACGTTCCGGCTTGACGGCGCCGCCCCCGCCGATTTCCAGGATGTAGGCATCGAGGATGTCGTCAATGGCATCGAACACGATGTAGGCGCCATACGCTCCCAATCGCTCCCAGGGTGCGACGGGCACTTCACTGAGATTCGGAACACTGGCTTCGGTCAGGATGGGAATTCCCTGGCTCTCGATCCATTTCCGGTGAGTGGTCAAATTCTCGAATGTATCCTCTTCTTTCATCTGCTTCTCCTTTGCATCACTGATCGACGCTCTTTAGTGAATCACGAGCCTTCCTCTTTTACTACCGAGATTGGGATACTTTAATAATGAGACTGGCTATTTCGGGAGGCATGCTCAGCGCCGCCGTCACTTTCTTCGCCACATCGTCTCCGGACAGAGGATTGAAGGGCTCCCGCTTCATTTTGGAAACCATGGTCTTGAAGTCTTCCCTCTGCAGCGCCTTCATGAATGCCGTCCTGAGCGACTGGGTAATATCCGGGGGAAGATTAGGCGTGGTGAAGATGGCGCGCGATAATTCCGATTCCGTCGCGACGTAGGCGGCAATGGCTTTCCCGCTTTCGGTCTTTACCAGTTCCGATAGGGTCGGCACATTCGGCACGGCAGCGTAGCGTTTCGCATCATAGGTTATCAGAGGCGCCACATCCCCCTGTTCGATCATTTCCTGCCATGATTCCAGTCCCCCCACGGCGCCTTCCACCTCCTTGCGCATAATCGCCATGGGCTCTTCGCCGCCCCCGTAATTGGGGATCAGACGCACGTTTTTCAGCTTCAGGGCTTCCGCGGTGAGCAATCCCGTATTGTAGGGGCCGTCTCCCACCCCGGAGCAGGCGATTTTAAATTCCTTGTTGCTCTTCATGAGGGCATCGGCGGTGTCGAATCCGCCGCTTTTCCTGCCAAACAAAAACCGGTGGCGGGAATAGAGCCGTCCCAGCCAGGTAAATTTCCGGAGATCGAATTGCATCCCTTTCTCCCCCCTGATCTGGGCGGCGATCAAGCCGGGAATATTTGCCACCCCGATGGTCAGCCCGTTCGGCGGGGCGCCCCATATCCGGTTGGCGCCCACGATGTGTCCGCCTCCCGGAACGTTGCGCACGATAACGGTGCTGCCCGGCAATTCCTTCTGCAGGAAAGGAGCAAGCAAGCGGCCATCGGCATCGTACCCGCCGCCCACCTTGGTGCAGACGATGATTTCCACCACCTTGCGATTGAAATACGATTTATCCGCTGCCGTTCCGGAATCGGCAGAAAACAAAACCCCCGTTATCAGAACAACGAGATATGTAAACCCTTGTCGTCCTCTCTGCATTTTCCGATCCTTCCTTTCTTCCTTCGTTAAATGGATAGTTTTGAGACTCCGTCACCTTTTCTCCCTCAGGTTAACCGCTACAGCTCCTTGGCCACCTGCCTGATAAGATCTGCTACATCGGGAGTCAGGTTGAGGGCGGCCGACACCTTTTTCCCGACGTCCTCTCCCGGAAGCGGATCGAAGGGCTCTCTCCCCATCTTGACAATCATGTTCTTGAAGTTCCCATTCTGCAGGGCTTTCATGAAGGCCGCGCGAAGGGTGCTGGTTATTTCCGTGGACATATTGGGCGGAGTAAAAAGGGAACGCGATAATTCCGATTCTCCGGAAATGTAAGTTGCGATGGCCTTGCCTTTTTGCGTCTTTACCAGTTCCCCCAGGGTGGGAACATTCGGCATCTTGGTATACCTCTTGGCGTCGAAGGAGAGAAGAGCCGCCGCTTCTCCCTCGCTCACCGATTCGGCCCAGAAATCCAGTCCGCCAATGACCCCTTCGATCTCTTTGCGCAAAAGTCCCATGATCTTATCGCCTCCTCCATAACCGGTAATCATGCGCACTTTTTTCAGTCCCAGGGCCTCGGCCATAAGCAAGCCCGTATTATAGGGACCGGAGCCTACGCCTTCGACGCCGACCTTGAATTCCTTTTCACCCTTGAGAAATGGCTCAATGGTATCAAAGCCCGCTTTTTTCCGGGCGATCAAAAACCGGTGGTTCGTATAGAGACGTCCTATCCAGGTAAATTTTCGGAGATCGAAGCGGATTCCCTCCGCTCCCCTGATCTGCGCAGCGATAAGACCGGGAACATTTGCAATCGCAATAGTCAGGCCGTCAGGCCGGGCGCCCCACACACGGTTTGCGCCCACGATATGGCCTCCTCCCGGAACGTTGCGCACAATCACCTTGCTTCCCGGAAGTTCCTTCTGCAGGTAGGGCGCTAGCAACCTGGCTTCGCTGTCGTAAACTCCGCCAACCTTGGTGCAGACAATGAGTTCCACCACCTTACGATTGAAAAAAGATGTATCCGCCGCCCCGGAACCGGCGCACAAGAAAATCCCCAGGAATGCGGAAACAAGATATACGAACCATGGTCTTTTTTTCTTGATCATAGTGTTCTCCTTTCACTGCACCCTTTGTTCGCGTAGTCGGCCGTATGCCGCGGGAAATACCCGCCCGCAGATATGATCTATACGCTTTTACCCGAACATTCATATATCTTCGATTCCGTCCGGGTGAGACGCTCGATCCCGGTTTCCGTAACGATAATGTGCTCGCCGAGGGCAAGGTAGCTCGTCTCCGGCAGGAACTGGTTGGGATGTATTACCAGGCTCATGCCTTCCGCAAACTCCCAGGGGGAATCCTCGTCTATTTCGATGCGCCCCAGACCGAACCCATGACCGCGGGCCCGCATGTAAGGCGGCCGGCAGTACTCTCCATATCCGGCCCCGCCGATAATGTCGTTCTGTATCCGCGCCACTTGGCTGATCTTTACGCCGGGTTTTACGACGGCCAGGGATTCCTCCAGAGCCGCGATCAGAAGGCGGTATTTTTGCAGGAGCAGTTCGCCGGGCTTCTCCCCAAAGATAACCGTCCTGCACAACTGAGCGGAATACGTCTCGGCGCCGCTGGTCGGAGTGATTTCAAAGAGAATCAGATCCCCTTGCTCGATTTTCTTGCCAAAGGGAAGCAGCATTCCCGAGTTCTGCTTCCCGACGGCGAGCATCTGGAAGTTATCCACGGCGCCCATGCGGCGCATGGCATCGTCAATTTCCGCCACCAGCTCGAAATCCGCCAATCCTTCCCGCATGACTTCCAGCGCCCGCATGAATCCGGCATCGGCCATCGTTGCGGCCTCGCGGATCAGTTCCCGTTCGTAAGGGCTTTTGACGACGGCCATGTCCTCCAGAAAACGGGTGGCGGATTCCGTCTTGCCGCCTATCGCCTTCTCCAGCGCTTCCAAATCCAGCCTTCCCATGACCTCCCGTCCCGCCAGACCGAGCCTTCCCTCGGCCAAGCGGCAAAGGGCGGCGATTTCCTGCGGCCAATCCTTCCCCAATACCCGCACATCTTCCAATTGAGTTTCGCCGGCAGCCCGAGCAAGATCCCATGCCTCCGATATGAGCAGCACCGGACGGCCCGCCACCGGGAGGTAGCAGAACGCCCGCTCCCCGATCAAGGTATAGCCCGCGACATAGTGAACTGATACGGTCTTAAGCTGGTTGGAGAAAACCAGAAGCCCATCCAGCGCCTCTCTATCCATGGCCTCCTGTAGTCTCGCCCACCGCTGGGACATCTCTTCCCCCGGAACCGCCATCTCTCTTTCCCTCTTCAGAGTTTTAAAAAACCGCCTTTACCGGCTGCTCAAAAATGTCCAGATGCAAGGCCCCCGATGGTTCGACAAGCTCACCATGACCGGGCCTGTCACGAGCCGAGCCTGCCCTGAGGAATCGAAGGGTTGCATGGCGAAGAATGAAGGAAACGCCGCAGATGGGCATTTTTCAGCAGTCGGCTACATTACTCCAATGTCTTGTATTCCTTCCGCCTGCTCTTCACCCACCCCAGCATGCCGCCCTGACGGTAGATTTCCAGGAGGATCGAGGGCGTTTCCTCGGCCCGCAAGATATCGCCCGTCTTTAAAACCTTAATGGTTCCCGTCTCCACGTCCACTTCGATCTCATCCCCCTTTGCCACTTTCCTGAGGATGCCCGGACACTGAAGCACGGGGACGGCCATATTCCAGGTATTGCGGTAAAAAATCATGCTGGCGCTCTCACAGATGACGGCTTTCACCCCCTTCGCCTTCAGGATCTCCCCTGCCGGACGCCCGGAGGACGTGCCGAAATTACGGCCGGCGACGATGAAGTCCCCCTTTTTCACCTTCAGCGGAAATTCCGGATCGTAATAGGCAAGGACGCCGTTCAACGCCGAGTCCCAGTTCTCTTCCTTGCCGGAGCCAAGAATGCTCTCCGTATTGATGTGATCGCCGAATGTCCATGCATTGCCGCGCGTTGCCGCCACGTTCCTTCACCTCCCTGATTAAAGGTACTGTCTCGGATCGGTTATTGCTCCGGCCACCGCCGCCGCCGCCGTGCTGTACGGAGAAGCAAGATAAATCTCCGTGTCCGCTCCCGCCCGTCCGGGCAGGTTGCGCGGATGGGTGCCGATCATGGTCTCGCCCCCGCCCAGGTGCCCGACGCAGATCATCTGGCAGGGACCGCAGTAGGGGGGCGTAATCAAGGCTCCGGCGTCGGAGAATATTTCCACCAGTCCCTCTTTCAACATTTCATCCAATATTGTCCGTGTGCCGGGAACCACGATCATCCGCACCTCGCTGTGCACCTTGCGGCCCCGCATCACCTCAGCCGCCATACGCATGTCTTCGATGCCCCCCCCGGTACAGCCGCCCACGTAGGCCTGCTGGATGTCTTTCCCTGCCACGTCCGCCAGAGCCTTGGTATCGCTGGGCTGGGGAGGAACGGCCACCTGCGGTTCCAGAGCTGATACATCAATCTCGATGACCTGCTCGTATTTCGCATCGGCGTCGTTGTAGACCGCTTCGAAAGGCTGCCGGCTGCGCCCTTCCATATACTGAATGGTGACCTCATCGGGCTCCACCAGACCGCACATGCCCCCCATTTCCGTCGTCAGGAGGCTGAAGATCATCCGCTGCTGAATACTGAGGCGGCCGATATAGGAACCGGCATATTCGACGGACCGCCACAATGCCCCGTCGGGACCGACGATGCCCAGAACATGTTGGGCCACATCGCGGGCGCTGACGCCTCTTCTGGTGCTGCCCTCCAATTTTACCAGGATTGTCGTCGGCACCTTGAACCATGCTTTCCCGGAGAGCATGACCTCGCTGGTTTCAAAATTCATGGGCGAGGCCAGGCAGCCGATGCAGCCGTACGCGGTGGTGTGGGAATCGGAGCCCACGGCGACCGCCCCGGGCCAGACATGCCCCTTCTCGATCATGAGGTAATGGCCCATGCCGGTTCCCATGTCGTAGAGGTGTTTGATGCCGTACCGCTTGCACCCCTTCCGGACAAAGGTCACGGCGTCGGCATATTCCTGGGTGGAGGGGAGAAACAGGTGGTGCCCCGCGGCAACGATAACCTTGTCCGGGTCCCATACGGACTTGACGCCTCCGATTTTTTCAAAATGCCTGAACTTGTAGCTGGGCGAATGCATAAACAGGGCATCCACATTCGCGATAACCACTTCACCGGGGAAGACTTCTTTTTTGCCGGAAGCCTTCGCCAGTATCTTTGCTGCCAGAGTGTGTCCGCTCATATCGTCATATCCCCTCAAAAGGTATTATGCCCCTGCCGCCAGCCGCTGTTTGAGAAGCTTATAAACCCCGCCCGCCTCCAGTACCCGTGCCATCGTTTCCGGAATCGACGCGCAGGAAAGCTCGCCGCTCCGGGTTAAGTTCCTGAACGTAACGTTCTCCGCCCCCAGCGTTATCTCCATCCGTTCTCCCTCGTCGATGATGGCGGAGATGCCATCAACGCCGAACACGGGAATACCGAAGGCAATGCAGTTGCGATAGTACAGGCGCGCCACGGAGTCGGCGACGATTGCCGAGAGCCCCAGCACCCGCATGATCTCCGTAGCCGGCTCGCGGTGAGAGCCGCAACCGAAATTCCTGCCGCCGACCAGGATATCGCCGGGATTCACCTCCTTGTAGAAATCCGGTCGTATCGCCTCCATGGTATGCAGGCGCAGAACGTCCAGCCCTTCCCGCATCCACCGTCCCGGCGAAATGACGTCGGTGTTCACGTAGTCGCCCAGCTTTACCACTTTTCCTTGAATGATCCTGTCCGCCATGTTCACAATACCTCCCGGGGATCAACGATATGCCCGGCAATCGCCGAAGCCGCCACGGTAGCCGGAGAAGCAAGATAGATGCTTGCCTCCGGAGAGCCCATCCGTCCTTTGAAGTTGCGGCTGGTGGCGGTGATGCAAACCTCTCCCGGAGCCAGCGCCCCCATCATGCCGGTGCAGGGCCCGCAGTGGGGATGACAGACAATCACTCCCGCATCGATCAGCGTCTCCAGATACCCTTTCTGCATCGCCTCTTTATATACCACCCATGAGGCCGGCCCCACGATGCAGCGCACGTCCGGATGCACGGTTCTCCCCTTGAGGATCTGAGCCGCCCAGGCGATATCCTCCAGCCGTCCGTTGGCGCAGCCGCCGATATTTGCCTGGTTGATCTTTACGTCTCCGTAGTAACCGGCCGGATTGACCACCTCCATACTGTGGGGTTGGGCCACGAGGGGTTCCAGTTCCGAGGCATTTACCTGATACACCGATTCGTACCGGGCATCCGGGTCGGGCGCCACCGGCTCATAGGGCCGCACCGCCCTGCCTTTCACGAAGTCGAGGGTTTTCTTGTCCGCTTTGAAGAGACTGAACTTCGCCCCCAGCTCGACGGACTGGTTGGCGATACAGAGGCGTCCGTCCAGGCTGAGGCTGTCGATGGCGGGCCCGGTCCACTCCATGGACTTGTATTGCGCCACCTCTGTTCCATAGGTCCCGGAGACGTGGAGGAATATATCCTTGGCGGTCACGCCTTTCTTCAATTTGCCGGCGACCTCCATTTTGATGGTCTGGGGGACCTGAAACCACAGCTCCCCGAAGTGCAGAACCCAGGCCATTTCCGTCTCGCCGATGCCCGTCCCGCCGCAATTCAGGGCGCCGTAGATGGTGGTATGGGAATCGGGTACGACCACAAAGGAACCGGGCAACACAAAACCCTTATCCACCATGACCTGATGGCAGATGCCTGCCTTCACGTCGTAAAAGAGCGGAAGATCCAGTTTCTTGACCAGGTTGCGGATGGCCACGTGTTTTTGCGCCATCTTGACGTTTTTATCCATTGCCGGCGCACCGTGATCTATCAGAATGGCAACCCGGCTCTTATCCCAGACCCGGCTCAACCCTCCTTCAATGCCCGCCTCCAGCATCCCGTGCTCGATATCAATAAACGAGTCGTAGATGCAGACCTGGTCCACTTTCGCCGTAACATACTCGCCGGCCTTCGCCTCTTTTACGCCGCTGTGCCCGGCAAGAATTTTCTCTGCCATTGTCATTCCCATGGGGAAATCCTCCCTAACGCTATGATCAGGTAACACCGTGATGGAGCGCTACCACTATAAATTATTCAAAACAATGTCAAGAGGAATTGACATTATTATAGTCTTAATGTATTACCTTTAGAAAAAAAGGCGCGAGAATCGAGCGAACCATGGCTGAAAAGAGAACATTCGTAAAGAACGGTTTTAATCCCGTCAAAAACAAACGCCTGTTTGAAATTGTGGCCGATC
>CAZTLA010000020.1:0-27244 GCA_964614365.1 uncultured Syntrophales bacterium | reverse complement strand
ATCTGGCCGCCGAGAACGGCATCATCGAAAAGAGCGGCGCCTGGTATTCCTACAAGGGCGAGCGGCTCGGCCAGGGACGGGACAATACGAAGATATTCCTTAAGGAAAATCAGGATACCCTCAAAGAAGTCGAAGCAGCCGTCCGGGAAAAATTTGGACTCAAGTCCCGCAGCCCCGAAGAGCAGTCCTGATGGGTGATGAACGCCTCCTGGAAAAGGCCCGGCAGAAGGCCTTCCGGCTGCTCGCGCTCAGGGCAAGGAGCGAACAGGAGCTGCGGGCAAAGCTTGCGGAAAAGGGCTTTGACGGCGAGACCGTAAACCGGGTGGCGGCGGAACTCCACGACCTGAAATACCTGGACGACGAAACCTTCGCCCGCCAGTGGGCGCGGAATCTGGCGGTGAACCGGCTCCTGGGGAACAGACGGATAGAAATGAGCCTCCGGGAAAAGGGCATTCCCGCCGATTCGGCCCGGCTGGTTATCGAGGCGATCCGAGAAGAGATCAGCGAGCGGGAAGCCATACGCCGGATCGTGCGGAAGAAGACGAAGGGGCGGGAGACGGTCGCGCCCGATAACAAGGAAAAGAGAAGACTGGCACACAGCCTGATGGGGAAGGGATTCCCGCCAGGCTTGATTTTTGAGATACTCGCGGTGCGGGAAGAGGAGTGAAGGCATGGCCATGACGGGTAACGCAATCAGGGAAAGTTTTTTGAAATACTTCGAAGGGAAGGGGCACGCGCGGATAACCAGTTCGGCCCTCATCCCGAAGGATGATCCCACACTGCTCTTCACCAACGCCGGCATGGTGCAGTTCAAAAACTGCTTTCTCGGCATCGAGGAACGGGACTACCGGCGGGCCGTCACGGCGCAGAAGTGCGTGCGCGCCGGCGGGAAACATAACGACCTGGAAAACGTAGGCGTGACGGCGCGCCATCATACCTTCTTCGAGATGCTGGGCAATTTCTCCTTTGGCGATTACTTCAAGGAAGAAACCATCGCCTGGTCCTGGGAATACCTGACGGGCGTCATGAACCTTTCCAAGGAAAAACTCTGGGTCACCATCTACCGGGACGACGACGAGGCATTCCGGATATGGCACGAGAAAATCGGCCTTCCCGCGGAGCGCATCGTGCGCATGGGAGAGGAAACCAATTTCTGGATGATGGGCGAAACGGGTCCCTGCGGCCCCTGCTCCGAGATCATCTACGACCAGGGTGAAACGGCAGGATGCGGCCAGGCCGGCTGCAACATCGAATGCGGCTGCGACCGGTATCTGGAGATTTGGAACCTCGTCTTCACGCAGTTCGACCGGAACGAGGCAGGCGCCATGACCCCCCTGCCGAAGCCGAATATTGACACGGGCATGGGACTGGAACGCCTGGCCGCCGTCGTCCAGGGAGTGAAAAGCAACTACGACTCCAACCTGTTCGGCGAAATCATCCACGCCATCGAACACATCAGCGGCAAGACCTACCGTCAAAACGCGGACGTGGATATTTCCATCCGGGTTATCGCCGACCACAGCCGCGCCATCACCTTTCTCATCGGCGACGGAGTTCTCCCCAGCAATGAAGGGCGGGGATATGTCCTGAGGCGCATTCTGAGACGCGCGGCCCGCCACGGCAAACTGCTCGGACTCGGCAAACCGTTCCTCCACGAGATATGCAAGGTCGTTATTGAAGCAAACCGGGAGATTTACTCCGACCTGACAAACAAGGAATCGTACATCGTAAAAGTGGTGGTAAACGAAGAACAGCGCTTTATCGAAACCCTCGATGCCGGCCTGAAGATCCTCCAGGAGGAAGTGGCAAAACTGAGAAAGCAGAAGAAAAAGACCATACCGGGCGACGTGGTTTTCAAGCTTTACGACACGTACGGTTTTCCCACAGACCTGACCGCAGATATCGTCCGCAGGGACGGATTCGGCATTGACGCGGACGGGTTCGAACGGGCCATGTCCGCCCAACGGGAAAAGGCCCGGGAATCATGGAAGGGCAGCGGCGAAGAGGCCGTATCCGAAACTTACCGTCAGCTTTCCGCGGGAAGCATAAACACCTCCTTCACGGGATACGAAGGAGTGACAGAGGGAAAATCGGAGATCACCGCCGTTCTCAGAGAGGGCCGTCCCGTGGAAAGTCTTGCATCGGGACACGAAGGGGAGATCATCACGCGCGAGACTCCCTTCTACGGCGAGAGCGGCGGGCAGGTGGGAGACCGGGGCGTAATCGAGGGGGAGTCTTTCCGCTTCATCGTGACCGATACCCTGCGACCGCTCGAACATATCCTTACCCACAAAGGCAGGCTTGAGTTGGGGAGCATTAAGGTCGGCGACAGCGTGCGTCTCCGGGTGGACGAGAAGAACCGGTGGTCGGTCGCGGCAAACCACTCGGCAACCCATATCCTCCAGGCCGCCATGAAAGCGCTATTAGGCGATCACATCAAGCAATCCGGCTCGTTCGTGAGCGCCGAGCGCCTGCGCTTCGACTTCACCCATTTTTCCAAAATCGAGGATGACGAACTGGCAAAGATCGAAGCACTGGCAAACGAATATATTCGCACGAACGCGCCGGTAAGCACGAGGGTCCTGCCCCTGGAAGAGGCCCTGAAAAGCGGCGCCACGGCCGTTTTTGACGAGAAATACGGCGAGCACGTCCGGGTAGTGGCGATGGGCGGCTTGAGCAGCGAGCTCTGCGGCGGCACGCACGTAGGCAAAACCGGCGACATCGGTTACCTGAAGATCATCCACGAATCAGCCATCGCCGCGGGTGTCAGGCGGATCGAGGCGCTGACCGGGGAGGTCGCCGTGGCGTACGCCCACGGCCTGGAGATGGAGATGAAGAAAGCGGCGGGACTTCTGAAGGCGACCCCCTCTACCATGGCAGAAAGGATGGAAAAGATTCTCCGGCGTGAGAGAGAACTGGAACGGGAAATCGAAACGCTTCGGGGAAAACTCGCCGCCAAGGATTCTTCCGATCTCCTCGGCGGGGCGAAAGAGATCAAGGGCATGCACTTCCTGGCCACCGTTGTCGACGCGGCTGACGCGAAGGCCTTGCGGGATTTCGGCGACAAATTAAAGGACAAGCTCAAGTCGGGAGTAATTCTGCTCGGAAGCAGGGCGGGGGATAAGGCCATGCTCCTGTGCATGGTCACCAAGGACCTGACGGACCGCTACCAGGCGGGAAGCATTATCAAGGAATTGGCCCCCATCGTGGGAGGAAGCGGCGGCGGACGCCCCGATATGGCGCAGGCCGGAGGAACGAAGCCGGAGAATCTCGATCTGGCGCTGAAAAAACTCGAAGAACTCCTTTAGCACGCGGTATCAGACGGACTCCCGAACCTTCTTGATCATGTCCCGGGTAAAAGCGCGGCTGTCGGCAAGATCAGCCTCGTCCGGATGTCCTTCGGCGCTTTGGGCTTCTTCCGCCCATGCCTGATGTTCCGGCTGCTTCCTGATCGCACCCAGGAGCTTCGCTTCAACCACACCACGGGAACTGAAGGTCCCGATCACGTTCGCGCCGTTTGCCAGGGACAGGGCATGTTCGAATGCCTGCCGGGCTAACGCTCCTCCCTGCAAGGAACCGTGGGTGGAAAAGAACGCTATTTTCTGACCGGGAGGGAGCTTCCTGAAGAAGGAGTGAACCTTGGCGGGCACGCTATGGGCATGGACGGGAAAGCCGCAGAAAATAAGATCGTACCCCTCCAGGTTTTCTACATCTTTAAGGGGAACCATTTCCTTTTCAATATCAATGGCGGCAAAAATCGCCCGTGCAAGTTTTTCCGTATTTCCCGTCATGGAATGGTAAGTAACCAGCGCCTTCATACACCCCCTCCTTCTATGTCTCTGTCCGTTTCGGAATGAAAAATCGGCATTGAGCGCCGGAAGAGAGAAGCACCTCCACACTGGGAAGTTTCAGGGATTTGAAACCCAGCCCCCTGCACCCATAAGGAAATTCCGGGTTATGGGTGATATAAAAATGACCACAGACGGTACAGTTTATCCTCTCCGACAACACCTTTTCCTTCATTCCCCTGTTTCTCTCCATTCAACCTTGGACGGCCTCGTAAGAAGTTCGCTGGCGAGCGATTTGTTCCCGGCAACGGCCCTCAAACAAGCGCGTCCAAGAGGAGCTTGGGGTTCAAGTTCTCATTTGCCTTCCTGAGTTCCTCCTCCGCCGCGTATATGGCAACGGCCGCCGATTCCGCTGCGGGAAGAAAGTACCGGGATGCAGCCTCCTGCACCCGTTCCGGGGTCATATCCAGTATCTCTGCACGCAGCTTCTGCCGCGCTTCGTCCTTAAGTCCGGCAAAGTAACGTATCATCGCCGTATAACCACGACCGGAAGGAGCCAGCGGCCTGTCGAGAGCGCCGATGGTGCCCGTAACGGCTTTCTCCAGATCACCCACTTCCATCCTGTCGCGGGCAATAAAATCAACGGCATCGCGGTAAACCCGGATCGTCTCCACGATATGGGGATCGCGATATGACAGAAAGGCGAAGAGGCCGTTTGATACATCGTACTGGCACATGCCGCCGTACGCCCCGCCCTGCACCCTGATGCGCCGGTACAGGTAGCCGCTCGAAAGATGCTTTGCCGCCACGAGCAGGGAGGGCGCCAGAGCATCGGCATAGGGAGGCGCAGACATGGCCATGGCCACGTAGGATACCTGGGCAGGAATGGCGATGCCGGCATGGACGGGCATCGACTCCGGCATGTCGGGCGTATGGGCTTGTCCTCCTGCGGGAATTCGCCCCACGAGGGCGGGCAGCGCCGCGGAAAGAAGGCCAAGCCCTTCCGCATCGGCGGTCAGATTGAGAAACAGTCTCTTCCGGCACATGAGCTTGTCGCGGAGCCGCACCAGCTTCTCCGCGAGTTCCTCCTTTTCCGTATCGAACCTGCCGGCGACACCGCTCATGAAACGAAGCTGGGTTCTGCCGTGCCACTGTTCATCGCGGCGGGCAGGCACGGAGAATGAGGCCCCCGCCGAACGCCGCGCAAAGATATGGCCGGAGGGCACCACGGCGGCATGGATGTCGTTCTTGCGTTCCGCGATGAGGTCGCGCATCCGGTTCCCGGGGACAAGTTCCCCCGCCGAGAGAATGTCGGACAGGATGCCCACGGCCTCTCCGACGTTGCGGTGCAGGGCGCCCGTCTGAAAGATCATCTTCTGCCAGCTCATCTTCCCGTCGGCAACCATTCCGGCCACCAGGTGAGCGCCTACTCCGCCGGTCCTGAGAGCAATGCGTTTCGCCATTTCCTCGTAGTCGAGGCCCGCCGCACCCATGCCCGTCATGAGCTTTCCCAGAAGGGGAAGCAGAGACTGATCTTCTTCCGATAGGTCCGACACGTCGAAAGCCATATCCAGGTAGGCAATCCCGTTGGAAAAAATATCGTGCTTCATCAACGGAACCGTGCCCTCGATCGTCATGGCGGTGGGAATCGTTTCGATGGTGCGGGGAATATCGGCGATCCGCAATCGCGGAAGGGAGGCGGCCGCCGCCGGGCCATCGGGCTCCGTCTGGAATTGGCGCAGGGCAGTGACGTTCTCCCTGATCTCCTCGATTTGCCGGGGGTCGAGAGAAGCTTTCAGCCGCGCCATCTCTTTCCGGAATTTCTCTTCCTGCTCCTCCGCAAGGGTGTTGCCCGGTTCCAGCACGGAAAGCAGGCGATGCCGGTTGTCCGCAAGCCAGGTGCGGACCATATCCTGGAAAAGTTCAGGACGCTCCTCCCACTTCCTGCGCACCTCCTCAATGGCACGGGGGAAATTGAGTCCGTCCAGGGGATCGCCGTCGTAGAGCCACGTGTGGTAAACCCTTCCCATGAGGACGATCCCGTAGGCCTGCACGATCTCTCTGCCGTGGTATTCGACCTGGTGCAGAACGCCATCCACGAGTTGCCGGTCGAAACCTGTCCGGGACAGTTCCCGCAGCGTATCCATGATCAGCTTCTCGACGGCGGCCGCACGATCCGGTTCCGTGCCCCGCAATCCCGCGGTGAAGACGATCTGCCGGAAATCTCGCTCCATTCCCGTCACCGGGGAGAGGTCTTCGCCAAGGCATGAATCGATCAGGGCTTTCCGCAGGGGCGCGGCGGCGCTGCCCACGAGTATGCCGGCGGTAATCTGCAGAAGAAGGGTCGTATCCGTATCCGTGTTCTCCGCAAGGAGCCAGCTTACGTTCACCGACGTCTTTTTCCCCCGCTCCTCCTCCCTGCCGATCGGGTAGGCGCCACGAACGCTGCGGGCTTCACTCCAGCGGGGCTGGCTGGAAACGGAGGACTCCACCGGCGCCCGCTTGAACCCCTCCAGCATCTCGGCCAGGAACTCCAGGTGATCCTTCGTGGGGATATCGCCGTAGAGGAAAAAGCGGGCGTTCGAAGGCGAATAGTAGGTGCGGTGGAATTCCCGGAACTGCTCGTAGGTAAGCCGGGGGATGACTTCCGGGTCGCCGCCTGAATCGAAGGCATAGGCGTTGCCCGGGAAGATGTTTTCCTGGATGATCTTGAACATTAAATTGTCGGGCGACGAATAGGCCCCTTTCATTTCATTGTAGACGATGCCGGAGATGTTCAGTTCTCCCGCAGGCTCATCCGGTTTCAGAAACTCGATGTGGTGCCCCTCCTGCCTGAACGTTTCCACCAAGAGGCGCGGCCTGAGGACCAGGTCCGTGTAAACGCGCGCAAGATTGAAGAAATCCGCCCGCACCCGGCTGGCCACGGGGTAAATGGTTTTATCGGGGTAGGTGAAGGCATTGATAAAGGTCTGAAGGCTCCCCTTCATCAGCTCGTTGAAGGCATCCTTGACGGGATAGCGGTCCGATCCGGCCAGCACGGAATGTTCCAGGATGTGGGGAACGCCCGTGGAATCCGCGGGCGGAGAGCGAAACCCCACGGAATAGAGGTTTTCGGAGTCGTCGCAGTGAAGATGGAGCACCTGCGCTCCCGTTTCTTCATGCCCAACCTCGTAGACCGTAACGCGGATATCGGGAATCTGTTCCACCCTGAGGACGCGGAACCCCTTCAGGGTATCCCCGACTTTGAACATCGAGATCGGACAATTACTGTTTGCTGTTGCCATGCTTTGCCTTCTCCTTTAACGTATATCACCCCATCACACCGTCGGGGTGTTTTCGTTGATAATAAAGAGATCAGAGGATGTCAAACATCCCGACAATAACTATTGTCGCGCGCCATAACGTTGACCTCAATCGACATTCAGGGCATACGCTTTTTCAAGGATGCGAAATCATGAATATGGATAAAATTCCGCGATGTCGATACGATACCATGGTCACGGAGGCATTTTAATTCTTTGTTGATGCTCTCTCGTGAGACACCGAGAATGTCTCCCAATTCCTGTTGGGAGATTTTCAAGCTGCATTCATGCGGGTTCACGTCATTGGGGTCACGAAAGCCCTGCAGCTCCGCCAATTGCCCGAGTTTTTGAGCAAGTCGCGTCGACAAATTCAGAAAACACATTTCCGCCAGTTGATCGTCTGTTTTGCGCAATCTCATGGACAGGGAGGAAAGGATCGCGTGCACCGCATTTTCATTATGTTTCAGAAAAGAAAGAAAATCCTTGCGATTGAGAGCATAGAGTTGCGATTCCTCCAGAGCAACCGCATCGGCGGAACGAGGCAGACCGTCAAGCAGCGCCATCTCCCCCAGAAATTCTCCCTGGCCAAGAATCGCCAGCGTTACCTTGTCCATCCGTCTGGATACGGAGATTTTTATCCGCCCCTGCAGGATGATGTATAACGCTCCCCCCTCATCGCCTTGACGGAAGAGCGTCTCCCCTTTCTCGAGACTCTTTCTCCTCAGCATGCTCGCCAGATCCTCCTGACCCATCTCCGAAAGCGATGCAAATAAGGGAATTCTTCTCAGCACATTAATCGGCGTAATCAATGCTCTCCCCCTTGTCTGTGACATACATCACGCTTGACATGTGAAGAAGTTCACATAGTTAAGCGGATTCACCTTGATTATACAATAATCTTTCCTTATTCTATAGGCAAGAAAAATTATCGAATAGCAAACGAGAATACAAAAGACCCATTCAAGATTAACTTGCCAATAAGGAAAGGGCGCGACATGGAAAAAATCTGCATTGTTAACCTAAGAAAACAGATTGCCGGTTCCGACAATCTCGATGAAGGATGCAGGCTTGCACGGTATGAAAAAGAATATGCCAGACTAACGCCGCACACATCAATCTACACCGGCAAAAACAATACGAGCAATGGGGATGCCGGAAACGGCGATACCGGTGGGAATTATGAAGGGGAATCTCGAACCGTTACCCTGACGCTCACGCGGGAACAAAGCCGCACTCTCAGAGCCGCTCCATACCTGATATCCTGTTTCGGTGGAGAGGTCGCCGGAGGGATCGAGGAAACGGCTTATCGGGGGAACACCCTTGTCATCAAATTCGAATTCGAACCTCAAGCCCTCGTCAGATTATTGAAACCGGAAGAGGTGGTGCAGATGCTGCGAATCAGCAAGAGCTATCTCTACGAAGTTGTCAGGAAAGGGAAATTGAAGAGCTACAAAATGGGCAGACTCAGGCGCTTCATGTTCGACGACGTTCTTTCGTATCTCGAAGATAACCTTGACCGCCGTGATTTATTGAGAGAGGCTGCCATATCAGCAAAATCCCGGCGCGGGTTATCGTAACGGTATATCCTTGAGGAGGTAAAAGCCATGTATTATGAATATTGGTGTCTCAAAAAGCCGGCGTTCGATAATGTTCCGGATCCTTCCATGTACGTTGATTGTCATACGTCCATGGAACACGCCATAGCGGAAACCATCTTCGCCATAGAAGAAGGAGATGAATGTATGGCGGTTATCGTCGGTGACGTCGGCCTAGGGAAAACATTGTCGCTTCGCATGATCATTGATTCTCTGAATCAAACGAAATATAAAATTGCCCTCGTTACCAATCCCGGCATCAGCTTTGTCCAGCTCCTCCAGGAGATCATCGGTCAACTCACGGGGAAACAGTGCGAAGAAAAAAGGAAGGTGAACCTGCTGGAAACGTTCAACAGGCTCCTGTTTACCAGCATCGATGAGGGCAAGAAGATTCTTGTTTTTATTGATGAGGCAAATGCCATTTCGCCGGTCAATCTGGAAAGCCTTCGCCTGCTTACCAACATGCAGGGCGACCGGAGAAACCTCTTTACGATAGTGCTGGCCGGACAGATCGAGTTTGCCAAGAGGCTTGAACATCCGAAACGGGCAAACCTCTTTCAACGGGTCGGCACCTACAGCAGGATAGACAAACTCGATTCCACCGCGGTTGTCAAAAAATATGTTGAAACCAGACTTCAGCTTGCCGGGGCGGCGAGAGAAATTTTTACCGAGGACGCCTTTGACAGAATGTGGGAGAATTCCGACCATGGCATTCCCCGATTGATTAATAAGTTATCGAAACTCTGCCTCAAGGCAGGTGAAACGAACGGTTTGTCCATGATAACCGGTGACGTTGTTGATCAAATCGGCGCCCGCTTCCAGAGTTTGACGGGACCCGCCTTTCAGAAGCGGAGATCCCGTAAGCGCGTCCAGGAAATAGCGCCATTGGATATGCCCTTGGAAGTCCCCTCGGAAATGGCGGGAAAACCCGACGAAGGTCACTTAAGCACGGCGGGAAAACCGGCAGGCCATGAGGTCGGGCATGGGGTGAATGCAGTAAATGAAAAAACCGATAACGAGGCACGTAAAGAACTGTCTGCCGTTTCGCAGGCGGACGCATCCCCCGCATCACCGGAACAGGAACCGGCACTGAAGGATTCCGGAGAAGAGATCGCAATCGGTAATTGCAGAATCAGAATCGATTTCCCCGAACCCCTGATCAGGCAATCACTTTCATCCACACGGGAACACCGAGCTAAACTGGCGGGAGCGCTCGCTGCCGAAACACTTAAGAAGAACCCTCAATTGATAACGGACTATTCCACGGATCCGGTCCCCATCTGGCAGGAAATACGGGATATCGTGCTCCATCGATTCAACAGTGCAAGCGCCCTGTGACCGGACACGGAACGGGAGTCAGACGTATGGAAGACATCAAAAGGGAATCTACGCCCCCATTGTTTTACAACGGTTGCGAGCTCGATAGGGCGGGAGGGAACCATCACGAGACGATTGAATCGTGCATCAAGGGCATCGCGTACGATGATTCCGACCCCGACACCCATGTCAATCTCGGATTCCTTTATCTGGAGCAGGAAAATTACGAAGAGGCATTAAAATCTTTTCACCGGGTGATGGAGCTGGAACCGGACAACCCGGAAGCCTATAACAACTTAGGCTACGTCTACGAACAGATGGATCGTCTTGCCAGCGCACACTGCCTATACCGGAAGGCTCTTGAACTGGATCAGCATAATGTGGAAGCAATGATCAATATTGCCAACATCCTGGATCTGGAGGGCGACTACCATGGGGCCTGCGAACAGTATAAAAAGACTCTTGCCGTTGACCCCGATAACGTACGTGCCCGTTTTTGCCATGCAGTTCTTTATGATCGGTACGACATGTTCGATGAGGCCGCTCAACAGTATCAACAAGTCCTTGATCGTGATCCCCTTCACCGAAAGGCCCTCTTTAACCTTGCCAATCTCTCCATGCAAACGGGGAATTGCCGTGATGCCGTGAAATTATTAACGCTTCTGCTGGAGATCGATCCGGACAACGCGGACGCTTGGAACAATATCGGCTCAGTCTATGAGAATCTCGGCAACGGTGAAATGGCTTTGGCCGCCTGGCAGCAAGGATTAAGACTGAATCCTTTTCAGGAAGATGCGAATGTCAATCTGGCGCGAACCCAGTATTCCTTATGGAAATCAGAGCATGACGGCTTCAGCACGCATCAGATAATAAGCAGACTCAACTTTGTTCTTTCCCTTTATCCGCACAGTGAAAAAGCAAAATTTCTTTTAAATCAGGTTGATCCGCTCCCAAGACCCGGCCTGAATAGGGATAGCAATTGTTCCGGCATCGGGTCACCCTGCATGGATTCGGTAGCTTCTCCCGCTGTCAGTAATCACAAATTATTTTAGACTCGGCCGCATCAGGTCCTGCCGTTCAATGGCGGTGATGTTCGTGGTTTGACGTGTGGTTCAGTTCTTTGATTACCGGACCTTCGGCGCAAAGGATGCACTCCGCCTGAAGTGTGGTGTGGGAGATAGAGAATTTCTTGCGCAACATATTCTCAATCCCCTGGAGAACTTCCGCCTGCCGCTGCTTATATCGGATTTCCACATCGATATGAGCGGACAAGGCAGTGATATGGGAGCAGATCGACCAGATGTTCAAATGGTGCACGTCCTTGACCCCTTCGATCCCACGCATGCTGTCGGCAATATCTGCAATCCTCAAGCCGCGGGGAACGCCTTCAAGCAGTATATGCGTTGATTCCCGCAGTACCCGCCATGCCCCGAAGAGGACTATGCAGCCTATGGCAATTGAAACCATGGAATCGAGAAGGTACCACCGGTAGTAATACATAATGATGCCGCCGACAATGACCCCGACCGAGGCGGCAGCATCGCCGATGACGTGCAGGAAAGCGCTGCGGACATTCAGGTCTTCATGAGAATGGCGATAAAGGACAACAGCAGCGAGTAGGTTCATTGCCAGACCAACGAGGGCAATGATGAACATGGGAAGACTGTTCACGGTCTGCGGTTCGAGCAATCTTCCCCACGCTTCGTAGAATATGCCGATCGCGATGAGGAATATCGTTACGCCGTTGATGAACGAGGCAAATATCTCGGTTCGGTGCCAACCATAGGTTCGTGTTTCCGATGCAGGCAACGCCGCCAGCTTGATGGCGCCCAGGGACAACAATAAGGCAAACAGGTCAAGGAATACGTGTGCGGCATCGGAAAGAAGTGCCAGCGAGTTCGTCCAGATACCGCCGATAGCTTCCCCGATGAAGGTTACGGAAGTGAGCGCAAGTGCCCACGTAAGCCTTCCGGATATATTTTTATCGGGATTATGTGACTCCATGTCGTTTCAATTCCCCCCGAATTACTTTTCTTTTCCAGCCTTAAGAATAACATGCAGGATTTACTGAACGCAAGAAATACTCAAAATCCTCCTTGATCTTTCTTCACCCTCTTGATATTTGGGATAGCGGAGAAACGTACCACCCCTATCATCCAATCTTGAGGAAGGCGGCGGCAAATTGTATTACACACAAAAACGGCAACATTTGGCTCAACTTATTGCAGATGTCTTCCGATATAAAGAGTAACGATATTCCTCATATAATGAATGGGAAGGAGGTATAAATGAGTGCAGGTCAAATTCTTGTTGTTGACGATGAAGAGTCCTCACGGGAAACGTTGAGTGAATATTTCACCAATGCCGGCTACGATGTGGTAATCGCTTCCGGAGGAGAAGAAGCGATCAATAAATTCGCTCCGGAACGATTTGATTGTATCATTTGCGATCTGTTCATGCCCGGTAAAGACGGCATGGCGGTACTGAAAACCATCAGGCTGTTGGACAGCAAGGTGGTCTTTTTGATGATCACCGGTTATCCAAGCATAGACAATGCGATTCAAGCCATGAAGGAAGGCGCGTCGGACTATATCACCAAGCCCTTCAACATGGAAGACATCCTGATCAAGGTCGGAAGGGCTTTGAACACAAAAAAAACGGAAGAGTCGTTAAAAAAAGTGACGGGACTTTTCTGGGGCATCATCCTTTCCATCCCGATCTGGCTGATACTGGGCATTGTTCTGGGCGTATTCTGGAAGAAATGAGCACACAGAAGGTAGCGGAATGGTGTCGGATCCGCGGAGAAAACCTTGCTTCCCTTTTCATCAGTCCACTCTTGAAAAGAGGATGGTATGCCGATCAACCACCTCTGACATATCGTTGGCCGAAATGCGTGATAAAGGCCCCGCCGATCCCGGCAGCCAACCATACCGGCGCCGCGAGGAAAGCCATTGCCATTCCGTCAAGGAGGGAGATTCCTGCGATCATTGCCGGAATAAGGGGAAAAGAAAACGGTTCACTTCTGTTGTTTTCGTACCGTGCGACAAGGCTGATACTAAGGACATAGAAAAACTGACCAGAACCGGTTACCGCCGCATGTAACCCTACCGAACCTGATACCGCCGCCGCAGAGATCATATAAATCATCAATCTGCAGGCCGCCATGAGAAAAACACTTAAGGGGTGCTCCTTATGGTACTTATCGTACGTGATGATCAAGGCAAGGAGCAGAAAACCGCCCCAGATTGCTTTTTTATACGGCACAAACAGAAGAAGCGACATCCCTGCGGCAAACAAGACGCCGGTAAAAACTGAGGCGCTTTTCACCGAAAGCCTGCCCGAAGGAATTGGACGGAACGGTTGTTTCACCCGGTCTGCAGGCGCATCAAGAATATCATTGAGACACATTCCTCCGGAATAAAAGAAGGTCAGAGAGAAGAAAAGGATCAGGAACGACGGCCATTTAAATTCTGCACCGGAAAGAACGACGGCGGCCAGCGTATTAGTCCATACCGTGGGAAGGTTGCTGACGCGGCAGAGATCAAGGAAAGGTTTAATCGCAGAAAACATGATCCACCATACGGTTAAAGACCTCCGTTGCCCTGATAGACGGTGAGTTAAGCAGTTTTGGTTCCGTGGTCATGAAGATAGGCCCTTCGTCATCATTCTCCGTTGCCCTGCCGTGCGATCCTTTGACGAGATTTGCGTCAAGGGGAATCACTTCCATAAGATAACGAAAGCCGAGAATCTTTTTCAGCAGGCTCCAGCCGATGTTCAATTGAGGAAAAGGGAGGGAGGGATCCAAAAACAATTCGCAGGGATCATAGCCCGGCTTGGCATGAATATTCACCGTCCTCGCATAATCAGGCGCCTTCTCATCAGCCTCCCAAAAATAATAGGTGAACCAGCTGTCACGTTCAGAAATGAGGATGAGTTCTCCCGATCGCTCATGGTCCAGACCATACTCCCTTTTCCCCTCTTCATCGAGCACCTTTTCTATTCCAGGCGCCTGTTCCATCATTGCTTTTATCGCAGGAATATCAGCGCCATCCTTCACATAGACATGTGATATCTGATGGTCGGAAACGGCAAAGGCCCTTGATTGTCCGGGGTCAAGGTATTCGCGGTTCAGATCGACCTTCACCGTCAAATAGCCTGCTTTTCTCAGTATCCTGTTGGGATGCACCGCTCGTTGCACCGGGGTAATCCCATATTCAGAGAGGACGATAACCCGGCACGATCGCTCGAGAAAAAAATTGATCAATCGCCCGCAGAGGTCGTCTATCGCTTTAAGGTCTTTTGCGATCTCTCCATTCGGTCCGACTTTTTGAAGGATGTAATCGAGGTGGGGCAAGTATACGAGGTGCAGCGTCGGCTTGAACGTCTCCTCAATCGCCATTGCAGACTTGCCGATCCATTCACTCGACAAGATGGATGTGGCCGGTCCCCAGAAATGGAAAAGAGGGAACTGACCAAATTCTTTCGTAAACCTTGTCCGGAGTTCGGCGGGGATGGAGTAACAATCCGGCAGTTTTCTTCCGTCGGCGCAATAAACCGGCCGTGGCGTTACTGCCCAATCGACGTCGGTTGCCATATTATACCACCAGAAATTATTCGCGCAGGTAAAGGCAGGATTCATTCTTCCGGCTATTTTCCAAATCTTGTCGGACTGTACGAGCCTGTTTGACTGACGCCAGAACATTACCTCGGAAAGATCGCGAAAATACCAGCCGTTTCCGACGATGCCGTGCTCGGAAGGCAATTTGCCGGTCAGATAGGTTGACTGAACGGAACAGGTGACGGCAGGGGTAATGGCTTTTATCGTTGCGCTGGCCGAGAGCAGCGAACGCAGATTTGGCGTGTGTTCGCCGATAAGCGAACGGGTAAGCCCGACAACATTAAGAACGACGGTCCGGTTCATTGCTCAGCGCTTTCGCCCACTGGATTTCGCGGATGATTGATTCGGCGACTGTTTTTCCTTTTAATTCGGGGGGAAGTATTCCCCAAGTATACGTTTCAACCTCCAGGAGTATATCCTCATCAAAAAGGGGAAGTATCTCTTTAAGAAAAAATTGCGTTGTGCCCTGCTCCTTAGTGCCGCCAATAAAAATAGGGACATGAAAATGGATGCGCCACTCTTCATCACCGTCACTATCCTGCCGGCGCAATGCTTCCGGAAGGTCGTCGTATCGCTCCAGGTCGCCATTCTGCTGTCTGACGACAACCTGGTGGAGATAGGTGGGCTCGCAGAATTTCTCTGCAATCTCCCGGTCAAATATCGGCAGGCGCAGGGCCGAGGAAACCTGCACCTTGCCCAGTCTGATGCCGGAGTCGGACAACAGTTTTATGGCTTCCGAAGGCTCTTCAAACTCAACCGCCTGATGACAGCAGTCAAAGCATATGCCGATGCCCTCCTGCAATCTTTCCGGAAGCCGCATCTGTTCAAGAAATTTGATGGCTTCCGCCGTCGTCTCCAGGAGGCACCCCGGTTCGGGCTCGAGGGAAAGGATAACCTCCTTCCCGCTTTTCTGTTTTAAGGCGTGAATATGTTCCAGAACTTCCACCAGATTCCGTCTGACAAGGGGATGCTCATCCTTGTCGATATGCCTTCCGAATCCGACGGGAACGGTGGAAATTGATCCGGTGACGCCTTGGGGAAGCCATTGGTAAAGCAGTTCTGCAAGCCGTTTCGTATATTCACATCGTTTCGCGCTTCTCCAGTCAGGCTGATAGACCTTTTTCTTCACGACGGAAGAATGGAAGGCGCCGTAAGGAAAACCATTGATCGTCGGGACAAAGCAGCCCTGTTCCCGGCACCAGTCGGAAAACTCCTTTGAAGCCTCCTCATCTATCTCCATTGAGGCTCTGTTGGACAGTCGAAGACCGATAGGAAAGGGGTCAACGGGGGAAATCGCTTGTTTCACCGCAAGAAGATGGGTCTGCAGATTGCCATATATTTCATCCCAGCTTTCACCCGGATGAATGCTTGTACAGTAGGTAATCACGATACCGCAAACCTCGGGCATTGACTCAGGAAGGCCCGGGGATTTTCGTAAAATATCTGGTGAATCAATTCTTCCGGATGGCCCCGCCTTCTCATTTCATTGGCGGTCTTCAGGGTGGCAAGGGGATCGCTCACACTCCAGTCTGCCGATGAATTGATGCAGACCTTCTCGGAGCCGTAGATCTCCACGGCATCAACTGCCCGTTCGGGGCTGCCCTTTGAGTGCGGATACAGCGTCAGGCCAAACCAGAATCCCCGGTCCTTGATCTCGCCGATCGTATGTTCTTCCGCATGGTCTATGAGAACGCGGGAAGGCGCTATCCTCTTCTCACTGAGGATCATATCCATGATGATGCGCGTGCCCTTCCGTTTGTCCTCAAGATGGGGGGTGTGAATCAAGATGAGTTCATTCCGCTCGGCGGCAATGGCTATCTGTTTTTCCAGAACCTTGATTTCATTCCGGCTGTTCTTGTTGAGGCCGATCTCGCCGAGGCCAAGCGCCGTCGGTCTGTCAAGGTATTGAGGGATAATGCTCAGGACCTCTTCCGAGAGCTTCCTGTTTTCAGCCTCTTTGGAATTCAGGCCGATCCAGCAGTAATGCTTTATGCCGAACCTGGCGGCCCGTGCCGGTTCGGTAGTCGTAAGCTGGTGGAAGTAGTCATGAAAGCTTTCCACAGAACACCGATCATATCCCGCCCAGAAGGCGGGCTCCGTTATGGTATGGATGCCGCTGATGGCAAGCTTCAGGTAATCATCGGTGGTCCTGGATATCATATGGATATGGGGATCAATTACCTTCACGCATCACCCCTTCCCAAGCGCCGAGAGCTACAAGCCCTACCGCGCTTTCAATGGGTTCGGTGGAACTGTCGCTGAATATCATTTGGGCAGCCTTTGTCCTGTTTTCCGTGGATGCCATGACCACCTTCAATGCCTGCATGAACGAGGTATAGCGAAAATCGCCCCTTGCCTCTTCCGATGCTTGGTATCGGTCGATTCTGTCGAGGAATGACGCGATATCAAGAAGTCTGGCGCGGTTCTCGATGAAGTACGTATCCAGGATTTCCTTTGCGGATTTCTGCTTGCATTGTCTGGTCATCCTTGTTCTCCTTGTTTTTTTGTCTTCCGGAAAGCGCCTCGATACCTTTCTTCAGCAAAGCATCGTCTATCCGGTGCACATCAACTTTATTCCCGATGCCTTTCAGCAGCGTAATGGTGAGTTCGCCTCCCAGATGCTCCTGGAATTCCGCGAGGGCCTTGTTGACGTCTATCCAGCCGAGCGTCCAATGATACAAATCAAAGCCGATATCTTCAAGGGTTATCAGTATTTTGTGCAATTCAATTTCGGTCAGGTTGCCGATATAATAGGAATAGAGGGAATCCAGCGCCACGCCCATGGCAACCGCCTCACCGTGCTTAATGGCTCCGCCCGTCAGTTCCTCAATCTTGTGAGCGCACCAATGGCCGAAATCAAGCGGGCGCGAGGCGCCGCATTCGAAAGGATCTTCTCCCCGAATATGTTCCAAATGCAATTCCGCACAGCGCATGATCATCGTTTCCATGACCTCATGCTCAAACGCTGCCAGTTTATGCCGTTCCCGGTAGAGAAAATCGAAGAACTCCCGGTCCTTGATAAGGGCAACTTTTACTGCCTCGGCAATCCCGGCCCGTAAATCCCGTGCGGGCAAGGTATCCAGAAAAGCAAAGTCATTGATGACGGCATAAGGCGGCGTGAAGGTTCCGATGTAATTTTTTCTTCCAAAGGCGTTAATGCCGGTCTTGACGCCGACACCGGCATCGTTCTGCGCAAGCGTTGTCGCGGGCATGCGGATAAAGCGTATGCCCCGGTGCGTCGTTGCCGCCGCATATCCTGCCGCATCGAGCACGGCGCCTCCGCCGATGGCCAAAATGAAGGAATGGCGGCACAAGTGGTGCTTATCCACCAGCGCCCGAATCTTTTCGACCTCTACGGGCTCGGTCTTGCAGATCTCTCCGCCCCTGACGATGAGGGGAGAATCGGCAAATTCGATGATTTCGCGGTGATGCGCCGCGTATTGTTCGAGCTTTTCCGGCAACGAAGGATTCGCACTGCCGACGCTGGCATCGATAACGACCAACGTCCTGTTGCGCGCGCGTCCCGAATCTTTGAATACCTCACACAAGGAAGAATTGTTCACCCCAAAGGCGTCGCGGGTAAATATGACCGGATATGAATAGCGCACGGCAAATTGTTGCTGTAGGGTTTTCATACCAGTTTTACATCCCCCGCCAGATCATTTCCAATACCATCACCGTCCATGACGTGACCAAGACAGGATCGTTTTCCATCCAGCGACTTTCCTTGTCATTCACCCAGTAGCCCTCAACCTTCTGGAGATTGAGCAGGCGTTTTGCCAGATCGGAGCGCCAGTTGACGACTTTCCCGTCTTTGAGCGTCAGCGTATTTACGCCGAGCGCAGTAAGAGCTTTTGTCATGGTGTGGTAATAATAATAAAGGCCGGTTGCGCCGAATCCCGGGTTCTCTTCGACGGTATAGTTCCGTATAAGCCATTCGTAAACAGCCTTGACCCGAGGGTCATTCTTGTCCATGTCGGCGTATACGTAGCTCAGAAGGCCTGCATAGCTCATGCTTCCATATGACCTGAGCGTTGTTCTGCCGTCGGGAAGCTGCATCTCCCCCGCCCTGCTGTTCCCGGGGAAATAGGCAAATCCCCCCTTGTTGTAGGGATCATCGCTCACCCACTTTTCGTCATTATATCCGGGCATGTGCTGCGTGCGCGTTATGAACTGTATTGCCGCCTGCCAGTTCAAGTCCTTCGCTTCACGATCATCGCCCTTTTCGTTTTTCAGATAACGGGTATAGTACAAGGCCTCCAATGCAAACACCGTGTTGGAAAGATCAGGATTCTTGTCCGTTCGGCCATAACCGATGCCGCCATCGTAGGGAGAGTCTCCCATGCCGGGCTTACCCTCGTCATGCTGTGAAGCAATGAGGTAATTGCGCGCCTTCTTGATGATGCCTTCATATTCGGGACGGTTGGCAACCACAAGGGCGGTAATGCACACGGCGGTATTATAGTTGATATACACATCATTTCCATAGATCGAGCCGTCAGGCTTTGCATTCTTGAGCAGGAAGGCATATCCCCTGTTTATGTTGTCGGCGTACTTGTTTTTATAAAAACCGGTGGGCTCTCCCTGGAATGCCATGAGGGGAAGGCCCGTCAACGCCGGAAGTTCGTCCTGCGACCATGAGCCGCCGGCTTTCTGCTGGGATGCCAGCCAGGCAAGACCCTTACCGATTGCATTTCCAATCTCATTTTTGAAAGATACATCCGCCTTTGATGCGGCAACGGTCTTCTCCGCCGCACCCGAGAAAACCGGCATCAAGATTAAAATTATTATGAACAATAGCCTGCCTGTCGTCTTCATGAATATCCTCCCTACAGTCCGTATCGTTATTTCTTACCCTTTATCGTTACCTTCACCGCTGTACCCACCGGCAATACATGCCCCTCTTTTACAAACCAGACCTCATCACTTTCGCCGCCCTCAGAGGCATGATCAATCAGGGCAGCGGGATCATGATAAACAGCGATGATGGAACCTGTCTGTTGTGCCAGGAAACGTCCGTCCATTACCAGCGAACCGGTATAGACCCAGTCCAGTTTTTTTATGTCAACGGACTTGTCTTTCGTTTTCTTTATCATCCACGCTTCAGGCTTGATGACAACCGTTTTCCCCTCCCCGGTATTATAACTTATCGTAATTTCCAACAGCTCCCCCTTTGGTTTTTCCGGATCCCCCTGACCGCGCAACGGGCGATCCGTCGGTTCAAAACCGAGGAGCAGAAAGGCAAGCTGAAGATTATAGGGCTCTATATTTGTTCTTAAGAGACTCTCATATGTTTTGCCCGTTGCACGGACCAGGACATATTCAAGGAGGCCTTTGTCCATACAGACATTGGCAGGAAACGAAATGGTTTTCGTTTTTTTGTTCAACTCTATCTCGCCAAGCCGAAAAACACCCGGTGACACCTGTATAACGGGAGCCGCATCATTACCCGGACCCGGCGGCATAACCGGGGGGGGGAAGGGCAGTGGTGGTGGGCCCGATATCGGCGGCTGTTGGGGCGGTGGAAAAGCTTCTTGTGCATAGGGGCAAGACAACATGGTGAAAAATGTTATAACCGAACATACAAACGCAATTACTCGTTCAAGACTTGTCATAAATAACACCTCATGATTATTTGCCTTGGAAGGCATGAATCCCCCCCTAATTCCGATCTGAATTCAGTATAATATCGTTCGGTAATGGCCATAACTTTAATTATATCAACAAAGCCAAAACTCTCGCCTCAGGGCATCGAGGTACAAGATTTCCAGGCAATACATTTTCGGGAATCGGGAAAAGGGGAATCCGGTTGTGAAGGCAATCAGTCTTATGCCTTCACAACCGTCTACCGGGGAATAATCAGTTACTCAATCGGGGGGTATTTATAATACAGCAATACGCATGCCATAAAGCCATTAACATGCGATAATATAGAGGAAATAATATCAATAAGTTACACGCCACGCAGGAGGCGCGCTCGCCTCAGTCTCTCCATAACATGACATTATTGTGACACGGTTGTACAAAATATACCAGAGGGGACAAGAAGACACTTACAATAAACGAAAATCTTCTATTTTCTTTCGCAGTGTGGATCGATGCATGCCCAAAAGGCGGGCCGCCTGCATTTGGTTTCCGCCGGTTTGCTGCAGGGCCTCCTCAATCAAGGTCTTTTCGATAAGTTCGATGATCTTGTCATAGGGTGTCCCTGATGCATCCTGTGCACGCAGGAGGTCTGAGAGATAGTGCCGCGCCATTCTCATAAGTCGTTCCTCGACGCCCTGGCTGGGCAAGGACTCCCCTGCGCTATCCGCTTCGAAGAGATATTCAGGCAGAACTTCTTCCCGTGAGAGGACCATGGCCCGCTTGATTTGATTTTCCAATTCCCGGACATTTCCGGGCCACGGATAAGACTTAAGACGCTTCATCGCCTCTTCAGTGACGCCTCTTACCTGGCGATTCATTTCCTGATTTGCCTTCTGGATAAAGTGCTCGACAAGGGGCGGTATATCTTCTTTCCGTTCCCTGAGTGGGGGCAGATGAACATGAATCAGATGCAATCGGTAAAAGAGATCTTTCCTGAAATTTCCCATGGCAAGTTCTTCCTGGAGATCCTTGTTCGTGGCCGCGATAATCCGCACATCCGTCCGAATCGATTTATTTCCGCCCAGCCGTTCAAATGCCTTTTCCTGAAGAACCCGCAAGAGCTTCACTTGCAGGGATGTCTGCAAATCGCCAATTTCATCAAGAAAGACGGTGCCTCCGGAGGCTGCTTCAAATTTTCCCGGCTTTTGCGCATCGGCGCCGGTAAAGGCGCCTTTTTCGTAACCGAAGAGTTCCGCCTCGATAAGATTTGCCGGCATGGCCCCGCAATTGACAGCAACGAAGGGATTATGGCGGCGAGAGCTGTTGCCGTGGATCGCCTGGGCCACCAACTCCTTGCCGACGCCGCTTTCGCCGGTGATGAGCACGGTGACATCCTGCGTGGTCAGCAAGCCGATCATCTTAAAGACTTCCTGCATGGCCTGCCCTCTTCCCACCATCTGATGGAGAGCAAGGGGCGGCTGTGCACGGCCGACAACGGTCGGCATGTCCTGAAGAGACTTCTTGCCCGTCAGGATGCGACCGATTAATATACGAATCTTCTCAAGATCGAGCGGTTTGGTGAGATATTCATATGCCCCTTGCTGCATGGCCTTGATGGCCACGTCCATTTCCCCGAAGGCAGTCATAAAGACAACGGTAATCGAGGCATCCATTTTTTTGATTTCCTCGAGAAGCGCCAGCCCGTCTTTACCGGGAAGACGATAGTCGAGAAACACAATTTCTGGTTTCCCCGTATTGATCTGATCCAAAGCGGCATCGGCATCCGCTGCGAGGTGCGGGATAAACCCCTCATCTCGCAGGAACTGCTCAAAGGCAAAACGTATCGTTTTTTCATCATCAACCACAAGGATGCTTGTCATGTCCGTCTCTCCACTCCTCGCCGCAAGGAATTATTATCCTGGATGTACCGGCAGAAAAATCACAGCCTTCGTCCCTCCTTCAGACCGATTCTCGAGGATGAGTTTTCCCCCATGCTGCTCGACAATCTTCCGGCTCATCGACAGACCGAGGCCAAAACCTTCCGGTTTGGTCGTAAAAAAAGGTTGGAAAAGAAGCTCCACCTTATCGGCAGGGATCCCCCGACCGGTATCCTCGATAGAAATTCTCATGAATCCGTCGCTCACTGCTTCCGTAGAAAGTGTCAGATGCCCCCCGTCAGGCATGGCCTCCTTGGCATTCAGGATCAGGTTCCACAATACCTGCTTGAGTTTTTCTTGGTCCATATACATACGGGGAAGATGCTCCGACAGATTTTGGTGTATTGATATATTCTCCGCATTGATCCCTTCTTCGGCAACGGTGATGACCTCTTTCATCGGCTGGTTTACCTCACCCCATTGTTGTTTGAGTTCACCGGGTCTGGCACGATCGATCATCTCCTGGATAATCCGATCCAATCTGCTGATTTCCTTCACCAGGGAACTCAGCATTTCCTGGTTTTCCGGCTGGTCCTTCATCCGTTTGTAGAGCACCTGCCCAAGCATCTTGATGCTCGTAAGCGGATTGCGAATCTCATGGGCAAATCCCGCCGCCATCTGTCCGGCCGCAGCCAGTTTCTCGGATTTTACGAGTTTTTCCTCGAAACTCCTGAGCTCATCGATCATATGATTGAATGAATCGGCAAGGATTCCGATCTCGTCATCACTGCGGAGAAGGACTCTTTCACTGAGATCGCCATGGGAAACTCTTGTGGTAACCTTGACCAGTTCTTCCACGGGCGCATTAATGCTGCGGGCGATGTAGTAGCCGATCCAGGCCATGGCAATGATTCCCAAAAGAGCGATCCCGCCGATGCTGAAGACTATTCTCCATCGTAAGGAATCCATCTCGCCCGTGGGCATCCAGAGAGAGAGGAAGCCCCCCGCCTGCCCGCTGAGCGTGAACGGGTGCATGATGGTCCGGTATTTCACGCCTCCTAATTGTACGTCTCTGCCTTCAAACGCATGCGACTGAAAATCCCCCGGTGTGATCGGCGCCGTATCGAAGAGGCGGGAATCAGGGAATGTGGACGTGTGCATCCGGCCACTTCCGTCGAAGAGAACGATCTCCGCATTGATGACCTCCCTCAACTGATGGAGTATGGTTGGATTGAGGATATAACGGGATTGAGAGATTATGCCCGTCACCCGTTCCATCTGCTGTTTAAGGCTCTGGTCAAGGTAGCGGGTGATAAAATAGACCGAAAAGAACCAGGTGGCGAGGGTCGTTAAACCAAATAGAAGCGTAAAGGGGATGATGATGCGATAGAGAATCTTTCTTGGTGCAGTCATCAGCATATTCCGAAAATATGGACGCGGTTGCGCTATTTGTGAAGTTATATTAGAACCAATCCTCCTGCAAGGCAAACTTTTTTTGTTCCTTTTTTTGTTCCTTAATGCAGAAACCTTTGCACAATGTCCTATTTGTCATTGCAAGCCATAGCCGCAAGATATTTATATAAGGCTGAGCCAATTGCAAAATCAACCCATCCCGTCACCCCGGTGAATCCCGGATCGGGGTCCGGGACAGGCACCGGGGTCCAGACGTCGTCCCGACGAAAATCGAAAACCAGTTCCATTTTCCTACACATTCCGACTTTCACCGGAAAGACGCAGAAGGACTTTTGCAATTGGCTCGGCTGTAAAAAAATAAGGTGGACATATAATGCCCAAAGGTGTACACTCATCTAAAAAAGAGGTGCGAATATGAAACAACTAAACGTTAAAGAGGCAAGAAGTCACTTCTCCACAATTCTTAGTCAGGTAGAGGCGGGTCATGAAGTTGTAATCATGAGGCGCGGGAAAGCGGTGGCTCGACTTGTTCCGTTCAGCGTTAAAAGCCGAACTTTGCCGGATTTGCAAGCTTTCCGCGCTTCGCTCCGAATCACCGGCGACCCTTTAAGCAAAATTGTTATCCAAGGAAGAACTGAGGAGCGCTCATGATTTATTACATCGACACTAGTGTAATTGTCTCCTACTATTCGCCGGAGCCGTTAAGTGATAAAGTGGAGGCATTTCTGAGAACCTGTTTCCAGCCCTCTGTCAGCCGCCTAACAGAAGTGGAATACTACTCTGCCTTGGCAAAAAAGGTGCGTCTGCAGGAATTGTCAAATGACGATGCGGAGCGATTGGCATCCATGTTCCTTTCACACATAAGAGGAGGTTTTTACATACCTGTCACTCTTGCCGACGAGCATTATCGATTGGCCTGCGAATGGATCTGCTTATGGAACACCACCTTGAGAACCCTGGACGCACTTCATTTATCCCTGGCTGCTTCTCATGAAATGACTATAGTTACTGCAGACCGGCAGATGGCTGGAGCGGCAAAAACTCTATCTGTCAATGTCCTCTTTATGGGATGAGTAATATTCCGGTTATCATCTTGATGGCTAATTGGAATTAGAACCACTCCTCCTGCAAGGCAAACTTTTTTTGTTCCTTCTTCTTGACTTCAAGCTGTCTTTCCTTCTTATAGGGGGCAGGAGGACAAACTATAAATTTAATTTTCGGTAACGTCACGCCCGGACACAATCCCCACACTAATCACATGCACCCCTATCATCATTCTTTACGGATTATTTCATTGACGCATAAGGGCGCTCATCGTATACTTGCGCGCGAAAAAACACGTTCTTCTCAACGTTACATCCAATCCGGGAAAAGGAGAAGAGAACATGCAGGGAAATGACCCTGAAAAGACGCCGATACCCCCTGTTATTGACAGCCCGAGTAGGCCGTACCTGAAATCGATCGAAGAGAGTTTGAAACGCTTTGGCGATGTTCCGCGCACCTTGGTGCTGAAAGCCGATCTGCTTCGGCTGGGCATCCGCTGGGAGCAGCAGCAGGTAGGCGTGCGCCACTACCACCATCACGATGAGAAATCCCAGGCCGGGCATGAGCACGGCGCGCACCATTTTCAGGGGTCCATGTACTTCGACGACGGCATTACGTTTTTCGTCGCCTTCAACCCGGAAAGCCCCTACGCCCTGCGCCCCTCCGGGCAGCCGGACCGGTTCGAGCTTCTTTGTGGGCATGGCGCGGACATGGAGAAGATCGACGAGGTCGCCATGTCCACGATCTACCCCTGGACGGGAATGAAAACCAGCGATGGCGCCCCCATGGGCACGGTATTTTCACCGAGCCTCGGTGGTCGGTGCGGTCCTGTGGCGATCTTCCTTTTGCGCTATTGCGAATACACAAAATATGGCGAGGAATGCCGGTTCTGCTCGTGGGTCCAGATGGGAAAGTCGCACGAGGTGCGCCCCAATCTGACCCACCTGCGCGAGACCTACGAGGAGATTCGGCGGCAGCAGCCGGAGATCGGATACCTGGCCATGAGCGGCGGCGGTTTGCTCAACCGGAAAAAGGAGGCCGACGCCTACATCGTCTATCTCGATGCCCTGCGCCAGCTTAATCTGCCCTTGCCTCCGACCTGCGCTGCCATTCAGGCCATGGAAGAGGATGACATATATCGGTTGCGGGACGCGGGATTCGATTACGTCGCCTTCAACATGGAGGTTTGGGACAAACGCGCCTGGCCGGCAGTGGTCCCCGGCAAGAATCGGCACGTCGGGCGCGACCACTGGATGGAGCTTTCGGTCAAGGCCGCCAAGATATTCGGTCCCGGCCGCGTAATCAATAACCTCGTGGCCGGAGTCGAGGTTGCCGACGGTCTTCTTACGGAGCAGGAGGGCATCCACTCCACGATGGAAGGGTTCCGTTGGTGCCTCGATCACGGCATCTACCCCAAGTATGCAATCTGGATCGTCAAAGGTGGGGCGCTCTACTCGAACAAACAGCCGCCATCGCTTGATTACTACCTGGGGATTGCACGGGAGCGTGACGCAATCATGAAGCGCTCCACACTTCCCCGACCCGCAATCGACTGTCACCGCTGCGCTACCCAGAGCCTCGAATACGACTTCGAGCACATCGACGGCCAGGCCAAGAAAACGGCCGGATCGTGATGATCGGGTAATGGGTAAAGCCGGGATATCGATAAAATGGACCGTCCTCTGGATCGCGATTCTCGCGCTCATTCTGGTTCCTTTTTTTCTGTTCGGCGCAGATATTGATGGCTGGATTACTCATTTCATCAAAACGGCAGGAAGCCGGCGCGTGATGGCGGGATTTGTTTTGGCGAGTTTCCTGGCGTCGGATATTTTCTTGCCGATACCTTCCAGCCTGGTAAGCGCCGCCTGCGGATATCTTCTTGGATTTTTTGGCGGCACGCTTGCCTCTCTGGCCGGCATGACCGCATCCTGCATTATTGGATATGGGTTCAGCAGCAGCGCCGTGAAATATGCTGCGGGAAAAATAGTCGGCGCCTCCGAACTGCAAAGACTCCAGAATCTCAACAAGAATTATGGCAACTGGATGCTCGTGGTCTGCCGGCCCATCCCGGTGCTTGCGGAAGCCTCCGTCCTCTTTTCGGGCGTGAGCGGCATGAAATTCAGGAGGTTCGTTCTCTTGACGACGCTTTCCAACCTCGGCATATCCGGAGTCTACAGCGCGGTCGGGGCATATTCCGCATCGGCGCATTCCTTCTTATCGGCCTTCCTGGTGTCAATTCTTTTGCCGGCTCTGGCGATGTGGCTCAGCAAAGACCTATGATGTTCTCGAAGAGTAACGGCCTATTTGTCATTGCGAGCACCTGACCCCCGTGCTTCGCAACGGCCTTATTCATGTAATAAACTTCTATTCCTTCTCCCTTGGGAGAGGGGCAGGGTGAGGGTGAAAAAACCGGAATATTACCCCCTCCCCTTATTCCCCTCCCGCCGGGGAGGGGAAGTTTCTTAGGAGGAGGCCAGAGGCCGACGAAGCAATCTCATAACGTAGTAATTATTAAAAAGATTGCCACGGCGCATAAGCGCCTCGCAATGACGGAATCGAGTTGTGCAAGGTCTCAACCTATTTCCCCCTTTCGTATGCCATAATTCCCGTGCCAGCGGCGCAGAGAGACCATGCTCCTCATCGAGTAGACGGGGGCCTCACGGCCCCAGCCTCTCACACCACCGTACGTGCCGTTCGGCATACG
>CAZTLA010000019.1:11501-28205 GCA_964614365.1 uncultured Syntrophales bacterium | reverse complement strand
CAGGGAGATATCCCTGACCTCGCGGACCAGACGTTCTTCTTTTTCCTGTTCCTGCTCGGGCCGAATCTTTTGCAGTCTCTCATCCGTTTCAATATGGATATCCAGCATCTCCGCCAGTTGCCGGGCTTCTTCTTCAGCCTTCAGCACCATGTCGTTGACGGTGTCCGGGTCGAACCCAAAGATACTGCTTGCCCGTTCGAATCTGCCGTCATCCGGAAGCGTCGTCCCGGTGGAAATGATATTGGCCGCGTAGACGATCTTTACCAGTGGCAGGGCATCCATAATCCGTTCAAATGGTTCATGATGGTAAAGAATGGCATCGGATATAAAAGAAGGCAGTTCCCAACGGTTTAAGAGCCATGCCCCGACCTCGCTGTGCGATGCGCCCATCTGTATTTCACCCGCCAGAATCAGCTCCGGCGACTTTTTTGCTGATGTTAAAATGCGGGAATATTCATCGGGGAAGTTTGTCCACAACACCAGCTTTCCGATATCGTGCAGCAGACCCGCCAAAAATGCCTCTGCCGGCGCATGGTGAGATGTTTTTTGTGCGATGGATCTGGCCAGGATTGCGCTTACCAGTGCATGCCACCAGTAGAGCTTCATATTGAAGGCCGAATCGGATTTTGTTTTTTTGTTGAAGGAAGGATAAATTGAGGCGGTAATCGTAATATTTCTTATGGAGGCAAGGCCGATGTTGAGCAATGCCTGTTCGATATCAGCCACTTTCTGGGACGTGCGGTAATAGGGAGAGTTCGCGAACTTTAAAATACTGGCGTATAAGGATGAATCCTGGTTGATTATCTGAGATATATCCTTTATGGTGGAATCGTCGCTGCTGCATGTATCAAGCAGCTTGAGGAGAATGTGGGGAAGGGTGGGAAGATTTTTTGCCGTCTCTATTCTGGAGTATAAATTTTGGGTGCGATTTTTCATGGTTTCCCGAAACAACCTTCAAAGCCTCGAAACCCGGCTTGATAAAGAAACGGTTCGGCAGCAGGCGATTGCTTAAGGATTAATTTCTTATGGCAGGAGCGTGATAACTCTTGCCATGCGGGTAAACTCCTCGCCTTTCCGGTGAGTTACAGGGGAGACGCCAGCGCTGTATTTCCCCTCTATTCCCCGCATTTGGGCATACCACAGAGTGTTTATGACTAATCCGTGGAATTGTCAATAATTTATTGTCATTATGTTATCGAACTAAGCAGAGAAAAACTTTAGTGCTTAAGGAGGGAATTCGGTGCGGCAGGGAAAAAAGTCTGCCCCCGGAGTGGGTTACCATAGCCCGGTCTCTTCCACTGGACGGTATGGATACATTTACCCTCGTAACGGAATTTGAGCCGAAAGGCGACCAGCCCCAGGCGATTGCGAAACTGGTCGCAGGGGTCGAAGCGGGGTGCAGGCACCAAGTGCTTCTTGGCGTTACCGGTTCGGGGAAGACCTTTACGATCGCCAATGTCATCCGGACCGTCCAACGGCCCGCCCTTGTCATCGCACACAACAAGACGCTGGCCGCCCAGCTTTACGGAGAGTTCAAGTTGCTCTTTCCCGAAAACGCCGTGGAATATTTCGTAAGCTACTATGACTACTACCAGCCCGAGGCCTACCTTCCCAGCACGGATACGTACATTGAAAAAGATTCGGCGATCAACGAAGAAATCGACAAGCTGCGTCACAGCGCCACCCGCTCCCTCCTGGAACGGCGCGACGTCATCATCGTGGCAAGCGTTTCCTGCATCTACGGACTGGGTTCCCCCGAGGAATACCAGGGCATGGCGCTTACTCTCGAGAAGGGGATGGAAACTGCGCGAGACGATATGCTCCGCCGGTTGGTGGAGATGCAGTATGAGCGGAACGATATCGATTTTCACCGCGGCGCCTTCCGTGTCCGGGGCGATGTCGTGGAGATTTTTCCTCCCTACGAAGAAGACCGGGCCGTCCGGGTGGAATTTTTTGGCGATACGGTGGACTCTCTTTCCCTCGTGGACCCCCTGCGAGGGAAGAAACTGGGCGGCCTGCAAAGAACCTCCATCTATCCCGGCAGCCATTACGTGATGACGAAGGACAATATGAAACGGGCCATTGTCGATATACGGGAGGAACTGGCACTACGGCTGCGGGAGCTGCAGGCACTGAACAAACTTGTCGAGGCTCAGCGTTTGGAGCAGCGTACCTGCTTTGACATCGAAATGATGGAGGAGATGGGCTACTGCCAGGGCATCGAAAACTATTCCCGGCACCTGACGGGAAGAAGGCCGGGACAGCCGCCTCCCACCCTGATGGAGTACCTGCCGCCGGAAGCGTTGGTGGTCATTGACGAAAGTCACGTTACCCTGCCGCAGCTCATCGGCATGTACCGGGGGGATCGGTCGCGAAAGGAGACGCTGGTGGAGTACGGGTTCCGTCTGCCCTCAGCCCTGGACAACCGGCCGCTCATGTTTGAAGAATACGAGGCCATGCCCAACCAGAGACTGTACGTATCGGCAACCCCGGCGGACTACGAACTCAGGAACGCGGGCAGGCATGTCGTAGAGCAAATCATCCGGCCCACGGGCCTGATGGATCCGGAGATAATAGTAAAACCCGTGGAAGGCCAGGTGGATGACCTGCTGGGCGAGATCCGGGAGCGGGAAAAGAAGGGTGAGCGGGCGCTGGTTACCACCCTGACCAAGAGAATGGCGGAAAATCTTACCTCCTACTACGAAGGATTGGGCGTCAGGGTTCGTTATCTTCATTCCGACGTCAATACGCTGGAGAGGGTGAGTATTATCCGTGATCTGCGCCTGGGCGAGTTCGATGTCCTGATCGGCGTCAATCTGCTCCGGGAGGGTCTGGACATACCGGAAGTATCGCTCGTGGCCATTCTCGATGCGGACAAGGAAGGATTTCTGCGTTCGGAGCGTTCCCTGATCCAGACCAGCGGCAGGGCGGCAAGAAACGTTTCGGGCTGCGTGATTATGTATGCCGACAAGATGACCCGTTCCATCCAGGCGTGCATGAGGGAAACGGAAAGGCGGAGAAAAATTCAAGCCCAGTACAATGAAGAAAACGGCATCACGCCGGAAAGCATACGAAAATCGATCCACAACATTCTGGCTTCCGTCTACGAAGCCGATTATCCGGCGGTGCCGGCGGTTGCGGAAAGAGGGGAGGCATATGTTTCTGAAAAGGAGCTTCCCGAGGTCATACGGGACCTGAAGGGGGAAATGAAGCAGGCGGCAAAGGACCTTGAATTCGAGAAGGCGGCTGAATTGCGGGATCGTATAAAGGAACTCTCTGCGCTGGCGCTTGAAGTGGGAATATAAGCCCCTTTGGCGGCCTTTTGACGGATGAGATGAAAAAAATCATGCAGCAGGACATGGACAGGCTGTTACGCGAGAAAAGGATCAACCGGCTTGAAAACATAGCGGTCAGAAATGTTGAGATTTCCGAGGCATGGCAGGAATCGGGTGCGATTTCATCACGGTTCTCTTCACCGCCAACCTCCTGGATTATACGACCGATGAAACGACCGGGGAAGTAGTGGCGGGAAGCAAAACGGAACCGGTGAAATTTGAAGAATTCTGGACAGTCACCAGACCCGTGGGAAACAACCCCTGGAGGCTGTCGGCGATCAACCAGGCATGAACGAGAAACATCTGAGAAAAAAATATTTACGTTGCCGTCCGGTCAGCTATGCGAAGGGTGGGCACCGGGCCGCACGGAAAGAAGACCTGCTCCGGTATGTGGGACTGGCCAAGGAATCGGGAGTAAGCGATGCGGCCATCGTGAAAAAGAACTCCTGGCACCTGGACCCGCGGGTGACGCTGAAATGCGCCGTACCTCGCTGCCGCAACTACGACACCTGTGCGAATTGTCCGCCCCATAGCCCCGGTGCGGCCGAAACAGCCGGAATGATAAAGCAATACAGAGCGGGTATTTTACTCCGGTGGGAGCACCCCCGCGAGGAGGCGGTCGAAATTGCCGCGGAGCGACGGCGTGCCATCTACTCCACCCTGGCATCGATCGAAGCTGCCGCTTTTTACGACGGGTACTATTTTGCCTGTGGTTTTGCAACCGGGTCGTGCCGCACCCTGTGCGGAGGAGAAATCTGCCGGGAACTGGTAGAGCCGGAAAAGGGCTGCCGTCACCCGCTGCTGGCAAGACCGAGCATGGAAGCGATGGGCTTCGACGTTTACCGGACGGCGGCAGCGGCGGGATGGATCCTTCATCCGGCCGGCGGGCGCTGCCCGGAGAGCATAGAAACGCTCTCGCGTATTGCGATGGTCCTCATCGCGTAATGTATTTATAATTCGGCAACAAGGGTTAAACCATCCCGGCGATATCCATCACCAGGTTCTCCGACTCTTTCCACCCCAGACAGGGGTCGGTGATGGACTTGCCGTAGACGTTGTCGGAGACGCCCTGCGAACCTTTTTCGATGTAACTCTCCACCATGAGTCCCTTGATCAGCGTTTTCAGCAAAGGCGCATACCTGCGGCTGTCCATGATCTCCCTGGCGATACGCGGTTGTTCCTGATACATCTTGGCGGAGTTGGAATGATTGGTATCGACAATGATGGCGGGGTTCTCCAGGCCGCGCTGAAGGTATCCTTCCGCGAGCCCCATGAGATCTTCGTAGTGATAGTTGGGATCGTGCCGGGCATAGCGATTGTAAGAACCGCGCAGGACGGCGTGGGTAAGCGGGTTGCCCGGCGTTTCCACCGCCCATTCGCTGTAAACGAACACATGCGGCAACTGGCTTGCCCGTACCGAATTGAGCATGACCTCCAGATCGCCGGAGGTCGGGTTTTTCATTCCCACGGGAATATCCAGTCCGCTGCAAACCAGACGATGCTGTTGATTCTCCACGGAACGCGCTCCGACCGCTACATAACTGAGCACATCGGCCAGGTAGCCGTAATTCATCGGGTAGAGCATCTCGTCGGCCGCCGGCAGGTACGATTCCCTGAGGGCGCGGATATGCATGCGGCGGATTGCTTTCAGCCCTTCCACCACGTCCGGATCCCTTCCCGGGTCCGGCTGGTGCGCCATGCCTTTATACCCTTCGCCGGTGGTGCGAGGTTTGTTGGTGTAGATGCGGGGGATGAGCAGAACCTTGTCTTTCACGAGCTGCTGCAGGCCGGCAAGCCGGGAGATGTAATCGCAGACTGCATCCTCATTATCTGCCGAGCAGGGCCCGATGATCATGACCATTTTGTCACTGCCACCGGTAAAGACCCTGCGGATTTCTTTGTCTCGTTCCTCCTTTAGTTTTTTCAGGTCTTCCGGAAGCGGAATATCTCTGGTAATTTCTTCCACCGTCGGCATTTTGTGCAGATAATGAAAAGTCATGGAATGCTCCTGTCCGGGAAAAACAAACTCTGTTTCTTGATGATGTCCTCGGTAACTGCTATCATATTTTCCCGGAAAAGAGAAGTGTTCTGCACTTCCTGTCTTCCCTTCGGGAATTTCGTCAGATGCTCACGGTCAGACAGAAGGAGAGTCCCGATTCCCTGCGTAAATCCGGCGGGCTGCAATGATCTCTTTACAAAAATCAGAAAGGTATGGTATGGCAAACCGGTGGTCGTTACCATGATCACAAATTAAATCAATATGTTGGAGGGGGACATCTTGGATTTTGAACTGTGTAAAACCATTGTGGAGAACATCTCCCGCGTGATCGTGGGAAAACAGAAAGCCATTGAACTCCTTATGGTTGGTCTCCTCGCGGACGGTCACGTTTTGCTGGAAGATGTCCCGGGATTGGGAAAGACATTGGTTGCCAAGTCTCTGGCAAAAAGCATCGGCGGAACGTTCCGGAGGATACAGTTCACGCCGGATATATTGCCCGCAGATGTCACCGGATTTAATGTCTACAATCAGAGGACGGGGCAGTTTTCTTTCCAGCCCGGGCCGGTAATGACCAATATTCTGCTGGCGGATGAGATAAACCGCACGATCCCCCGCACCCAATCCAGCCTGCTCGAAAGTATGGAGGAGCGCCAGGTCACCATTGACGGTAAAACCTATCCCCTTCCCCATCCTTTTTTTGTCATGGCCACCCAGAATCCGATTGAATTAGAAGGAACCTTCACGTTACCGGAGGCGCAACTGGATCGCTTTATCCTTAAAATACGTCTGGGCTATCCCGATAAAGGAGAAGAAATCGCGATCCTGGAGCGTTTCCAGGAAGGGGATCCGTTAATGCATTTAGAGGCCGTTGCGGAACCTTTCCAGGTTGCCGAATTCCAGAAGGCCAGGAAGGCGATCCGCATTTCAAGTCCGGTCCGGGAATACATCACCGACGTGGTGATAGCAACCCGGAATCATCCGTCCCTGCAACTGGGGGCGAGTCCCCGCGGTTCGCTTGCTCTGATGCGCACCGGTCAGGCGCTGGCCGCCTTGAGAGGGCAGGAGTATGTTCTTCCCGATGACATCAAGTCCCTGGTCGTTCCTGTCCTTGGTCACCGGTTGATTCTTAAAGAGGAGGAACGGATGCGGGGGGAAACGCCGGAAAATTGTCTGGAAAGGATTGTCAGCCAGATACCGGTGCCCGCCCCGATGACATAATATAATTTGAGGTTACAAACATGGAAGGACAGGAACGGGGAATACCCACGATCTTTGTTGTTCCCTTCATCCAGCTTGCGGTGGGAGTCCTGCTGTTCCTTGCATTGTTGTTCAGCCAACGGGACATGACCGCCTTAACCATTCTTGTTTTAGGGATGGCCGGCGGCACAAAATTGTGGGCCATGATGAGCCTCAAGGGTCTGAAATGCCGCTTGGCGGTCAGCAAACGCAAAATGTTCGCAGGCGAAAAGCTGACATTACGGATACATGCGGAAAACGGGAAACTGCTTCCGCTCCTGCTTCAGTTGAAGATACCCGTCGATCGCTCGCTTCACCCTTCCTCCGCCGACACCGTGTTGACGAAGGAAACCAACCTGTTATGGTACCAGCGGTTTCACTTCCAGTGGGAGTTAACCGCCCGGCGAAGGGGGGTTTACCCCATTGGACCGCTCACGGTCTTTGCAGGGGATCCCTTCGCGTTCTTTTTCCAGAGGGAACGGGCGGGGGATTCATATCATATCCTTGTCTACCCACGGCTTGTTCCCATCAAGTCCTTTCCCTTGCCCAGGCATGATTTCTTCGGTTGCCCGGGCGCCAAGAGTCCCGTAAACGATCCTGTCTACATCCTGGGTACCCGTGATTATCAGCCGGGCCAGTCCTCGAGATATATCCACTGGAAGGCCAGTGCGCGCCACGATATCTTACAGGAAAAGGTTTTTGAGCCCACGAAGCAGGAAAAAATTCTGCTCGTTGTTGACGTGGAACAATTTGCCGCGGCCGATGCAAGAAAGAATTTTGAACGCACCCTCGAAGTGGTGGCGTCGCTTGCCCTGAAGCTGGACCGGGGCGGTCATGCGGTGGGGTTGGCGACCAATGGCGTGCTTACGGGGGGCGGTTCATCCATCGTGGCTATAGCGAGGAGCCACAGGCAACTGCCCGCCATTCTGGAAGTTCTGGCCAGACTGGAGATGAATCCCTGGATGGGACTTGTAGAGATGATGCGTTCAGGTCTCGATCTGACCTGGGGGGTGAGCGGCGCTTGTTTTTCCTATGATGATGGGGAAATCGCCGCTGCAGAAGAATACTTTTCAAACCGCAAAACCCCCGTGGTATTTTTCGTGAGCCGTCGTCAGGCATTCACAGAGAAAGACAGACCGAAGCTTCGGCGTGAGATCCGCAGGATCGATGACATTTATATTGAAACGAAGGATGGGGGATGAAAGAAAACAAGCCACTCTTATTGCTGGCCGGCGGGGGAATGGAGTTGAGCTGGCGCTATGCCTGGGCTACATTTCTTACCACTTCAATTTTACACCATCCATTCCCCTTTCCGGAAGCAGTGGGCGCCTTCATGCTCGCAGCTGCGCTTACCTCGATATACCATGAACGGGGCTGGCGGGTCATTCTGATTCTGTGCGTTCAGGCGGTGGGTTTCATACCTGCTGCCTGGAGAATCATCCATGTTTTCAACTCCTGGTCGGGTTCTTTTTTGAGCAGGGCTTACCAATCCTATACAATGTCCTTTGACCGGCAGGGAGTGCCCCTGGAATGGATCGTCGTTCTTCTTTTCATTTTCTGGGCCTTCTTTTTCTGGGGGGGCGGCGTGGACATGGCGAAAAGGCCGAGGGATTACGACGCCATTTGTTCCCGCTTCGATCTGGGACTGGGCGCACTCTTTCTTCTTTTCCTGATAAAGTTCTATTTATTCATGACCGGGGGCAAGAGGGTGGAGGATTCCTCTGCCGAATACCTGCTCTTTTCATTTTTCATATTCGGTATGCTGGCGATAGGGTTGGCCCGCACCAGCGGCGAGGAAACAAAGGATTTCATGCCCGGCTACCGGGGGATGGGGATAATACTGAGTTTCACGATTCTTGTTCTTCTCTTCGGCGGGGTGCTCGTATTCTTTGCGCTGCCCTATTTAACCGGCGCCGCTAAAATCGGATACGGGATCATGAAAGGTGCATCGGCGCCTTTGCTCTATCTGGTAACGATAGTGATCGATTTTCTCTTCGGCGGTAAATACACCATATCGAAATCAGAAACTCCGCCGGTCAAAAAGGCGGTGCAGGAATCCTCTCCGACGCTTGATATCTGGTGGTTAAAGCTTATGGGACAGATATTGATGTGGGTTGTCTGCATCCTGCTGGGGCTGATCTTAATAACCATATTCTGTGTTACGGTATACAGCCTGGTGCGGTGGCTTTTCTCAAAAACAGAGGAGGGAGGGAAGAAACAGGGCCTGTGGGATTTCCTCCCCGGGTGGGCGGTGAGATTCCGCTCGTTTATGCATTCCTGGTGGAGGGCGCTGGGTCGGAACATGCAAGCGCACGGGGGGGCCGTTCAACTCTATGCAGCCCTCCTGATTTGGGGGCGTCGCAGCGGTCTGCCCCGATCGCCCAGCGAAACCCCCTTCGAGTACGGATCACGCCTGAAATACCGGTTCCCCGCTCTGGAAAAGGATATAGCGTCGATCGTGGAAGCCTTCAACCGGGAATGTTACGGTGAAATGGTTCTCAGTGAACGGCAATTGGCCGTGACGCGGGTTGCACTCCGTAGATTTTACAGTCCTTCGCTGTGGTTTTTACGATTGAAGACCAGGGTGCGCCGGCCCCTTGACCGGAACGGCGCGTTCCCCTAAGGTGACGGTCTCTTCATGTCTTCACGTCACTCTTCGGGAGATATTTCTCCTTCCATCCGGCAATAACCGGCCAGAAAAAGATTAACAGCGCTGCAATCATTATCGGTAATGCAATCGGCGGCCTGAAAAAGATCAACGGGCTGCCCTGTCCCATGATGAGAGCCTGCCTCATGGCCTGTTCCGCCATATCGCCCAGAACCAGCGCCAGCACCATCGGCGCGATCGGATAATCGAGTTTCTTGAACAGATATCCCAGAACGCCGAAGATCATCATATAATAGACATCGATCATCCGGTTGTTTACCGCATATGCCCCAATTGCACAGACGTAAACAATAATGGGCATCAGGATGGAAAATCTGATCTTGAGAACGGCGGCGAAGAGGGGAGCAAAAGCGAGCACCAGAAAGAATCCAAGGAAATTGCCCACCCAGCAGCTTGCGATGAGCCCCCAGACAAAATCGGCATGCTCTTTAAAAAGCATGGGGCCGGGTTGCAGGCCGAAGATCATGAGTCCGCCCATGATCACCGCCATCGTGGGCGATCCGGGAATCCCCAGGGTGATCATGGGGAGTGTTGCCGAGGTGCCGGCGCCATGGGCTGCGGCTTCCGGGGCGATGATCCCCGCTGAGGCTCCATGACCGAATTCAGCTTTATTTTTACTGGCCTGTTTAATAAAACCATATGCCATAAAGGACGCCGGTGTTGCCCCTCCCGGCTTGAGTCCCATCCAGCACCCGATGAGGGCTCCCATAAGCAGGGCCTTGGGATAGCGAACGATTTCCCGGATCCCTTCCCATAGGTCTTTCATGCCTACTTTCGCCACCAATCCTTCTACTTTCAGGCCTTCTTCAACGGTGAGGAAAATTTCTCCCAGCCCAAAGAGTCCGATGACGGCAACAATGAAGTTGAACCCGCCCATGAGGGCCACCGAACCATAAGTCATGCGAAGCTGTCCGCTAATAATGTCCATTCCTATCGCCGCCAGGGTAAACCCAAACAGGATGGCGATCACATTTTTGAGAGGGGATTTGCCGCTTAACCCCACAAAGGCGCTGAAGGTAAGCATCATGACCGAAAAAATCTCGGCCGGGCCGAACTTCAAGGCAAACTCCGCTATAATGGGCGCGAAAAAGGTGAGCATGACGATGCCGAAAACGGCCCCGATACCATGGGACAGGAAAGAGAGAACGAGGGCCTTGCCGCCTTTTCCACTTTTGGCCATGGGGTAGCCGTCAAAGGTGGTCGCCACCGACCAGGGCTCACCGGGTATGTTAAAGAGAATCGACGTGATGCTTCCCCCATAGAGCGCCCCCCAATAAATGCTGGACAACAGGATTATGCCCGTCGTCGGTTTCATGGAGACTACAACGGGTATGAGGATGGCCACGCCATTGGCGCCACCCAAACCGGGCAGCACCCCGACAATGATTCCGAGAACAAGTCCGATAATGGCAACGATGATGTTGTAGGTCTGAAGAGCGATGCCGAGCCCCATTATCAGATTATGCATGTCTGCCATCATAGTGCATTCCTCCCTATTCGGTTAATCTGTCAGAGAACGAATATCAGCGACCTGGGACGTCTTTTTTTAAAACGGTATCAGTTTTGCGCCCCACAAGCCCTGGGGAAGGGGAACCAGAAAAAACTTGTCAAACGTGATATAGAGCGATACCGGGACAAGGATGCTGACGATCAGCGTCGTTGCCCACCCGATCTTTCCCACGGTGCGCATGTAGAATGCCAGATACAGGCCCGCGGCGATGTGGAGTCCGACAAATTCCGTGATTACGATCATAACCGTTGCGGGTATCACGACCCAGAGGATGGGCTTTAAAGCCCCTTCCGGCATGAGCCGTTTGCCGGTACCCCCTTTTTTGTATTCCGCACTCACATTGCGCAGGACGAGGAGGGAACATATTATGAGACCTGTTGCCAAATAAAAGGGAAAGAAGCCTGATTCAGGACCGTTCATTCCCCACTTGAAGCCGAGCCTTACAGAATCCACTATCATGACAATCCCGAGGGACAAAAACATCACGGAAACCACGATATCAGCCTTTCTCATAATCCCTCCCTAATGAAAGACTGCCGGACGAAAAGGCCGTGGACAGGGGGAGCGAAAGGTTACACTCGCTCCCCCTGTCCATGCGCTGTCAATTCTTCTTGATCAAGTTCCCCTTGGTCATGAGGTCTTTGGTGACGCGTTCTTTTGCTTCCAGCCACTCTATGTAGGCAGGTCCCGATAAGAACCCAGCCTTCAGGCCCATGTCGCTTATGTATTTCTGCCACTCAGGCGTCTCCGTCACCTTTTTCATGAGGGTGACATAATACGCCTGCTGTTCCTTCGTAATGTCCGGGGCCGCAAATATGCCGCGGAGCATGAGATAGCCCATGTCCACACCCGTCGCCTCTTTGATCGTGGGAATGGTCTTCCAATCGGGGAGATTGATCCGCTCATGATCTATCGTGGCCAACGGTCTCAGCCTCTTTGCCTTCCAGTGGCTCACGGCCTCTGCCGGGTTGTTCACCGTGGAGTTTACGTGTTTTCCCACCAGTTCCACGGCCACTTCGCCCCCTCCCTTGAAGGGAACATAGGAAAACTTTACCCCAAAAAGTTGCTCCAACAGTACCGTGATAATCTGGTCCTCCTGGGCGCTTCCCGTGCCGCCCATGAGGAATTTCCCCGGCTCCTTTTTCACCGCATCAAGATACTCCTTCGCCGTCTTGTAGGGAGCTTCCTCATTGACCCAGAGACAGAAATAGTCAAGCGCCATTCGCGCCACCGGCGTCATGTCTTTCCAGCTAAACGGCACCCCGGTGGCCAGCGGCGTCGTAAACAGGTTGTCCAACGTTATGATAATCGTGTGTGGGTCCTTGCTCTTCCCTTTTACATAGAGGAATCCCTCTGCCCCGGCGCCCCCGGATTTGTTTATCACGACGAACGGCCTCGGCGACAGATTGTATTTGGTTACGAGCGGGGCTATGAACCGGGCCATTACATCCGCTCCGCCCCCTGAACCCGCCGGAACGATAAATTCCACCGGTTTCGTGGGTTCCCAGGCGTTTGCCGTTTCCGGGGAAACGCCGGTAAGCGTCAAGGAGCAAATCAATGCCAGAGCAATGTTTGTTACCAACAATACCTTTTTCATACAGCACCTCCTCCGTGATTTGTTTGGAAAACTTTTCAACTTCCCCCCAAATACTCTGAAGCGCTATCTTGTTCTTTGGTCCCCTTCGATCAGGCTTTTGCCTTGGAAGGAGGAACGGGCGCCGCTACCGGCATCGCCGTTTTCACCTTTTTGATTTTTTCATCCACATAGGCCTGCATCTTGGCGATGTGCTCCGGTTTGAGGTGGGCAAAACGGCCCTGGTAATTCATGTACTCGCTGACCGGCTTGTACTTCTTCGGCACATTGGTGTATTTGTACACGCCGTTTTCCCACTCATAGAGCGACCACATGCCCGTTTCCACGGCAAGTTTTGCCATTTCGCGCGTCAGCTTCTCATCGAACTTCCATCCCTTGGGGCAGGGGGCAAGCATGTGCAGGAAGGTCGGCCCTTCGCAGCTCAGGGCCTTCCGCACCTTGTTCATCAGGTCCAGGGGATGAGCGACGGTCGTCGTGGCCACATATTTTACCAGCGGATGACCTCCGATAACAAGCTGCGGAGGGTCTTTGGGGAACAGGACCTTGCCCTCGGGGATCTTCTTCCCGGGGGGCGTAAAGGTGGTGTTGGCGCCGTACGGCGTCGTCGGCGATGTCTGGATGCCGGTATTGGCATAGGACTCGTTATCGTAGCAGATGAAAAGAACCTTGTGGCCGCGGTACATCATGCCCGACATGGCCTGCAGACCGATATCCACGCTTCCTCCGTCACCCGCCATGACGATAATATTCGGGAACGACCCGTCATATTTTTTCTTGCGCATCAAGGTCTTGTAGGCCGCCTCGATGCCGGATGCCACTGCTCCGCCGTTGGTAATCTGGGCATGGATCCAGGACACGGCATAGGGCGTGCAGAGATAACTGGCATTCGCCACATACATACAGCCGGTGGGGCCGATGAAGATGGTATCCCTGCCCGCGGCCTTTGCCACGAGCCGGTAATTGAGCGCGGGACCGCAACCGGCGCAGGTGCGATGCCCCGGCAAATACATCTCTTCCTTGGGCGCGCGCTTAAACGATTTTATCGGTTCGAAGGTTTGCATCTTGTAGTCAAATGCTTCCATGATTCCTCCTTAATAATAATAGTAAAATGGGGCTTATTCTTCTTCAAACCCTATCCAGTGGACATATTTCTGCGTCCGGTTTTCCTTTATCATTTGGGTGAGGATTTTCGCCATATAATGGAAATCGTCCGGCCAGATGGTTTCGCCGCCGAGCCCCGCCATAAAGGAGGTGACCAGGGGCCGCTCGTCCAGATCGTAAAGGCTGGCACGGAGCTCATGGACCAGATTTCCCCCCCGCATTGCCCCTCCATAGGACGTGCTCGTCTCAACCGACCCTACGGCCTTCACATGCCCCAGGGCCTCGGCAATTTCGTGCGTGGGCCAGGGACGAATCCAGCGGGGCCGCGCCATGCCGGCCTTCACTCCCTGCTTGCGGAGTGCATCGACCGCCTTTCTGCACGTATTGGCATGGGCGCCCTGAATGAAGAACGCTATCTCCGCATCTTCCAGTTTGTATTTTTCGAGGAACGGATCGTACGGACGTCCGAAAATACGCGTAAAATCATCCGCGGCTTCTTTCATGACCTTGGGAAGACCGAGGAATGTCATGGCCCTCTGTGCATCCATGGGGGCTCCCTGGTCGGGCCGAATCTGGGGACCATGAGAAACCGGACAGGTCGTACTCAAGGGATGGGGCGCCGCATAGGGCGGCAAAAACTCCTTCACCTGCGCGAGATCCGGTACGATTACCTTGTCCGGGATATGAGAGATGAAATAACCGTCCTGGCACACGAACTGGGGGAGCATCACCCGAGGATCTTCCCCGACGCGATAGCCCATCAGCGTGTTATCCAGCACTTCCTGCGGGCTGCATGCCCAGCCCATCAGCCAGCCCTGATCTCGCGCCGACATGGCGTCCGTGTGCTCCGAACCGAAATCTCCCGGTGGGTCGAGCGTGCGATCCGCGATCGACATCTGCACGGGGTAGCGGCCGCCTGCCATGGGGCTGTACACTTCAAAGGCATAGGTTACCCCGACCCCCGAGCTTCCCGTAAAGGCGCGGGCGCCGGCGGCGGAAGCGCCGAGCACTACGGATACTTGCGCATGCTCGCCTTCGCCATGGACGAATTCAGCCTCCAATTCGCCGTCGGCGACCATTTTTGCCAGCTCCATCATGATCGCCGTATAGGGACGAATGGGGTAAGAACAGATTACTTCCACTTCTGCCAGCCTCGCGCCCTCGGCAGCGGCGCGACAGCCGGTTATGTTTTTTTCTTGAGCCATTGGTTGTTCCTCCTTTAAAAAGGTTTCTCCAAGCGGACCACGCCGTCCTCGAAGTCGAGCTCGGGAACGGCGGACAGCGCATCAGCGGGGCACTCCTGAATGCAGATCTGACATCCCTTGCAGAAATTTGTCACCCACTCCATGACATCATCCTGTTCATTATATGCCCAGCAGGAATCCGGACAGGAAAGATAGCAGGTAAGGCAGCGCGTGCACTTCTCGTGGTCGATAACCGGACGGACAATCCGCCAGTTTGAGGTGATAAATAGATCCTGCGTGTGCACCGGGGCCGGCGTGACGGCTCCGAACGGCACTGCTCGGTCCTGAGGAACGTTTATTGTCCCGTACTCGGGAAGTTTTTTTGCCATAGCATCCTCCTTATGGATCTCATTTTTATCAGTAGAGTTTTCCAGTTATCCGCCCCAGACAGACGTGGTGCGGAACTTTTTGAACTTCTGCAGCTTGACTTCGTTATATCCTCGCTCCATGCCGGAGACATCCTTGACGATCTTGGCGAGATTCTCTTTCTTCGCCATGCCGGTAACCTTTGCCATGGCGCCGACGATGGGCGCGGCGATGCCGCTGCCGACCCCGGCTGTGTCGACGCCGCCCTCCGAGCCGGAGAAGTCCACGGTACGGACACCGGATATTCCGTCGGCATCAACCGTGGCGATTGCGCCGAGCACGTCCGCATTGGGGATGAACTTTAGCATATAATCGATGGGACGGTTGGTGTTTATCAGCAAAAGTCCTCCTTCAGGCATGCCTTTCAGAATATTAATCCCCTTCACGATCGTCGGTTCAGCCACAACTACCACATCGGGATGATCGTTCGTGTAGATGTATTTGTGCTCGATCTCTTCATCGCTTATCCTGATATATTTTCGTACGGTAACCAGAACGCGGTCCGGCAGGTCCTCGTAGTTATCAAAGAACTGCACGTGCTTGCCCTCCATTGCCGCCGCCTGACCAAAGGCGCTGGCAATATCGCGGCCTTCCTTGTCCATGATTACTCCTCGTGCCCACACAGTTATTTCGGTGATTTTGGCCATACTTGAACCTCCTTGATGTTCTCGGAAATAGGGAAAATCCCTTTCCATTAGTTCTTCAACGAGCGTACACCCTTACCCGCCTTCACCACCCCCTCCCTCGTTTTTTTAATAAAAATTCCTTCTATGTCTTCCAGGTGTCGGAGCATTGCCTTCCGGGCGCTGGCGCAATCGCCGCTCATGATGGCGGACATAACCCGCCGATGACCTTGCAGGGATTTTTTCGCCCGTTTGTCGTTTTCATCATCTAAAAGATATTTCTCGCGTGACTCCCGCAAAAGATCAACCACGGCAATAAGCAGTCTCTCCATGACTCGATTTTTTGCCGCTTTTGCCAGAAGACTGTGGAACGCCGAATCGGTCTCGATGATATTTCCGCCTCGTTCAATACATTCCATCTGCTTTTCCAGAATTTGCTCCATCTCTGCTATTTCCTGCGGCGTGGCATTTTGCGCCGCCATCTGAGCGACATAGGGTTCGATAATTTTCCTGATGTAGAAGATGTCGATAATATCGTCCTTTTCGTGAAAGAGGGCGGCAGCCAACGGCTGCACCAGCGATTCTTCGCTCGAGGCAAGAACGTAGGTGCCGTTCCCATGGCGGCTCTGCACGAGTTTCATGGATTCCAGGGTGCGAATAGCCTCCCGGACCGAGGTACGGGATACTCGAAACGTTTCGGTCAACTCGCGTTCGGACGGAAGATGATCGCCCCGCTTCAATTTTCCCTTTTCGATGAGGGTGCGGATTTGTTTTACGATGTCCTCATAGGCCCGTTTCTTCTCAACAACTTTCAGCATTGCATTTCCCCTTCTGTTCCCTTTTCCCGAAGCTCCCGGAGCGCAGCGGTAAAATGCGCGGCAGCCACCAAAAGCTCCCCGTGATTTTCCCCGTGGTTATTGTGGACTAACTCGGAAATAGCCAACATAGCCGCCCTCGTGCAGATAAAAGAGATGTGCGAGCCGACCATGCCTTCCGCGTTTGCGGCTAATTGTCCGAGATTCACCTCG
>CAZTLA010000019.1:0-11491 GCA_964614365.1 uncultured Syntrophales bacterium | reverse complement strand
AACGGGAGGATAAAATCGAGACGGCCGGGACGCATAAGCGCTTGATCGAGCAAGTCCTCCCGGTTCGTGGCTCCGATGACGACAACCTGGGACAGGTCGCTCAACGCATCCACTTCGCTGAAGAACTGACTCGCCATACGTTCCACGGCCCCTGCTTCCGTCTCCGCTCCGCGCTTCGGAACCAGGGCATCTATTTCATCGAAGAAGAGGATCGAGGGGGCGGATTGTTTTGCTTTCTTAAAGATCTCATGCAGCGTCTTTTCCGACTCTCCCAGCCATTTTGAAAAGAGGATGGAGCTGCTTATGGGGATAAAATTCAAACCGGTTTCGCCCGCGAGAGCCTTTACCATGAGTGTCTTGCCGGTCCCGGAAGGACCGGTCAGGAGTATGCCGCGTGAAGAGACCTTGCCGGCAGCGAAGAGCTTCGGGTATTTTAACGGCCAGTCAACGATAGCGATGAGCGTCTCTTTGATCGCTGTTAGTCCGCCGACATCTGTTAATTTCAGGGAAGACCGCTCGGTAAAAAATTCACGGGTTGCCGTCGGTTCAACTTCGCGGAGCGCCGTCAAGAAATCTTCCATGGAAATCTGCATTTTTTCAGGCAGCACGACCTGCGCATTCGAATTGCTCATGGAGTTCACCGGCAGGTATCTTCGTACGGCGACCATGCCCGCTTCTTTGCAAAGCGCCTCCACATCGGCGCCGACAAAACCGTGGGTAATCCGGGAAATATGTTCAAGATTTACGTCCGGCGCCAGCGGCATACGGCGACTGTGGATTTTCAGGATCGCCAGGCGTCCTCCCGCGTGAGGAACCGAGATGGCGATTTCCCGATCGAATCGGCCCGGCCTGCGCAGGGCAGGGTCTATCATTTCCGGGACATTGGTTGCGCCTATCACCAGCACATGACCGCGGGGAACCATGCCGTCCATGAGCGCGAGGAGCTGCGCCACCACTCTCTTTTCCACATCTCCCAAGACCTCGGCGCGTTTCGGGGCAACTGCGTCGATCTCATCAATAAAGATGACGCTGGGCGCCTTGCGCGCCGCTTCCTCGAATATCTCGCGCAGTCTGGCTTCGCTTTCGCCGTAATACTTGTGGATAATTTCCGGTCCGTTGATTCGTATGAAATGGAGTCTGGTCTCGCTCGCAATGGCACGGGCAATGAGGGTTTTCCCCGTACCCGGCGGTCCGTGGAGAAGGATGCCCTTGGGCGCCTCGACACCCAGCCTTTCGAAAATTTCCCCATAGCGCAGGGGAAGTTCCACCATCTCCCGAACCGATCGTAATTCACGTTCCAATCCGCCGATGTCTTCGTAAGAAATGCGGGCATCCGCCTCTTCCGCATAATCGGGCTTGGTCACCTTGACCTGGGTATGCTGGTTAATGATTACCGCTCCGGAGGGGGCCGTGCCTTCCACGGAGAAGAACCGGTCTTTACCGCCAAAAAGCGGTATATTCAGCCTGTCCCCGGCAACAACAACCAATCCCTGAAGGATCTTTCCGAAGTGCTCCAGTTCTTTTTCACCGGGCAACGGGCTTTTGAAATCCTGGGGGGCAAGCACCAGGCTTGTCGCAGTCGTCCGGTGCACTTTTTGGATCAGTACCGTGCCGCCTATCTCGATGCCGGCATTATCTCGAATGTTCCCGTCAATCTGGATCAGTTTCTTGCCGCTGTATTCAGGAAAGGTTCCCGTAATTCTGGCGGCAGTCTTTTTCTTGCCGACAATTTCGATGACGTCGCCCGGAACGGCGCCCAGGGCCTTGCTATCCTCGAGATCGAGGCGCGCCAACCCCTTGCCTACGTCTTCGATCAAACCTTCGGCGACCTTTAATTCCATCCCGGCTGCCCGAAGCTCGACGGTCATTGCGATTCCTGTTACGGGGGACTGTTCTTATTGGACTGGTGGCATACTGGTCAGACCAGCGAGCATAATTGCTATTATATCGTATGTGGTTTGTCAAGGAATATTTTTTCGGGATTTTATTGCCGGACTTCGAACAGAAAGAGGGGAACGAGCATGTTGCCGATTCAAGCAAGAAGGGCGGCTTGCGCCGCCCTTCTTGCCATTACTACTTTGAAACCGATGCGCCCATGCCTTTTTCCTTGAGCCCGGCCTGAGCCGCCGCAAGCCGGGCGATGGGCACGCGGTAGGGAGAACAGCTCACGTAGGTAAGCCCGGTTTTGTGGCAGAATTCCACACTTGCCGGATCGCCGCCATGCTCGCCGCAGATGCCGACCTTCAATTTCGGCCGTGTGGCGCGCCCCTTATCCACACCTAATTTCACGAGATAGCCCACGCCTTCCTCGTCCAGGACCTGGAACGGGTCATTTTCCATGATGCCGTGGTCCGTGTAGTACTTGATGAATTTGCCCGCGTCATCCCGGCTGAAGCCGTAGGTGGTTTGGGTGAGATCGTTCGTGCCGAACGAGAAGAACTCGGCTTCTCTGGCGATCTCATCGGCAATAATGACCGCGCGCGGAAGCTCGATCATTGTTCCAATGGAATATTCCACGGTGACGCCCTTCTTCTTCATCACCTCTTCCGCCGTGGCCACGATAAGTTCCTTCTGGTTCGTAAGCTCCTTGCCGATGCCCACGAGGGGAACCATGATCTCGGGAACGACCTTCTTGCCCTTCCTGACCACATCGCAAGCGGCCTCGATGATGGCCCTGGCCTGCATGCGGGTGATCTCGGGGAATACGATCCCCAGGCGGCAGCCGCGGTGGCCCAGCATGGGGTTTAACTCATGGAGTTCCTCGACGCGATGGAGCAGCTTTTCTTTTTTTGCCATCGTGGACGCGGAGGTGCGCTTGGCTTTCATGACGGCGATCTCCACCATGAGCGCTTCACGCTTGGGCAGAAACTCATGCAGCGGCGGGTCCAGAAGGCGAATGGTGACCGGTAAGCCATCCATGGTTACAAACAGACCCTTAAAGTCTGAGCGCTGCATGGGCAGCAGCTTGGCCAGCGCCTGTTCCCGGCTCTCGGTGGTAGTTGCCAGGATCATCTGCTGCACGATGGGCAGTCGGTCCTCGGCAAAGAACATATGCTCGGTACGGCACAGCCCGATGCCCTCGGCGCCGAACCGGCGCGCCATTTCGGCATCGCGGGGAATGTCCGCGTTGGCGCGCACGCCCATGGTGCGCACCGCGTCGGCCCACTTCATGAGCGTCCCGAAGTCGCCGCTTACCTCCGGATCCCTGGTCGGCACTTTGCCGGTGATGACCCGTCCGGTGCCGCCGTCGATCGTCAGGTAATCTCCCCGCTTGATGGTCACCGTGCCGACGGCAAGCTTGCCCGCCTTCGTATCCACGGCGATGGATTCACAGCCGCTCACGCAGGGCTTGCCCATGCCGCGCGCCACGACCGCCGCGTGGGAGGTCATGCCGCCGCGCGCCGTAATGATTCCTTTGGCCGCATCCATCCCGTGAATATCGTCGGGCGTTGTCTCCGGCCGGACAAGGATGACCGGGCCTTTCTTCGCCTGCTCCACCGCCTCATCGGCGGTGAATACGACCTTGCCGGAGGCCGCGCCGGGCGAAGCCGGAAGACCACGGGTGATGACCTCGATCTTTGCCTTGGGGTCAATGACGGGATGGAGAAGCTGATCCAGGGAGGCGGGCTCGACGCGGAGCACCGCCTCCTCTTTGGTGATGAGGCCTTCCTTCACCATGTCCACGGCGATCTTGACGGCGGCGGGCGCGGTGCGCTTGCCCGTGCGGGTCTGGAGCATGTACAGAACGCCTTCCTGCACGGTAAACTCGAAGTCCTGCACGTCGCGGTAGTGCTTCTCCAGCCTGCTCGTGATCGCGCGGAGCTGGCGGTATACCTGCGGCATCTCTTTTCCCAGATCCACGATGGGGCGGGGGGTGCGCACGCCGGCCACCACGTCCTCGCCCTGGGCGTTCGTCAGATACTCGCCGTAGAACTCCTTGGCGCCGGTGGAGGGGTTTCTCGTAAATCCCACTCCGGTGGCCGAGGCGGGGCCCATGTTCCCGAAGACCATGGCCTGAACGTTCACCGCCGTACCGAGGTTGCCCGGAATATTGTTCAGCCTGCGATAGGTGACGGCGCGGGGATTGTTCCAGGAGTTGAAAACCGCATCGCGGGACATGGTGAGTTGCTCCCACGGATCCTGCGGGAAATCGTGCTTCGTGAGCTGCTTTATCTTTGCTTTGTACTTGTCCACAAGGCCTTTCAGGTCGGCGGCGTCAAGATCAAGATCGAGGCGTACCTTCTTTTTCATTTTGCTCTCGTGGAGGATCTTTTCGAATACGTCCTTTTCGATGCCCATCACCACGTTTCCGAACATCTGAATAAACCGACGGTATGCGTCCCAGGCAAAACGCTCATTGCCGGTCCGGGCGATCAGGCCCTGCAGGGTCCGGTTGTTCAGGCCCAGGTTCAACACCGTGTCCATCATGCCGGGCATGGAGAACTTGGAGCCGGAACGCACGGATACCAGCAGGGGCCGGTTGGCGTCACCGAACTTGAAACTGCCGCCCAACGCCGCCTCCACCTTCTTCATGTATTTGCGCATTTCCGTATCGAGACCGGCCGGTATGCGTTTGCCGAGATCGTAGTAGAGGTTGCAGACCCCGGTGGTGATGGTGAACCCCGGCGGCACCGGTATGCCGGCCTTTGCCATTTCAGCAAGCCCGGCGCCCTTGCCGCCGAGTACGTCTTTCATCGTGCCTGTCCCTTCGGCGGCGCCGTTGCCGAAAAAATAAATAAGCTTTGTCGCTTTCGCCATATGCATGTCCTCCCTGGAGCAGTGGTATATGTGATTATCCGGCATGTAAACAAAGGGTCTTGCCGTTGTCAAGACAAAAGATGAAGGGTTGCTAAAACTTCAGATACTTGCCGAATTCCTTAACGACGGATTCCGGCTGATTCACGACGAAGTGAATCACTTTCAGACAATCCTCGGCAGGAAGATAATCGATCTTCAACATGTTTTTCTTTACCTCCTCCCTCAATTCTTTGTCCGCGGCAACCCGGGCGAAGGCATCCCGTAATATTTTCATGACCGGCTCCGGTGTTCCCGGCGGCGCCACATACGGTCTTCCCACCTGTTCCGAAGAAGACCGAAGCGCCATGACGACTTTTCCCCGGGGGTCTTTCACGAGGTCCTCATCCACCGGCAGGTTTTCTATTCCCGGCTCCGAGACGCGGCTTCTGATAACGGGGCGTACGAGACCCCGTTCGATGTCCGGCTTGAGCGCGCTGTAGGAACCTCCCCTGCCGTCCAGCTCTTTGCGCTCAATGGCCAACATGATTTCCGGGCTGGAAGGATAGCTGATGAGCGTCATCTTCAGTCCGGCAAATTCCTGCAGCAGGAAGGCGAGTTGCGCCGTATTGTCTCCGGGACCCGTGCGTCCCAGCATAATCGGTGTTTTTGCGTGGAGTACGTCATTGAAGTTCTTGAAAGGGAGATCGGTGCGCAGGGCCATGATCGTGGCCTCCACTGCCATGGAGCCTACCCAGGCAAATTTCCTCAGGTCAAATTTCACCCCCTCGACGTTGAGAAGCTGAACCAGGGGGAGCCCCCGCTCGAAGGTGCCGATCGTCAAGCCGTCCGGCTTTGCCACCTTGTACAGGTAGTTGGTCGCGAGGATGCTGCTGGCGCCCGGCATGTTCTGCACGATGATCGTGGGGTTCCCCGGAATATATTTGGGGAGGTGTCTCGCCAGCACTCGCGACACGCGGTCATAACCGCCCCCCGGTGAAAATGCCACGATGATCGTAATGGTCTTTCCCTGATAATAGGGCGCGGCAGAGGGAACGGCTTCTTTTGCCCGGACAAGAACGGTAACAAGAAAAACCATCAATAACAGCCATGACAATTTTTTCATTATTGCCTCCCTCATGCAGATATGAATCCCATAGCGAGCGCATTCTCCGTGGCTTGCAGAGAGCTTCACATCGGCTTATCGTTCCTGTTTGAAGAGGATGTCCTTGAGCTTGGCCAGCATTGACTGGTCGAGCTTGAATATGGCGGCAACCGATTTTTCCAGATCCGCGGCGGCAACCGGTTCGACATCCAGATTGGCCTTTTCCGTGTCCGCAAGAAATTCCTTATCCTTGAGGGTGTCCGTAAAAGCCTTGGTCAGGATTTGCACCTGTTCCCTGGGTGTGCCGGGCGGCAGAACAAAGGCTCTGGAAAAAATGCCGGCGCTGTGTATGCCGACCTCGATCAACTGGCGGGCCTCCGTCGTCTTTGCGTAGCTGATGGCGAGGGGGACCTTGGGGAGATCGGGGAACGGTTCGGGAACGGTCTGCATGACGACAACCGCGTCGCCGCTTTGCAGCGCCTTGCTCCACGCGGAACGGATGGAGATCCACGTGGGCGAGGAGCCTGCCACTTCACCCTGCTCCATGGCCAGACGGATATCGGCGGAGCCTTTATACCCGGTGATGACCTGAATAGGGAGACCGAAGGCCGATTTTATCAGGCGTATATTATTGTCGGTATTGACGCCCGGCGCCAGACCGGCCATCTTCACCGGCGCCTTGGAGGCCATCAGTTTTTCCATGCTGGTGATGCCGCTCTTCTTGGTGAAGAGAAAAACCATCCCTTCCTTGACGGCGGCGCCGACAAAGACGAATTTTTGCGCGTCGAATTCGACTCCCGGCTGTCCCAGCACCTGGTTGAAGAAAAGGCTGCCGTTAAAATGGCCGATGGACAATCCGTCCGGCTTGGCTGCCTTGTACAGGTAGTTGGCGGCGATCAGGCTGCCCGCGCCGGTCATGTTTTCCACGATAACGGTCGGTTTGCCGGGGATATGGTTTCCGTAATGGCGGGCGATCGCGCGTGCATACAAGTCGTAGCCGCCGCCGGGGGAATAGCCGACGATGATGCGGATTGTTTTTCCTTCATAGTAGGGCGCGGCGGCCGAGAAGGCGTTGGCGACAAGAACAAAAACGGCAAAAACGCTGGTGAGAAAAATACATTTTTTACGCATAATCCCTCCTTAACGATACTGGTTTCTTACGCGAAACGGGGTTGTGTTACAAGCCCGTTCAATGGAACCGGGCGCCTTCATTCCGAGCTTAAAAGGGGACGGCGATGATGTGATCCCGTGGAAACCGATCGATGATCTCCGCGCCGTTCTCCGTCACGATCACCATGTCTTCCAGGCGCACCGCTCCGTGGCCCGCTTCACCTTCCCGTGATTCGACGGCAACGACCATGCCGGGTTCGAAGACCTGCGGGTGATTGAGCGACCACTGGCGGTTGATCACCGGCATCTCGTACTGGCGGAGCCCCACGCCGTGCCCGATCTCGATGGTCAGCACGTCAAGTTCATCCTGGTATCCCCAGGTAGTGGCGGGAGCAAAATGTCGCGCCGCATCCGCCGTCGTGCCTCCGGGACGGACGGCGTCGATGATCGCATCCAGTCGATCCACCAGCCGTTTGTACCAGTCCGTTTCCCGCTTGCCCGGCCTCCCGCCCACGAAGAACGTCCGGTAGAGACATGCCCCGTATCCCAGGTAGCGTGTGCTGCACACGTTTCCGTAGAGAATCTCCCCCGCCTGGATAAATCTGTCCGTATCCTTGATGCCGCGGTCCCAGGTGAGCGGTCCGGACCGGAAGCCGGCTTTGGCGATATGCGCCCCCGCGCCGGATATGGCCTCTCTGCAGATATGCGCCAATTCGGCATCCCGTATTCCGGGCTTCAAATGCTCCAGGACCTTGGTCCATGCCGTTTCCGCCATGGCCACCACCATCTTGACGCACTTCAGTTCTTCGTCCGTTTTCCGGGCGGACGCCTCCAGCATCAGGGCCGATCCGCCTTTTACGGTGATGCCCTTGTTCTGGAGGGCCGTCTGCGCGAGTCCGTCAAAGCCGATGAGGGCCAAGGGCTCATCCTTCAATCCTCGTTTGGTAAGCTCCGCCAGAATGTCTGTGGCGAAATTTTCCGCCTCCTCTGTCGCGGCTTCGGGACCGCAGATACCGTTCAGCCAGGAACGCGCCAAACGCCATTGAGAGATCCAGGGACATTCCTGTTCGTAATGGCCGATGTAGCCGGCATGGGCAAAAACCACCGGATCGGACTCGGCGAAAAAGAGGACGTACCAGACGCCGCTGGCAAACTCCGGTCCGGTCAATCCCGTCAGATAGCGGTTGTTGCTGTCGCCGGCCGCCAGCAGGGCGGGGACGTTCTGTTTTTTCATGACCTCCCGCATGCGTTGGGCGCGCTGCGCCCGCAGTTTGTCAACGTTGATCCTCTCCTGCCAGTCCACGGTGCCGGGACCGAAGGTAAGGGCTGGTGCGAATCTGGGCATGGTTTACCTCCTCGAAGAATTGTGGTTGTAATCCGGTTGCGGAAGGAAGCGCCCGGAGTATTCGCCACTACCAGTGATCGTAGCGAATCAGGTCGGCCAGGGCCTTGCGTTTCTTCTCCTTCTGTTGATCGGCAGGATATCCGAGAGGGGTGAAAAGCATGGGCACGACTCCGTCGGGCAACTGAAGCGCCTCCTTCGCGGCGACGGCATCGAAGGCCGCAATCCAGCAGGTGCCGAGCCCCAGGTCGGTCGCCGCCAGGATCAGATGATCCATGGCGATGGCCACGTCCACCTCGTGATAGTTTTTGGTGTCCACCCGGACCCATGCCTGGTCCGGCAGGGAACAGGCGCAGATGACAATGGGCGCCTTGGAAAACCAGTCCTTGCTGTAGATGCGTTTCAGTTCCGCTTCACGACCGGCCGTGCGGACGACGACGAACTGGATGGGCTGGCGGTTGGCAGCCGTGGGGGCCAGCCGCGCCGCATCGAGCACCCGGGTCAGCTTCTCATCCTCCACGGGGTCCGGCTTATAGGCGCGGACACTGTACCGTTTGGTGATGAGTTCGGTGAAATTCATATGATCCTCCTTTTTTATGCGCTTTTCTTCTGATTTTCCTTCTTATGGCTCAGGTCATAAGCAATTGCATTATGAAAATAAAGGACCTTATAAAATAGCCCCGACCATCCGCTTCTGCCCAGTCTGCGCATCTCCCGGATCATATAGGGTAACAACCACGGGTGCCGTATGATTTTGCGGATCACGATCAGCACGGGGATGATTTTGGTATTTCTGGCAACCTTGTTCTGCAGCCGTTTGAGGAACGCCGGATCAAACTCCGGCGTTTTGATGATTCCATCCTCAACGTACGCCCGAGCAAGATTTTCCGCGGTCGGCTCCCGTATCAGGTAGCCATTGTCTTTACAAATGTCAAACAGCCGAGTGCCTAAAAGCGGAACAGCAAGGCCGAAGCCCCCAAAGCACTCGTACTTCCAGCGGATACTCATCATGTATTTGACCGTCCGGATGATGTCCCGCCTGGTTTCTCCCGGTATGCCGATGACAAAAAACGCCCGCGAATCCACACCGGCTTTGCGCGCCATTGCGAGGGTTTGTTCTATTCGTTTAAGGCTGACGCCTTTTCGTATTGTTTTGGTAAGGACATCCTGAACGCCCGATTCAATGCCAAAAATCAGGTGCGTGCATCCGGAGTTTCTACATTTTTGCAAAAGCGCAAACGTGAATGTGTCGGCACGTACGCCGTTGGGCGTATCCCACCGTATACCGAGCTTTTTTTCAATGACGCCATCCAGAATTTCGCCGAATCGTTTGGGATCCTGCGAACTATTATCGTCTTCAAAATGAACATACCGTACGCCGTATTTCGCAGTAAGGTGCTCAAGATGGTGGAGCACATACGCGGATGATTGGTGGCGCCACCGGGCTCCCATATGTAGCTGTATGGAGCAGAAAACGCAGGAAAACGGACAACCTCTGCTCGTTATAACGGTAATGCCACGCTCCCATCCGGGAAAATCGTAGGCTGTTCTGGTCGAATAGGTTTTTGTAAGCTCGAAAAAGCGTTCCATATCGACATGGTGATAGGCCGGCAAAGGAAGGGAGTCGAGATCTTGGATAAACTCGTTAGGGGTCGAGACTATTTCCCCTCGATCCCGAAACGCTATACCCGGAATATCATGTATGGGTTTTTTTTCTTGTAAACGCCTGACAAGTTTTGGAAAAACAATCTCTCCCTCACCGCGCACGACCAGGTCAATAAAAGGATCTTCCCGTAGTATCTGTTCAAACATGACGCTGGCATGGGCGCCGCCTACCACTACAGTACTTTCAGGAGCTATTTCCTTGCAGATTCTGGCTGTTTCCCGTGCGTTGTTCCATTGGAATGTGAATTGCGCCGATATGCCGGCGATGGCAAAATTTTTGGCAGCAATCTGCATGCGCATGTCGTTTAAAGTCACACCAAAGAAATTGTCCCCTTCAGATCGAATTTCTTTTGGCATAATGCCGTCGATCAAATCGACTGCGATACCGTTTTGTTCAAAGCAAGCGGCAATTTGCAAAAGACCGATTGGCAGATAAGCCATGGGCGTGGAACGGTGCGGAAGATACCGTTCCGGCGGCCGGATAAGGAGAATTCTTTCTGTTGATTTTTCTTTTAGCATGCTCGTAAATTATTGTGCAGAAAGGGACAGGCTACTTTTTTCCCACGCTTCTCGGCCTGCCTCTTTCCCGTATTGTTGCTTCCAAGCCCAGTTCAGCGCAAAGCTTCTGCATCCATCCTTCCCTTCCATATGGCGCTTGCCGGTTCACGCTCCTTCGCATATTCCCAATCACTGTGCCGGTCAATGCCGTGTCAACATGCTCCGTCCAATTTATCGGCAGCGTCACGGGAAGAGCGCTCAACACCTTCCCGCTCATACCGCTTATCCTCTCCCCATGAGATGACCATGCCCAGCACTTCGCGCTTTCGACGAGCCGCGCCCGCACCGGATTCCCTTCAATGTAGCGCACAACCGCCGGCAGATGTTCGTCTTCCTGAACGATGAAGCTCTTGTACCTCCCCTGCCACACATGGCCGCTCGAGCCGTAATAACGAAAGACCTGCTGTCTGCCGTTCCCTCTGTTGAGAACGTGATAGATAAGTCCGTCACAAAGTCCTCTCGCTATTCCCGGCATCGTGGCTCCTCAAAAAGTAGCCTGTCCCCTATTCCCTCTATTCCCAAGAGATCAAAAACCGAGAAATGAATTCAATTTTCTCACATCCTCCATCAAGGCGGAGAACCCCTGAAATGTCAGTGACTGCGGGCCGTCGGATAAGGCCTTTTCCGGTTCCGGATGGACTTCAATCAGTATGCCGTGCGCCCCCGCAACCAGCGCCGCTTTGGTCATGGGGGGCACCAGGCTCCGCTTGCCGGTGGCATGAGACGGGTCAACCATAATGGGAAGATGGGAAAGCTCCTTGATGAGCGGAACAACCGACAGGTCCATGGTGTTGCGCGTGGCGGTTTCGAAGGTGCGGATTCCCCTCTCGCAGAGAATTACCTCCGTGTTGCCTCCCGTCAGGATGTACTCGGCGGAGGAAAGGAATTCTTCGATGGTGGCGCTCATTCCCCGTTTGAGCAGCACCGGTTTTCGTATCCTGCCCAGTTCCTTCAGAAGGTCGAAATTCTGCATGTTC
>CAZTLA010000018.1:0-28255 GCA_964614365.1 uncultured Syntrophales bacterium | reverse complement strand
ATGCGGAAAAAGTGGCGGATCGCGCCAAGGACCAGATCGAATATCCGGACGAGGATCCGTGGATCCGGAAGAAGTTTGAAGAAGAGATTGCCAAGGCAGGCGCGAAGTCCCTGATGCCTGATGAGGCTTATAAAGACAGGGATTATGAGTGGGCGAAAGACAAAGGGAAGTAGCAGCGCTCCGATAGACTGTTGATTATTTCCGGGATCAACATTACAATTGCCTATAAAAGAATTTACCCGAAAAGGTGGCGCCATGAAAAAACTGAAATGCGGCATTTTGGCCGGAACCGGAATGGTTGGACAAAAGTATATAACACTTCTTGAGGATCATCCCTGGTTCGAGATTGCCTACATAACTGCATCGGAAAAATCGGCGGGGAAGACGTTTGAAGAGGCAGTTGCAGGCAGATGGCACATGCAAAAACCCATCCCCCCGGGTGTAAAAAAAATCGTTGTGCAGCCGATGGAAAATCTCGAAGAATGCACAATAAGGTGTGACTTTGTATTCAGCGCGCTTGACAGCGGTCCCGCAAAGGAATGGGAAGAAAAATACGCGGCAGCGGGGATCAAAGTTGTTTCAAATGCCTCGGCGCATCGGCATACGCCCGACGTTCCTATGGTGATTCCGGAAATTAACCCCGACCACATCGACATCATCCCGATTCAGCGGAAAAACCGCGGGTGGGACAAGGGCTTCATCGTCGTAAAACCCAACTGCTCTTTGCAGAGTTACATGGCGCCGCTCTATGCGTTGCACCGGGAATTTACCTGCAAAAGGGCGATAATCACGACGATGCAGGCAATATCCGGCGCAGGCCATCCGGGTGTCGCATCGCTTGACATCGTTGACAACGTAATCCCCTACATCGGCGGGGAAGAAGAGAAATCAGAAAAAGAGCCGAAAAAAATACTGGGAAAGATCAGCGGGAATAAAATTGATTCCTACGAGGATTTCACCATATCCGCGCATTGCAATCGGGTATCGACAATAGACGGTCACCTGGCAACGGTTTCTATTGAATTCGGAAAAAAGCCTTCACGAGAGCAGATACTTGCAGCATGGAAGAATTTCAAGTCCGTGCCGCAGGAATTGCAATTGCCGATGGCGCCTGAACAGCCGGTGATATACCGGGATGAACCCGACAGGCCGCAAACGAGGATTGACCGGGACACGGACAAGGGAATGGCATGCGTTGTCGGACGACTGAGAGAATGCAACGTATTCCACTGGCGATTTGTTGCACTGTCCCACAACACGGTACGGGGGGCTGCCGGAGGCGGAATATTGAATGCGGAGTTGCTGTATAAAAAGGGGTATCTCTAGCGACTTCTATTCACAAAAAAGGGAGGGGGGAACGATGATCAGAGGCATGGCGGAAGGGCGTCGGGCTCAAGCAGGTTTCATCCGGGCAGGTATCATGATGATGGCAATGGTTATCGGTTTTGCATATGGTTCCGAAGTTCAGGCAGCGCCTTCAAAAACCACTCAACCACCATCAACGCAACCTGCGGCGAAAACAGACCCGGCCGAATGGAAAAAAGTTGTCGATGCGGCGAAGAAAGAAGGAAAGTTGTTCATGACTGCCGATCCGAGCGAGTTTTACCGGAAAATATTCGTCGGACAATTTGAAAAGATGTATCCGGAAATTAAAATTGATTATACGGGGATGAATGGCCGTGACTTCAGGCCGAGGCTGTCGCAGGAACGGAAGGTCGGCAAGTACCTCTGGGATCTGCGGATCAGCGGGATCAATCCGGAGACCTATGATATGAAGGACGAGGGATTTTTCGATCCGATCCGCCCTCTGGTTTTGGCGGAAATCGCCGATGACGGCAAGTGGCATGGCGGCTTCGCGTATACCTTTACGGACAAAGAGCAGAAGCATTTTCCCACGGCGCTTTATTTTGCCGAGTTTCGCGTATTGATCAACCGCGATTTCATTTCGGAATCACAGTTAAGTTCGGCCAAGCAGTTGCTCGACCCTCAATTCAAGGGGAAAATCGCCATTTTGAATCCCAAAAGCGGCAGCGGGTTGGCAGCAGTAGCGCAGTTGTACACGCTCTACGGCGAAAAATTCGTCCGGGATTTTTTTCAGAAGCAGGAAGTTGTCGTCACCTCGGATAAACGGCAGCAGGTGGAATGGCTGACACGAGGGAAATATCCCATCGCGCTCGGCATGGAACAGGGCTTCTTGCTCGACTTCCAGAAGAAGGGGGTGGGCCAGAATGTGAAACCTGCGAAAAATTCCCAGGATGATTCGCTCAAGGTGGTACACCTTGTCAACAGGGCCCCGCACCCCAATGCTGCGAGGGTATACATCAACTGGATCTTATCCGAGGAGGGGCAGCGGGAGATGGTGAAAGGGTTGGAAGGGCTCAGCATGCGGAAGGACGTCGAGTCGATTGATAAGGAACCTACCAGCGATCCCCTGTCCCCGACGCACAGAAGATTGTATGAGGAGAAGTCGGATATACGGGAGAAGGTCCAGGAACTGGTACGAGAACTGGTTAAATGACGCAGCGGTTTTCGCGGTTCTCGATGCATGACCTACCGGGGCTGGTTCATTCGTGCGGAGGGAACCAGCATTGTCAATCGCATTATTTGAGGTGACAGGTCTTACAGAGCGCCGACGCGGAATTACTCAGCCGCAGGAACGGGCTGAACGCGGGATCGTGGACATTGTGGCAAGAGGGACACTCGACCTTGCCTTGGTACAGTTTAATGTTGCTGAAGCCTTTCTGAGGGTCAGGAGGAGTATTGAACTTTGGGTCTTGAGCGGGTGTCGGATAGGTCATCGAAATGGGATGATCGTTGCGTAGATCGGTCCCGACGTAGCCGTTCCGAGCATCGTGGCCCGGATACCCATCGTGGCATAATGAACAGGTGCCGTGCCCACTGCCGCCTTTCATGACCCAGTGTTGACCGGCCGCGCTCTGCCCGTGCCATGGTCCACTCAGGTTCGCACCGCTGCCCGGCGCGTTGATGATCTTATCGGGCGCGACCATGCCGTCATGACATGACAGGCAAACAAGCGAAACACTACTGGGTTGAGACGGCCTTGTATCCATTGTCGTACTGCTATAGAGCGTGTAGGAACTCGTGGGGTTTGCTTTGTTCCACAGTGGCGCTCCGGCTGCCGTGTTGGCTCCATGCGGCGTGTGGCAGTAGACGCAGATTTCCCCGTAATTATTCATAATAACTGAATGCGATGAGTACTTTGACCAAGCGGCACTGAGATCGTGCCTCGATCCGACAATGGTACGGGTATAAGCGGCGGTCGACGTGATCAAGACAACAAGAACGGCTAAACCCCAGCAGCAGGTTCTTTTTTTCATTGCGTAACCTCCCAAGTCTTCAGGAAACGACTTCTAAGATATCCTTAAAGAGTCATAAAATTTCGCGGCGGTATAACGTAATTTGCTTCCCTTATCAAAGAGCGAATTACATGCCATATAGAGGCTTGCTACCATTGGCAGTCGATGCTGAACACTAACTTACTTATTATACTAATAATTTCCGATTAATTATGCTGCTGGAAGTGTCGGCTGATGTTGGTGGATGCTGGGGGATATCACGCACGTATGGGTGATATCCCCCAGGTTCCTCTGAGGATAAAAGGAGATTGACTGCGCCTGACGCCGTATAAAGCATGTCCATTCTTCCCTTGACACTTTTCCGACTTTTTCTTACAGTGCACACCGGTTAGCATTCGTTCGTTCACCGGCAAGCGAGTTGAGGAGGAAATAAACGAATGGTGAAAACTGCTATTACTGAGGGATCGAAGATTCTCCGGAGGTTATTGCGGAGAGCAATAATACAGAGGAGGTACAAAGCGATGAAACGAACGGTCAGGTTTATGGCCCTCTTAAGTATCGGTGTTTTCGCCTTGATAGTTTGCCGGACGGCGGTCGCCGCCCCGGCGGCGACTGCCGGAAAACCCATAAAAATCGGCGCCCTGTTGCCCCTGACCGGCGCCCTGCTCCATGAGGGCCCCCAGGTCAGGAAAGGAATTGAGCTTGCCCTGGAGCATTACGGCAATTCGGTAGCGGGAAGAAAAATCGAACTGATCGTGGAGGATGACGGCACCAACCCCACGGTCGCCCTGGATAAGGCCAGGAAACTGGTGGAAAGGGACGGAGTGCCCATCATCATTGGCCCCCAGGCCTCCAATGTCGCAAACGCCGTCCAGCCCTATTTGATGGAAAAGAAAATCATCAGCCTGAAATCCCGGCAGTTTCCCATCCCTCTCACCCAAAAATTTCCCTACCTCTTTGTAGCCGACGGCACGCAGAAACAGGTGACCGCCACCATGGGCGATTACGCCTACAACGTGCTCAAGTACAAAACGGTCAGTACCATGACGGCGGATTATATAGCCGGACGGGACTTCATGGCCGGTTTTACGGAGCGGTTTAAGGAATTGGGTGGCGTCGTTGTCCATGAGCAGTTCTTTCCCGTTGACGCCATGGATTTTTCTTCTTATCTGACGAATGTAAAGTCCGCCGATGCCCTAGCGGCCTGGACCGGCGGTCCGGGCGGGGCCAGTCTCGCCAGGCAATATGTGGAATACGGCCTCAATAAGAAAATGCCTCTCATCGCCCCCTATATCTCAGGCATACTTAACGAGGACGTCATTCCCTCCATAGGCGATATTGTCTTGGGCGTTTCAGGCCCGAGCTCATACGCCTCGACGATAGACAACGCCCTCAACAAAAAGGTCGTGGCGGACTATAAGAGAAAATACAACCAGAGACCGGCCGACAGCGGCGTCATGGGCGGTTACGTCAACGTCCAGGTAGTCATGGAAGCCCTGAAGGCAACGAAGGGCGATACGGACCCCGACAAGATGAAAGAAGCCATCCTTAAACTTAAGATAGAAACCCCGGCCGGTCCCCTGCGGTTTAATTCCGACAGGTTGGGCATATTGAATATATATATCTGCAAAGTCGCCAAAGTCGGCGGCGAATATGTCTGGCAGGTAGTGCAGACCTACAGAGACGTCCCGCCCCGGTAAGAAGACTTTCCTCGCCCCCTTTGCGGGAAAGATGAGAAGCGTTCCTCTCCTGTGAAGGGTGTGAGAACAGGAACATGGGAATTTTATTACTGAACTTCCTGAACGGTCTGTCCTTCGGGGCAGTGCTATTCCTTCTTGCATCGGGCCTGTCTCTGGTTCTGGGCCTCATGGGCATTTTAAACCTGGCCCATGGGGCACTTTTCCTTTTTGGCGCCTATGTGGGTATTTCCGTCAGCAAGACGGGGGCAAATTTCCTCCTGTCGGCGCTGCTGGGCGGCGTCGCCGCGGCCGCCATAGGCCTGATTATGGAGCGCGGTTTCCTCCGCCACCTGCGCGGCATGATCCTGGAACAGGTGTTGATAAGCTTCGGTTTTATCTATGTCCTGACGAATCTGGCCAACTGGATATGGGGCACCAGAACGCAAATCGTCGCGTCACCCGTATCGGGCTTTGTCATGATCGGCGACATGCACTTTCCCAATTACCGTCTTTTGCTTGTGGCAATAGGACTCATAGTGGCTGTGGGCCTCCACTTGTTTGACAGGAGCAGGATCGGCGCCATGGTGCGGGCGGGGATGGACAATCCCGAGATGACCGGCGGCCTTGGCATTAACCTGGTGCTGGTGAGCACGGGCGTTTTTTGTATCGGGGCCTTTCTGGCGGGATTTGCCGGCATCCTTGGCGTTCCTATTGTCGGCGCCTATCCGGAAATTGCCTTGGACGCCCTGACTCTGGCGCTGATCGTTGTCGTCGTAGGCGGGACAGGTTCCATTCAAGGAGCGCTGGTCGCCAGTCTGATCCTGGGCCTCCTGGACTCCTTCGGCAAGGCGCTTTTTCCTGCTCTCGCGTCTTTCTCCATCTACATTGCCCTCATCCTTATCCTGTTATTTAGGCCCGAGGGTCTTCTGGGGAGGCGCACATAGGGACGTGAAAGGACAGACTATGCCTCCCACAACCGGCAGCCTTCAGGCAAGGATCATCGAGCAGGGGCCTTTTATCCTGGCGGGTCTGCTTCTGATCGCTGTCCCTCCTTTGCTGCCCGACTATTTTCAAAGCCTGATGGTCAAGTTCCTGATATTCGCCATTTTTGCCATGAGCCTGGATTTGATCATGGGTTACACCGGTCTGCCTTCCCTGGGACATGCGGCCTTTTTTGGAGTAGCCGGTTACATAGGCGGCATCCTGATGCTGAAATACGACATAAACAGCTTCTGGATTGTTCTGCCCGCCAGTCTTTTCGGCGCCGTTGTCCTGGCCGCTCTCTTCGGAATTATCGTCTTGCGGGTAAGGGGGATTTACTTTCTGCTGGTAACCCTCGCCCTGGGGCAGTTGCTCTTTTACATCGCCTGGCACTGGAGAAGCATGACGGGGGGCGATGACGGACTGGTGGGCAAACTTACCCCGAATTTGGGCATCCCCGGCATCAAATGGGATCCGACTGTTTTTTACTATTTCGTCCTCATATTTTTTGTCCTTTCTTTCCTGATTATGCGTTGGCTTACCCGCCTGCCTTTCGGCGCCGCTTTAAAAGGCATCGAGCAAAGAGAGCTGAGAATGCAAAGCCTCGGCTACAATACTTGGGTCATCAAATACCTTGTTTATATCATCGGGGCGCTGTTTGCGGGCCTGGCCGGACTGCTTTTCGTCTACTTCAACGGTTTCGTCGTGCCTCGCAACCTGGGGCTGGCTGTCTCCGGCGATGTTATGTTCATGGTAATTCTGGGAGGAGCGGGAACGCTCTACGGGCCGGTGATCGGGTCGGCCATCCTCCTGGGTCTGGAATATATTTCCAGCATCTATTTCCCGGAACGCTGGCCGCTCCTGTTCGGTTCCGCCTTCATCCTGACGGCCATGTTCTTCCGGGGAGGGGCTGCCTTTTATCTCGATCGTTTCTGGAAGAGGTTCAGGCAATAGCGAATGGACGCCTTAAGAGTGGAAAGAGTTTCCAAGAACTTTGAAGGACTTCAGGTCTTTTCAGACCTATCGTTTGCCCTGAAGCCGGGGGAGCGGTGGGCGCTTATCGGTCCCAACGGCGCCGGGAAAAGCACCCTCATGAACATCTTAAGCGGCGTCTTGCCCGCAACAAGCGGCAGGATATGGATAGACGGGGAAGATGTTACAAAACTGCCCGTCTATGAGAGACTGTGGCGGGGACTTTCCCGTTCCTTCCAGATGAATACGTTGTTTCCCCAGTTTACCGTTAGGGAAAACATAGTGCTGGCCTTAAGCGGCAAACGTTCCCTCCGGCACCAGTTGTTTAAATATGTAAAAGAGACGGAACCGGGATTTCAGAGGATGAGGGAAATGTTGGAATCAGTGGGCCTGTGGGACAAGAAGGACCTCATCGTTGGCGCGCTGTCCTATGGAGAACAGCGACAGATGGAAATCGCCTTGTCTTTAGCCTCGGAGCCGAAAATACTTCTGCTCGATGAACCCAGCGCCGGTTTGTCCGACGCGGAAAGCGTTAAAATGGTCCAGATGATACGGAGTATTACCGAAGGCTCCACCCTGCTCTTCAGTGCTCACGATATGGATGTGGTCTTCTCTCTGGCCGACAGAATTATGGTGCTCGGTTTCGGCAGAATAGTAGCCCAGGGCACCTGTTCCGAAATTCAATGCAACAGCCTGGTGAGGGAGATCTATCTTGGCAGTGAATAAGGCGACAACTATGCTGGAAATATCCGGGGTTCATACCTCCTATGGAGGCACACAGGTTTTATTCGGCGTGTCCCTGGAAGTTGCGCGGGGGGCGATAGTGGCCCTGCTTGGCCGCAACGGCATGGGCAAGACCACTCTTCTGAGATCCATTATCGGTTTTACTCCGCCCTGGGAGGGAATGATAGCATTTCGGGATAAGAATATTATCGGCCTCAAGCCGTATCAAATCGCCCGCATGGGTCTGGCCATCGTACCCCAGGGCCGGCAAATATTCCCGTCCCTTTCCGTCAGGGAAAATCTGACCATGGCCGCCAGAAACGCGGACAAGCCGGAAGCCTGGAACCTGCAAAAGATTTACGCCCTGTTTCCCCTATTGAAAGAACGGGCATCCATTGCCGGCGACCTGCTGAGCGGCGGCGAGCAGCAGATGTTGAGTATCGGCAGGGCGCTGATGACCAATCCCGAACTCGTCTTGATGGACGAACCGTCCGAAGGACTGGCGCCGATGCTGGTGGATGAAATCGGCGGCATCATTCAAGAGTTGCATCAAAGAGGGTTATCGGTATTGCTTGTGGAACAAAATCTGAAGCTGGCGTTACGGGTTGCAGACTATGTCTACATTTTGAGCAAGGGCCAGGTGGTTCACCAATCTTCCGCGACCCAACTCAAGGATAATCCGGATATCATTCACAAATACCTGGCGGTAACGTAAACCGGGAAGCGCCGGCGTTGTTCCCGATAATTGAAACGCTCCACTGCAACGAATCTTCTCTTGACACAGGACCAACTTTTTCTTACAGTAAGCTTCGGTTAGCATTCGTTCGCTTACCTCTCGGCAAGTTCTTGGGGATGCGCTCCCAGTCCAATCCAAGAGTTATGCTTATGAAAGGATCCCCTCATGATTATTGATGCTCACACCCATGCGATGCACGGCGCGTCCCTCGATCGGATCGCCGCCGCAGGCGGCGCTTGGACCAAAGAGCGGGTTGACCGGGTACGGGAAATGGCAACGTTTACGCCCCAACACCTCGACATGACCCTGCGCGTGGCGCAGTTGGAGAGATACGGGATAGACATGCAGGTGGTGACCCCGGCTCTCCGGCTGGACGCGAATCTGTTCCCCGGTGACGCGTCGGCCCGGTTGGCGCTGGCTGCGGCAATAAACGACAACATGGCGCGGGTCATGGAAGATTCGAAAGGCAAGCTGCTTGCCGCAGGGAACGTCCCGATAGGCGAATTTGACGGAAAGAGCAGGAAGGAGCTGGAACGGGCCATCAATACCCTCGGGCTGAAAGCGATAAACCTCCCCACCACGATAAGCGGCAAGCCCCTCGATCTGCCGGAATATGAGCCCTTCTGGACCGTCGTCGAGGAGATGGACGTCCCGGTTTATTTTCATCCCCTGGCGCAGCCGGGCCGCAGCTATGAAGACCTGTACGACCTGCCGCATATATTCGGTTGGCCCTATGAAACCACGATTGCCCTGGCCCGGCTGGTGTTCAACGGTGTGATGGAGCGCCACCCAAAACTCAAAATCGTGTCGCACCACCTGGGAGGGGGGATGATCCCTTTTTTCATGGATCGCATCACCGAAAGCACCGATCCCACGTCCTCCTCAGCCCACCAGCTTGCTTCGCTGCCCAGGCCGCCGTTCGAGTATTTCCGGCTCTTCTCCTACGATACGGCAGTGGGCGGCAGCGCCGCGGCGATCAAGTGCTGTTACGAGGTATTCGGGCCCGACCGGATCATCTTTGCCACGGACTGTCCCCACGGGCCGAAGCAGGGATCGTACCGGCTGGAAACCTATCCCGGTTTGATAAAATCCTTGGGATTTCCTGCGGCCGACGTGGACAAGATTCTTTCGGGCAATGCCCGCAGGATCCTCAATATGGATTAATCCCTGCAAGGGGCAGGCGGCCGGGGTCTCATCTGCAGCCGCGAGGAGGTATCATGAGAGAGATTATGCTGCGTGTCAACGGACAGGACTTCAAGGCGGTTGTGGAAGACCACTGGACCCTGCTCGACGTGCTGAGGGATGTGATCGGATACACCGGCGCCAAAAAGGGATGCGACAAGGGGGAATGCGGGGCGTGCACGGTGATCATTGACGGCAGGGCAGTCCAGTCCTGTCTCGTGCTGGCCGTTCAGGCGCGGGAGAAGGAGATAGTGACCATCGAGGGTTTGGCAAAAGACGGCAAACTGGATCCGATCCAATCGGCCTTCCACGAGTCGGGAGCGATTCAGTGCGGCTTCTGCACCCCCGGCATGGTCATGACGTCGAAGGCGCTGCTCGACAAGAACGGTAGTCCTTCCGTGGACGAAATAAAGAGAGGGCTATCGGGGAACCTGTGCCGCTGCACCGGCTATGTCAAGATCGTGGAGGCCGTAGAGAAGGCATCACGCACGATGCGGGCCACCGCGGGAGAGGGAGGGGCATGAAGACGGATTACGTAAACATCGGCAAACGTCTTCCCCGCGTGGACGGCATTGTAAAAGTTACGGGCGAGGCGAAGTATGCCGGAGACCTTTCCCTGCCGGGAATGCTGCACGGGAAGATCCTGCGCAGCCCTTATCCTCACGCGAGAATCATCTCCATTGATACGGCGAAGGCGGCGGCGCTACCGGGGGTCCGGGCGGTGGTGACGGGGAAGGACACGACCGGCTTCAAGGCAGGCGGCATAGCCGCGGAGGGGGACGAGCCCTATCTGGCGCTCGACAAGGTCCGTTTCATCGGCGACGAGATCGCCGCGGTGGCGGCGGTCGACGAGGAGACGGCTGAGAATGCGCTGGAGCTGATCGGGGTGGAGTACGAGATTCTTCCTTCCGTGCTGGACCCCGTTGCTGCGATGGCCGAGGGTTCGCCGCTGGTGCATGAGAACGCGCCGGGAAACATCTCCTTCGAGACGAATTTGAGCTTCGGGGACGTGGAGAAGGCCTTCGCCGGGTGCGATTACGTCCGCGAGGATGAGTTCACGACGGCGGCCATCCGGCACGGCTTCCTGGAGCCCCATGCGGCGCTCGCGAATTGGGACAGCTCGGGGAAGCTGACGTTCTGGGGTTCGAAACAGAGCCCCTATTTCACCTATCGCAACATGGGCAAGGCGCTGGGGATTCCCCCGAGCCGGGTCCGGTTCATCCAGCCCTGCCTCGGCGGGGGGTTCGGCGGCAAGAACGAGATGTTCAGCGTGGACTTCTGCGCCGCACTCCTGTCGAAGAAGACGGGGCGGCCGGTCAAGGTCGTGGCGAGTCAGGAGGAGGTCCTTTACGCCTACCGGCAGCGTCATCCCACCCTGATCAGGATCAAGACGGGTCTCCTGAAGGACGGGACCCTTGCGGCGATGGAGGCAAAGATCATCGCCGACGGGGGCGCATACAAGGGCATAGGCGCCATGAGTCTCTACCTGATGTGCACGTTTCTGGATTTTCCCTATCGGGTTCCGAACCTCAGGGCGCACGGCTATCGAGTTCACACCAACACGCAGACCTCCTGCGCAATGCGGGGCCACGGCGTTCCCCAGGTCCGCTTCGCCGCCGAGGTGCAGTTGGAGATGGCCGCCCAGGAGATGGGACTTGACCCGGTCGACGTGCGTTTGAAAAACGCGGTCCGGCCCGGCGAGACAACAGGCCATGGCTTCAAGATAACGACGTGCGGGCTCGAAGAGTGCATCCGGGAAGGAAAAAGCATTGCGGAGAAATGGCGAAAAGAGGCGCGCGCCGCGGGAGATTCCAAACGCAGGCGTGGCGTCGGCGTGGCGTCCTACGGTTTTATCTGCGGTCCCCGTCTGGCCGGTCACAATACCTGTGCCGCCCTGATCAAGGTGCATGAAGACGGGAGCATCGCTCTCGTCACGGGCTCCACGGACTGCGGGCAGGGGTCCGACACGGTTCTCTCGCAAATCGCCGCGGAGGTATTGGGTGTCCGGCTTGAGGATATCCGCTGCGGTACGCTCGACTCGGAAATCACCCCGGTGGACCCGGGGGTGTATGGCAGCCGGGTGACCTTTATTGCGGGGAACGCAGTCAAACTGGCGGCTGAAGACGCTCGTCGGCAATTGGCCGAGGTTGCCGCCAAAGCCCTGGGGGCGGACGTCAAGGATATCGTGTTCAGGGACCGGCGTGTAACGGTGACGGGCAGTCCCGACAAGGGCATGCCCTTCGACAGGCTCGTCAAGACGGCCCAGTATTCGGGCACGGGCAAAACGATTTTGGGCAGAGGATACTGGTCACCCGAGGGCATCGACCCACCAAACTTTGATACGGGCCTGGGGAATAGTTCAGGCGCCTATTCCTTCGGGACGCAGGTTGCGGAGGTCGAGGTTGACGGGGAAACGGGACGGGTGAAGGTGTGCCGGCTCGCCATGATCCACGACTGCGGACAGCCCATCAACGAGATGCTTGCCGAGGGACAGCTGGAGGGATCGGCCATCGGCGGGATCGGCCATACCTTCACCGAGGTTATCATCCGCAGGGACGGGCAGACGATGAACCCGTCCTTCCTGGAATACCGGATGCCGACGGCCCTCGATGCCTGCAATGTGGAAAGCGCGCACACGGATACGATCGATGCGGTCGGTCCCTTCGGCGCGAAGGAGAGCGGCGAGGGCATCCAGGTAGCCATCATGCCCGCTCTGGTCAGCGCCGTCCATGATGCCATCGGCATCTGGTTCAAAAAGGTCCCGATCACTCCGGGGGACATCATCGATGCCGTGAATCAGACTAATCAACGCAAAGGAGGGCAGCCATGAGCCTTCCCCGGTTTGAATATCTGACTCCATCGACGTTATCCAAGGCCCTGTCATTATCTGGCGAGGATGCCGTTTTTGTTGCCGGCGGCACGGATCTGTTTGTCAGGATGAAGGATCGCATCTGTACGCCAAAGCGGGTGATCGGACTGGAAAACATTGCCAAATTGCGCGGCATCAAAGCCTTGCCGAAAGGCGGACTCCGGATCGGGGCGTTCACCACGCTCACGGACATGGCAGATGCAGTCTCTGCCATGTCCGGATGGGAATTCCTGCGGGATGTGGTCGGGCTTACCAGCTCGCCGCTTCTTCGCAATTCCGGTACGATCGGCGGGAACCTGTGCCAGGAGAGCCGGTGCACTTACTATAATCAGCCCCCCATTTTTCGGAAGCGCTGGCCGCTCTGCTTCCGGCTCGGTGGGGATCTATGCCACGTGGTGAAGGGGGGGAAGATGTGTCACGCAGTGTACTCCGGCGACGTTGCCGGTCCCCTGATGGCCTTGGATGCGGTGGTTGCCATCGCCGGTCTACGAGGATCGAGGGAGGTGGCGATGGAGAATTTCTTCACCGGATCGGCGCTCAAGCCGACGGTCGTGGAGGAAGGAGAAATCCTGACGGAGATCAAGATTCCGAAACTGCCCCGATGCGGGGGGTTTTCCTACCAGAAGCTCAGGCTCAGGGACACGATCGATTTTCCCTTGCTGGGCATCTCGCTCTTCCTGGAGTTCGATACCCCGAAGGAGGGAAGGAAATGCAACGATGCCCGTCTCGTCCTGAGCGCGACGGGTCCGTCTCCCCTGCGGGTCCGCGGTGTGGAGGCGCTGTTCAAAGGCCGGAGCGTGACCGATGAGATGGTGGAGGAAGCAGGTTTGCTCGTGCAGAAGACGGCGAAACCCGTGGCGAACACGGCGTCTTCTCCCCGGTACCGGAGAGAAATGATCCCTGTTCTGACGCGTCGTGCGTTTCAGCGTGCGTCGGAGCAGGCGGCAAGGAGGCAAGGATAGTGGCAATACCAACACGATATACCCCGGAGATGTATGAGGAATACCGGAAGAAAGGCTACTGGAGCTCCGTGACCACCTCAGATCTCTGGGAACGCAACGCGAGAGACTATCCCGACAAGGAGGCGATTGTAGACTCCAGGAACAGACTGACGTGGAGAGAAGCGAATGAGTGGATAGACCGGCTTGCCCTCGGTTTTCTGGAGTTGGGGATCGGGAAGGATCAATTGGTGGTGGTTCAACTGCCCAACTGTGTGGAACTGTGCCTGTTGCGGGTGGCCTGTGAGCGTGCGGGGGCGTTGTGCCTGCCGGTTTTGCGGACCTGGCGGCACACGGAGATGATCCATTCACTCGGACGTACGGAAGCGACAGCGGTGGTGATTCCCGGGAAGTTTCGGAACTTCGATCATTATGAAATGATCCGTGAGCTTCGTCCGCAGCTCCCCACGCTCAAACACGTGCTCGTGCTGGGAGACGAGGTGCCGGAAGGCACGATTTCCTTGCAGGAAATGTTGCGCAAACCGCCGGGCAGAAACTATTCCCGTGCATCCCTGGAAGCGATAAGAACGAGGGCGGAGGAATTCTCCCTCGTGTTGCCCACCACGGGAACAACGGGGCTGCCGAAGTTCGTGGAGAATCCCATATGTTCTTTCATGTGCCGGGAGATGGCCTGCGTAGAAGATCTCGGGATTACCCGTGAAGATATTCTTATCGCCCTGAGTCCCACTGCCGGCGGCTCCAATGGCCGGGTGTACCTTGGCGCACCCCTGGCTGTTGCCAAGATCGTGATGCTGGAGCATTTTTCTCCCCTGGAGGCGCTGGAAACCATTGAAAAAGAACGGGTGACCTTTGCCCCGATGGTTCCCGCCCAGTTGTCCATGATCGTCGAACACCCGGATTTCGATAAATATGATATCAGTTCCCTGCGGGCCGTCATGACCATGGGGGCGCCTCTTCCCTTTGAAGTGGCGGTGGCGGTGGAAAAGAAGCTGGGCTGTCCCATCGTACAAAATTATAGTGCCATTGACTGTTCCGCTGCCTGCAAGGGATCTCTCGACGAGCCCCCGGAAGTTCGTTTTCGCACGGTGGGCAGGCCGTATGCCGCGGCGGAAGTTCGATTGGTCGATGAGGCAGGCGCGGAGGTCGCTCCCGGCGAATCCGGCGAAGTATTCCTGCGGGGACCGGCGGCAGTTTCCGGCTATTTTAAAGATCCCGAAACCACCTGGCAGATATGGACGAAAGACGGCTGGTATAAGACGGGCGACCTGGGCACGTTTGATGAAGCGGGCCGTTTGATGATCGTGGGCCGCAAGAAGGAGATGATTCTTCGCGGCGGTCAGAATGTGTATCCGGTGGAGATTGAACACCTGCTCATTACCCACCCCCATGTGGCCCATGTGGCGATTGTCAAGATGCCGGATTCCGTCATGGGCGAGCGGGCGTGCGCCTACGTGGTCCCGGCGCAAGGTCGGCGTTTCACGTTCGAGGAGATGGTTTCGTTCCTGAAAGAGAAAAGCATCGCGCCCTACAAGCTGCCGGAGAGACTGGAGATCATCGATGCGCTGCCCATGGTGGCGGAAGGACAGAAGATCGACAAGAAGGCCCTGGAAAAGGATATCGTGGAGAAACTGAAAGCGGAGGGCAAGATATAAAAAAGAGGGGGTGCAGGGTCCGGCATGACATACGGTGATATGGTTGCTTCCGGATTCAATTCCAGTACGGAGGATAGATATGACAGACATCAATGAAGCAACAGTGCAAAACGACTTGCGCACGTTCATCGACGCAGTGGAAAGGCGCGGTGAATTGGCCCGTGTCAATAATGCCCACTGGAACCGGGAACTGGGTGCGGTAACCGAGGTGCTCTACCGGCAGAAGGTCGAGAAGGCGCCGATGCTGGTCTTCGACGAGATACCCGACTATCCCAAGGGATACCGCTGCGCCTACGGCATGTTCGGTTCGCCCTTTCGCCTGGCGACGGTGCTCGGCATGGAGCCGACGCTTTCCGATAATCGAAAGGAAATGCTTGACCATTTTCGCAAGCACATCAAGAAAGGATTCAAGCGCGTACCACCCAAGACGGTAAAAGACGGCCCGGTGCTCGAGAACATCATGCGCGACGAAGAGGTCGACCTGCTGAAGCTGCCGGTGCCGGTGCACCACGAGGATGATGGGGGCCGCTATATCGGAACGGCATGCGGCGTCGTGACCCGCGACCCGGAGACCGGCCGCATCAACGTCGGCACCTACCGCGTGCAGGTGAAGGGGCCGAATATCTGCGCCTCGTATATTTCAAACGGCAAGCAGGGCCGGGTTCAACGCGACAAGTACCTGAAAGCGGGAAAGCCCTGCCCGGTGCTTATCATCGTCGGCTGTGATCCCGTCACCTACCTTGCCGCAGCCTATACGATGCCGGACACGATGCCGGAATACGAATGGGCCGGCGGCTTGATGGACCAGCCGGTGGAACTGATCGAAGGCGAAGTGACGGGGCTGCCTTTTCCCGCACGTTCCGAGATCGTTCTCGAAGGCGAGATCATGCCGGACGAGACTACGCTCGAGGGCCCCTTCGGCGAATGGCACGGCTACTATGCCGGGGACGCCCGGGAAGAACCGGCGATCCACATCAAGCGCATTTACCACCGCAACGATCCGATCCTGACCTGCGCGGCGAGCCAGAAACCGCCGCATTCCCACCTGTTCGAGCGCTGCTTTCTGCGTTCGGCGGCGCTGCTCGATGCGCTCGAGGGGGCGGGGCTTTCGGATGTTGCCGGCGCCTGGTTGCACCAGGCCGGTTCGGGGCGTACATTCTGCGTGATCTCCGTCAAGCAGCGCTTTTTCGGCCACTCGACCCAGGTCGGGCTGGTTGCTTCCCAGGTCGCTTCCGTCGGCTACATCAGCCGCTGGATCGTAGTGGTCGACGACGACATCGACCCGACCGACATCCATGACGTGATCTGGGCCATGGGCACACGCTGCGATCCGAAGACCCGCACCACGGTGCTCGATCATTGCTGGTCATCGCGGCTCGATACCTTGATTACGGACTATTCGCGACTCTACAACACGCGCATGGTGATCGATGCCTGCAAGCCCTATGAGCAGCTCGATACGTTCCCGAAGGTCTGCCGGAGCTCGCCGGAACTGGCAGCCAAGGTTCGGGCAAAATATCCCGAGCTCTATCGATAAATTGTATTATACGTGTAATACCAATGCCATAATTTTACGCCTTGCCTGTTTACAAGGATTTTACAATGTCAGACCACCTCAAAAAAAAGGAACAGATATCAAGCCGTTCCGGGAACTATATGATAATATTCAATATTATTGCGTGCTTCAATATTGGGCATAATGCTAATAAACGCCGTATTTTAAGCATTTTAGAGAACGATTAACAGGCTTATCAACAGGCATATCAACACTCAAGTTGATTTCTCCCCCAGGTGAGAGAGTGGAATATGGCATTTCCCAAAACGGTGCAAATCCGGGAAGTTGGGCCGAGGGAAGGATTCCAATTCGAGGGGGTCCACGACCCGCTGCGAATTCCCTTGGCCGAGAAGGTCCGGTTGATCAATGCTCTTTCGGCGACCGGATTAAAGCGGATTCAAATTGTATCCTTTGTCCATCCGAAATTGGTTCCCCAGATGGCGGATGCCGAAGATATCTGTCGCGAGATTTCCCAAACACCGGGGCTGTCCTATACCGGCACCTATCTGAATGCCGAGGGCTTGATACGCGCCTTGGAAACCGGGGTAGTGGACGTGATAGGAAAGGTCACCCTTACCGCTTCTGAGATGTTTGCGGGGAAGAACCAGAACCGTTCGCTCAAAGAAGACATGGAGATGGCCCATAGGATGGCGCAAATCTATGCCGAGCAGGGCATTCCCATTACCTATGGGAGCATTATGACGGCTTTCGGCTGCAACTATGAGGGCAGGATCGCGCTGGACCGCGTACTGAGCTTGATCGACGCGCTCCTGAGTTTGGCAACACGGTACGAATCCACGCTGAATGCCCTGATGCTGGCGGATACCATGGGATGGGCGAATCCTGAACAGATTCGGAAGACCGTCCGAGAGATCAGAAGACGGTGGCCCGATCTCCATATGGGGCTCCACCTCCACGATACGCGGGGAATGGGGATGGCCAATGTCTATGCGGCGCTGATGGAGGGGATAGATGATTTCGACACCGCTGTGGGAGGATTGGGCGGATGCCCCTTTGCCGGTCTTTCGGGAGCCGCCGGCAATGTCTGCACGGAGGATGTGCTGATGCTTTGCAGCGAAATCGGTATCGAAACAGGGGTCGATATGGATGCGATGATTGTCTGCGCCCGAATGGCCGAGGAGATTGTAGGCCATCCCCTGCCGGGGCGACTCAAAAATGCGGCGAGCAGACTGAGTCCCGATGGTGATTAATTGCGCGATACGTGTGGAGGTATCGTGTCAATCATTGGGTGGGAGCGTGTCCGGCTGCTTCCCCCCACAACTCCTTGAGCCGTCGATCACGGCCGCAGGAGAGGCGGTAGTAATTATACCGGAGGGGATTCTTCTTGTAGTAGTGCCGGTGGTATTCCTCGGCAGGATAGAACTCGCCGGCGGGTACGATTTCGGTGACGACCGCCCCCTTGAAGGGTTTGCTTTTTTGCAATGCCGCTTTTGACCGTTCCGCAAGCCGGCGCTGTTCCGGGCTGTGATAAAAAATAGCACTCCGGTACTGGCGCCCCACGTCGCAGAACTGGCGATCGATGACCGTGGGGTCGACGTTGCGCCAGAAGACGTCGAGGAGCTTTTCATAGCCGATCTTCTGCGGATCGTAGACGATCTGAACCGACTCCGCATGGCCGGTGCCGCCTGCAGAGACCTGCTCGTACGTCGGGTTCTTCAGTTGTCCGCCGATGTAACCGGCGGTGACCGAAACAACCCCGGTAAGCGTATCGAACGGCGCCTCCATACACCAGAAGCATCCGCCGGCGACGGTAGCTTTCTCAAGGTGAGGGGTGAGCGCCGCTGCCGCTCTGTCCTGTTCCGACGCGGATAGGGCAATCAGAACAAAGCTTACCCACACCAGACTACTTACAAGCTGCAATTTCATACCGACCTCCCGCGCATTCTCATTTTTTGTCAAAGAATCTTTTGTATTCCCCGTATCCTTCCTTTTCCAGATTTTCTTTCGGTATAAATCTCAGGGCGGCGGAATTCATGCAGTAACGGAGTCCCTTCGGCGGCGGCCCATCGGGGAACACATGGCCGAGATGGGAATCGCCGCGCTTGCTTCTCACCTCGGTGCGAACCGTGAACAGACTCATGTCTTCCCGCGTTACGATATTGTCCTGTTCCAGAGGTTTCGTAAAGCTCGGCCAGCCGGTCCCCGAATCGTACTTGTCCAGGGAGATGAACAGCGGTTCCCCCGAAACGATATCGACATAGATACCTTCCCTTTTGTTTTTCTCATATTCGTTCCGGAAAGACGGTTCGGTGCCTTCCTGTTGGGTCACCTTGTACTGAAGCGGGGTCAGCATTTTCTTCAGGGTTGCGTTGTCGGGCTTATGGAAGTTCTTCCAATCTCTCTTGATGCTTCCCGGATTTTTGCCTGCCGTCTTTACATTCTGAGTTTCTTTCATGGCACTTTTCCCCTCCTGTTGAGTCATACCGGAATTTTGATAGCCAAGAACCATGAGTACCGCCAGAATGCCCATCGCCAATGCTTTCATACTGCCTCCCTATCTTCCACAACGCAACGAATGCTTTGCCTGTAGACGCAATATAAGCATCAAATCACAAAGGGCAAGTTCTTTGGCAGGGAGTAGGTATTTCCTCTTAATCATCCCACTATTTATTCTTATTGCTTACTCCGTGGCGGTCCACTAAGATATGCGGCAAAATCTCTAAAAAGGAGACAAGAAAATGCGATACCTGAAATATGCACTGCTGGGCGGCGGCCTCCTGCTCATTTGCATAACCTATAGCATCGGGGCGGAACGAAAGGAGTTTACTGCATCCATCGACAAGGATGGGGTGCAGCGAGTTATCGTCCTTGGCGGATCCTATTTCTTCGACCCCAATTACATCATCGTAAAAGTGAATGTGCCCGTGGAGATGAAAATCAGGAAGGAAGGCATTATTCCTCATGACTTTGTGCTCCGGGCCCCCGATGCAGGCATGGACGTCAAAGCGGATCTGGGAGCGGATCCGACGGTCATCACCTTTACGCCCACCAGGGCGGGAACCTATCCCTTCTACTGCGCGAAAAAGGTCATCTTCATGAGCAGCCACAAGGAGAAGGGTATGGAAGGCATGATCGAGGTGCGGGAATAAATGATCGACAAGGCGTACGTAGATTACCTGAAAATTCTGCACGGTTCTTATAATGCGGTCATCGCACTTCTCTTCGCCTATCATGGCTCGTTTGGCTTAAGGATAAGAAAGGAAAGGAGGGCGGGGGACAAGCGGGATTTTCAGGTCATCAAGCGGCACCGGACGGCAGGCCCCATTCTTTTCTCGCTCGGCATCCTGGGTTATTTTGCCGGTCTCATAATCGTGTACCTGGACAAGGGGCATCTGCTCGAATATCCTCTCCATATGGCGGCGGGATCCTGCCTGGCCCTCTTAATCGTGACAAGCTACATTACTTCAAGAAAGATAAAGGGGCCTGATTCTCCCTGGAGGACCCCGCATTTCATGATCGGTCTTGTCATACTCCTTCTTTACGTGATCCAAATATTCATGGGTCTCAACATCCTCCTCTGACAGGCTGTGAAAAGAAGGACTCCTCGAATAAGTCCTTCATCCACGCAGTCCGACAAATCTGGAAACTTTATTCAGCGCCCCTTTCGCCTCCGGCACTCCGAAAACACCGGCCATGCCGAAATACACAACGCCGTACAACCCCAGAGATGCCACGGCGAGGGGGATCGGATGGGTTGCATCCATCATCACTTTGCCCGCCCAGCCGGCGGCGGCTCCGCATCCGGCCGCAACCCATAATTTCAGGACGAATGAAACGGGCAGGCCGGTCTTACCGATGCGCGCTTTGAGTGAATTTCGCAACAGGGCCAGCTCCAGCCATCCGCACAGTCCCGCCGACGCCGTCAGCCCCACGACGCCCCAGCGCGGGTTTAAGCCCAGCAGGGGCGGCAAGGGCAGGGCGCAGAGATATCCGGAAAACGTCGTAAGAACAACGCGCAGGATTGCGTAACGAAGGGGAGTGCGTGTGTCCCTGAGCGCGTAATACATGGAGGCATACAGCCTTCCCAGGGTTGTGGCCAAGAGGCCGATGGCGGAGCCGGCCAGGATTGCCCACACGTACACCGAATCGCTCCGGGTGAATTTTCCCGTCTGGTAGACGGCGCCGGCAATAACATCGCCCAGTCCAAGAAACACCATTGCGGAAGGAATGACGAAAAAGGCGATCTGGCGGAGACTTGCATTCAACCGGTTCTGCAGGGAGGCCTTCACTTCGTCGGTGTCCCCCAGGGCGCTCGAGAAGCCCGGCAGCTCCGCGGCGGAAACGGACATGCCGAAGAGGCTCACCGGCAAGGTGTACAAGGTTTGGGCATAGACGAGCGATGCCAGTGAGCCGGTCGGCAGAAGACTGGCGAGCAAGGCATCCACGTAGGCGCTGATCTGCACGACCCCGCGGCTGATAAATACCGGTATGAAATTGCGGAGCACGGTTCGGACGCTTTTTTCCTTCAGCCCCAGGGATAGGCGAAATCGACGCAGGAATCCCGTGGTCTTGGGCAGTTGTACACCGAGTTGCAGGGCGCTGCCGACCACCGAGCCCCCTGCGAGGACCTTCGTAAGCTCAGGCTGTGCCAGGCTGCCGCCGAAGGCAACGAGCGATGCGATCATTGCCAGGTTCCACGCAACCGGTGCGGCGTAGGAGAGGAAAAATCGGCGATGACTGTTGAGAATGCCGAGGCACCATGCCGACAAGGTCAGAAGGGCGGTTCCGGGGAATATGATGCGCACCAGGCGGATCGTCAATTCCCGTTTTTCACCGGTGAACCCGGGTGCAATGGCGTCGATCAAGAGGGGGGTAGCCAGGATGCCGACCAGGACCAGGCAGGAAACCGTGAACGACAGGAGACAGAACACGGCGGAAGCGACGCGATCCGCTTCATCCCGTTCCCCACGCGCCAGCAGATTGGCGTACACGGGAATGAAGGACGCCGAGAGCACTCCCTCGCCGAAGAGGTTCTGCAGGAAATTCGGTATGCGAAAAGCCGCCCGGAAGGCATCGGCCGCGTCGGAACTTCCGAAGTAGTGGGCGAAAACGCGATCCCTCACCAGCCCCGCCGCGCGACTCAAGAAAATGCCCGTTGCCACAGTGGCCGCATGGCGGCCCATGGGTGACGGTTGCTCTGATTCCGATGTATTTGACATCGTTATTTCCTGCTTGCAAGATTGAACCGGTCCCGGAAATTACCCCGAAAAATGCGAAAAGTAAATAAAACATACCTCCCCATCTTTGCTCATCCTCGACCGTGCCAAGGGGAGCGATCCGGAAGCCGGCGGCGATGGAGGCCGGTGATGGAGCCCATTGGGGAGACCGGAAAGATTCTTCCTGGAAACAGCTTTCCGTAAACACGTGCCGACCGTATTCTCAGGCGGGCGCACATAAAAAAAGGGCAGGGCCGATCCGGCCCTGCCCTTTTTTACCCTTATCTTAACGATTTGTAATTTTTATTAGCTGAGTTTCCTTTTCAATCCCGCCAATCCCATCAGCCCGAAGCCAAGAAGAAGCATGCTGGCCGGTTCAGGGACGCGACCGGGATTAGGATTAGGATTTGTGCCGCCATCTGTTGTGAGTGATGACTTGGCAAGAGTAACAGCCCAGCCATCGTCTGTTGAATCTATTTCGATCATGACCTCAAGGCCGGCGTTAATATCATTGAAAAAACTACTGCCCAGGCTAAAGTCCGTATATGCCCATATATTATTGCCACCGGCCAAATACCCGAGAAATACCCAGCTGCCATCGTCTTTTGCAAAAATCTTATCACGCTCACCGCTCGAGTAATCCACATCAAAAGCGGATATGTTCAGGTTGGCAGTCGTAATAGAGCCGCCAATGGAGCCATGGGTCCAGCCCCAATCGTCCCCATACCAACGATAATAAGGTGAATCGTACTTCTGCGCATCGGTAGGAACAAAATATCCGGTAGGGCTCTGTACAACATCCACTGCGGCATTGGCAAAGCTGCCGAACACCAACATCATTCCTAAAACCATCAACAAAACTTTCAATCCTTTCATATTTTCCTCCTTTGCAAAAAGTTTTTTGGCATCATTGATAGTGTTTGTTATACAATATTTATGCCAATTAATGCCCTGCGACTCTATCAATGGTTTCTTAGATTATAACTTTATGATATTGTATATAAATATAAAAAAAATTTCTTCTTGTTCCTTTGGGAGCAAGATAAAACTTGCTCAGCAACAGGGGTGATTTGTAAAATTATCCGACATTTTCTCTGTTCAGGCAGGAAAATCGGCATAAATACTTTACAAAACCCCTATGAGATCCTCTATATTTTTACCATTTTTACTGTTGCGCCAAATGGCATGATTCCCAAACGTTATATAACGTATCTTAATGGTTATAGTATTTCCTATTGAATGCAAATAATCGTTCACGGGATCGGGTAATGATTAAAGTGTAAGGAATGCCGACATCTTATCGTAGCGTAGTAATAACCTGCCAATAAACCTACCATGTGCTAATTTTACTTGAGAGGCTTTTGTATTTGATCTATATAAATACAAAGAAGAAGACTCTGTGGCTCCTGATGTGGCGAGCTTCAATGCGCGGAAGCATAATAGGGCGTGTGGACTGGGAGTGAGGATATGGCCTGCAGGGAAGACGGCGCAGTTGCATCCCCGAGCTTTTACCGGACGAAAGGCAGATACGGCGGTATCCTCTCCTGGCTCTTTTCAACCGATCATAAAAGGATCGGCATCATGTATCTGGCGGCCATTCTCAGTTTTTTCCTGGTCGGCGTTGCCCTCGGGATGCTGATGCGGTTCAACCTTCTCGCACCGGGGAAATTCATCTCTGCAAGAACGTACAACTCACTCTTCACGGTCCACGGCGTCATACAGATATTCCTGTTCATCATACCGGGCATACCGGCCTCCTTGGGGAACTTCTTCCTTCCCATTCTTTTGGGCGCCAGGGACGTGGCCTTTCCGCGTATCAATCTCATGTCCCTGTGGCTCTACCTCCTGGGCGGCCTCTTGATACTTCTCACGGTCTTCATCGGCGGCGGCGCTCCCGACACGGGCTGGACCTTCTACCCTCCGTACAGCATACGAACAACCACGAATGTTTCCCTGGCCTTGTTCGGGGTGATTCTCCTGGGATTTTCCTCGATTTTTACCGGTCTCAATTTTATCACGACCATTCACCGGTTGCGGGCGCCGGGGATGACCTTTTTTCGCATGCCCCTGTTCTGCTGGTCCCTGTATGCAACGGCCTGGACCCAGGTTCTTGCAACCCCGGTGCTCGCAATAACCCTTATGCTCATCATCCTTGAGAGGTCGTTCGGCATCGGGTTTTTCGATCCCCTGAAGGGAGGAGACCCGATTTTGTATGAGCACCTGTTCTGGATATACTCCCATCCTGCCGTCTATATCATGGTGCTGCCCGCCATGGGAGTCGTTACGGAGATATTCCCCGTCTTCTCACAGAAAACGATCTTCGGGTACAAGGCCATAGCGTTCTCAAGTCTCGCGATCGCATCTTTCGGCTACATCGTGTGGGGGCATCACATGTTTACGAGCGGCATGAGCGACCTGTCGCGGGTGATTTTCTCGTTTATTACCTTTCTGGTTGCCGTGCCGTCGGGAGTGAAGGTATTCAACTGGATCGCCACGCTCTACAAGGGTTCCATCAGGCTTGACACCCCGCTGTTATTCAGCCTTGCCTTCATCTTTCTGTTTACCATAGCGGGATTGACGGGCCTGACGATCGGCAGCCTCTCCCTCAATCTCTATTTCCACGGGACCTACTTCATCGTCGCACACTTCCACTACACCATGTTCGGGGGGGCGGGCTTCGCTTTTTTCGCCGGTCTGCACTATTGGTTTCCGAAAATGACCGGAAGGATGTACGACGAACGAGTCGCCAAGGTTGCGTGGTTCATTATGGTTATCGGGTTCAACGTCCTCTATTTCACCATGTTCATTCTCGGAGTCCAGGGGATGCCTCGGAGGTATTTTCAATATCTGCCCAAATTTTACCCGAATCACGTGATCTCGACGATAGGGTCCTGGATCCTTGCCGTGGGTCTCATCATCATGTTCGGGAACCTCTTCCGATCGATCTTCAAGGGGCAGCAAGCTCCCATGAACCCCTGGGGCGGCACGACCCTGGAGTGGCAGATCCCTTCGCCCCCGCCGACGGAGAATTTTGTGAAAATCCCGGTGATTGAGCATGGTCCCTATAAATACAACTAAGCACCGGATTGATTACGCCGGCGCAAAAATGGGCATGTGGATATTTCTCTTTACGGAGATTCTTTTCTTCGGGGGACTTTTCCTGGTGTATTCCGTGTACCGCGCAAAATATACCGTGGAGTTTCATAATGCCGCCGCCGAACTTGACCTGTCGTTCGGGATTGCCAATACGGTTCTCCTGCTCACCAGCAGCCTGACGATGGCGCTTTCGATTGTCCTGCTCAGAAGGGGAAAGAAGGTTTTATCCCTTTTCGGACAGGGCATGACGATCCTGCTCGGAGCTATTTTTCTTATCAATAAATATCTGGAATGGATGGCGCACATCCGCCACGGCATTTATCCGGATTCTCCGGTGCTGGTCGAAATGAGCAGGGGGAAAATTGTCTTTTTCGGCCTCTACTATGTAATGACCGGCCTTCACGGCCTTCACGTTCTCATCGGTATTGCCGTGGTCTCCGGAGTCCTGATCCTGACGGCGCGGGGGAACATCCATCAACGGGATTTTGTGAAACTGGAAAATACGGGCCTTTACTGGCACCTGGTGGATATCGTCTGGATTTATCTGCTCCCCTTATTCTATCTCATAACATAGGAGCGTGGGATGATGGAAGAGGAAGGTTCTTTCCGGGAATTCCCGTACGGAACGTACGTTTTTGCCTGGCTCTGCCTGCTGGCGCTTACGGCAATCACCGTGGCCGCGGCACGACTGTACGTGACGAACTACGCCGTTGGTATTCCGATCATCATTGCAACAATCAAATCCGGCTTTGTGGTCTTCTTTTTTATGCATCTGCGGGACGAACCGTGGATCGTGAAGATCATGCTGTTCCTTGCGCTTCTAGCGCTGGCGCTGATCATTCTGCTGACCTTTACCGACGTCGCGTTCAGGGATATGAGGATGTAACATGCTGATACCCGAGGCTTCACCTTCGGCACAACAGGTGGACGCGGCTTTTTCCCGGATGCTGTGGATGGAGGTCGTCATTCTTGTCCTGGTCACGGGGGTGATGATTTTTTTTGCAGTAAAATACCGGCAAAAGAAAAAGACGGTTCCGGAAAATATCGAAGGGAGCACACTCCTTGAAATAATCTGGACGGTCATACCCACCCTGCTCGTTCTCGTGATGTTCACCATCGGGTGGACAGGTTTCGACAGCATCAGAACGGTTCCCAAGGAGGTCATGACCGTCAAGGTTATTGCCCGTCAGTGGTCCTGGATTTTTGCCTACGGCAACGGCGCCCAGAGCGATGTCCTCAGGCTGCCCATCAGAAAACCGACAAAATTGCTTTTGACGTCCCAGGATGTGATCCACTGTCTTTACATCCCGGCTTTCCGGATCAAGGAGGATTGCGTGCCGAACATGGAGACATACCTTTCCTTTACGGCCGAGCTGCCGGGAACGTACGATATCTTCTGCACGGAATACTGCGGTCTCGGGCATTCGGTCATGGTTTCGAAAGTGGTTGCCATGGAGGACAAGGATTTCGATGCCTGGTATGCGGCAGCCGCTCCCGCCGGGATGAAAAGGGCGCCGGAAGAGTCCGGCGAGAAGATCGTTGGTGAAAAAGGGTGCCTTGGATGTCATACGACGGACGGAACGGCCAGGGTCGGCCCGACGTTCAAAGGGATGTATGGTGAGCGGATGACCGTTTTGACCAAGGGCAGGGAGAGAGCCGTTACGGTGGACGAGGCCTACCTGCGCCGGTCGATCCTGGAACCCAAGGCGGACCTTGCAAAGGGATTTCCCGATATTATGCCCGTCATTCCGGTTAACCCGGAAGAAGTGAATGCCATCATTGAATACATGAAAACATTGAAATGAAAATACCGTGCAGATCATACCTTGAGCTGTGTAAAATCCGGGTTGCGCTCCTTTCGGCACTTTCGGCGGCTGCGGGTTATTTGCTCTCTGCACCGAAGGGAGGGTGGCAGATACTGTTTGTTACGGTGGGGGTATTCTTTCTTGCGTGCGGATCGCTGGTGCTCAACCAATACGAGGAACGGGATATTGATGCTCTCATGCCGAGGACCTGCGGGAGGCCGATTCCCTCGGGCGGGATAAAACCGCTCCAAGCCCTTTCGGTGGCGCTCCTGTTCCTGGTTGCGGGTTTCATGGTTCTTTTTCTCACGGGGAGTCTTCCGGCCTGCGCACTGGGTTTGCTTGCCCTGCTCTGGTATAACGGCGTTTATACGGTCCTGAAGAGGACAAGCGCCTTTGCCGTGATTCCCGGGGCATTGGTCGGTGCAATTCCTCCCGCCATCGGATGGATTGCGGCAGGAGGAGAGCTACAGGACCCGAAACTGCTCGTAATTTGTTTCTTCTTTTTTATCTGGCAGGTTCCCCACTCCTGGCTCTTTATCATGCACTACGGTCGCGAATACGAGAAAGCGGGCATCCCGAGTCTGACGAGGATATTTTCCGTTTCGCAGATGCAGCGGATAATCTTTAACTGGATTCTTGCAACAACCGTCAGTGGTCTTTTCCTGACCGTCATGGGTTTGATTCATCACGTACTGGTGAATATTTCGCTCCTCCTTCTGTCCTCGTGGCTTGTCTGGAACGGGATCAAGTTACTGTGCGACGGTAATGAAGACGGTCTGATCCCGGTCTTCAAAAAAACAAATTATTACCTGCTGGCGGTATTGCTGCTCCTGTCAGCGGATAAATTATTAACGATTCCGTAAATATTTCTGATCCAGCAAAAAGTCTCAGGAACTACCGTATTTGTCATTCCCGCAAAAAGGGGAATGCGGCGCTTTTGAACTCATAGGGATTTCCGCGAAGTTAACGCTCGCGAAGGCTGTCAAATAGTACGCTGGAGGACCATGGGCATAAGCCCGTGGGTGCCTATTTCCCCTTGCGGGAGATTCCTGGTGCGGTTTACCATCGTTTCATGGGGACAGGCATTACCCAGCCCTTGTCCCACAAGGAGTTGCCTATGGATGTTATGTTCGGCTTTCTTGCGCTTGTCGGTTTATTTGCAGCGAAACTGTATAACTATAACCTGTTCCATAGTCTGGTAGAACTTTTTTCCATAATTATTGCGGGGGGGATGTTCGTCATCGCCTGGAATACCCGCAGGTTTACGGGAAACCATTATCTGCTTTTTTTAGGCATTGCTTATTTATTCGTCAGCACGGTTGATTCGGCCCACATGCTGGCTTACAAAGGCATGGGGGTTTTCAGCGGCGCTACGGCCAATCCGGCGACCCAGTTGTGGATCGGTGCGCGCTATATGCAGAGTCTTTCCTTAGTCATAGCCCCCTTCTTGGTTCAGCGTAAGATCAATATCCCTATAGTCGTCCTTTCTTATTCTTTGATGAGCCTGTTGCACAAATATCTTGCAATAGTTTTTTATCATAGTAGCATTGCC
>CAZTLA010000017.1:0-28341 GCA_964614365.1 uncultured Syntrophales bacterium | reverse complement strand
TCGGCAAACTTTGGAAAATATGAGGCCGTCATGGCATTCTTAAGCGGATAACCGGATCGGGAGCTAACAGAATGAGTCCTCAAAGTACGAAAACACGTCCATCCAAAAGTTGGTGGTGGATTACGGGAGACCGAGACTTGTTGAATTATGACCCCCTTTCTGATATGGCGTGTATACGCATAGCGCTATCTTTACGAGTTCAACTATGAGTTCAACTATAAAGGGTGCGCGAGCTGCTTTGCCTGCAAAATAACAGGCAGCAGCGGCTATGGGAAGTGCGCGGTCAAGGATGACCTGACGCCGATTCTGGAAATGGTCGGGCAAATCGATGCCCTTCTGCTGGGTTCCCCGTTCTATTTCGGAACCGTATAAGATATGTGCGTTGTCGATGGAGCGCAAAAGAGGGGGGGGGAATGAATAAGGTTAATTGCTGGGAGTACAAGAAATGTGGACGTGAACCCGGGGGACCAAATCAAGATGAACTGGGGGTCTGTCCCGCAGCGGTAAACTTCACGCACAACGGAGAAAACGACGGCAAGAGCGCCGGACGCATTTGCTGGAAGGTCGTCGGATCGTTTTGTTGCGGTGCGATCCAGGGAACGTTCGCCGAAAAGGCGATGAACTGTTCTCAATGCGACTTTTATCTTCTGGTGAAGTCGGAAGAAGGAGCAGCCTTCGTCGCGTAGGGAAAGGCCCACCGCAAACCTGCCGTGCTGCTTCCGAAAGCGACGCTTATTACAACGCCCTCATCCACTCCGGCCGGAGGCCGACCTCGCCCCGCAGGGCAGAATCGATCAAGTCCAGGGCCTTCTGCCTGCCGCTCGGCAGCTTCGCTTTTATCGGCAGGTAATTGGAGGCATGGTTCGAGAAAAAATATCCCCGGGTCAGATTTGTATGGGCGATCAGTTCCCTCAGTTCTCTGAGCATCCCGGCTTCATCGGGCAACTGAAATTTCCCGTGCACATGATCCCGATAAAGGGGTGTTCCCGGTATTAACATCACCGTTAAGGCCCCGATAAAATTTGGGTCCATGGCGCTTAGAAGCTTGCCCGTTGCCCGTGCGTGCCGGAGCGACTTCTCGCGGCCGCCGATGCCTAAAAGAACGGTGACCGAGATCTCGATGCCCGCCTCTTTCGCCCGGCGCCCCATTTCAATGCATGTCCGGGCCGTGGAGCCTTTCCTGATTTCTTTCCTGATCTCGTCATCGCCGGTCTCAACCCCGTAATAGAGAATGCCCAGGTTGTTTTCGCGCAATTGCTTCAGCTCCTCCGGAGATTTCAACTTGATGCCCTTGACATTGGCGTAGGCCCCGACCCGCTTCACCAAGGGCAGATGCTCTTTTATCCTGTCCAGTATCCACATCAGCCTTTGCTGGGGGATAATCAGGGCATCGCCATCCATCAAAAAAACGCGGTCCTCGTCCCGCATATGTTTGGCTGCATAGCGAATATCGCTCAAAATGATCTTCTCATCCTTGATCCGGAAGCGCTTGTCCAGATAGGAACCGCAGAAGGTGCATTGATTGTGGGAGCAACCCAGGGTCACCTGCAGGAGAATGCTGTCGGCCTCGCTTGGGGGCCTGATGCAATACCCTTCATAATGCATACCTTCTTTTTCACGAAATAACTCCATTATTTTCTCTCCTCTTCCCTCATTCTTGTGCTAATATAACCGGCGAGTCTGAAAAGTCAAATTGAAGATTTTGCCCGATCACAACCGTATCGCTAAGGACCTTAAGCCGGATTGTATTCGCGACACGGCCGAGCAATGGAAGTCCTAATCCGGCCCCCCCAGTATTATTGTTTGACAGTGAAACGCTTTTATACCTATAATCCCAACTTCAAATTGTACAGACCCGGATGGGTTTCAAGAATTTGCCTGTGAGAATTGGTTAATCGATAAGAGCTCTTGTTGAGGAGATCGATCATAGAGGGCCGGAAAGGAAAGGGAGGGGGCGCTTTACCGCGACAGGCTTTGCCCCTCTTTATATATCCGTCATGATAATAAACAATCTGGATACCAGCAGGGTCGCAATTATCGGTCCCGGGAGGCTGGGGACGTCGTTCGCATACAAGTTCGGCAGGGATAATAAAAAGGTGACCCTGTATTATCATGATGGCGATATATGCAAGACCATTAATAGGGATCACTTAAACCCCAAGCACCTGACCCGCGATCTTGTCAAAATGCAGGGCGGGATTGACCATGTTTCCCGGCTCTCATCGCGGGTGTTTGCCACCAACGATCTGGAACGGGTGGTGGAGGACAACGATTTTATCGTTCTTTCCATCACCATGCCGGGGCTTCCCGACCTTCTCAACTACTTAAAGCCGCTTCTGGAAAAAAAGGTTGGGGACACCTGTCTCATTTCTCCCATCAAGGGTCTTACCTCCGATGAAATCACCAAGGAACTGATTACGCCGTCCCAGTTGATCAATAATCATCTCTATAACTTGAAGCATAAATATGAAGTAGTTTGTATCGGGGGGCCGTTCTTTGATGTGGACATCGCCCTGGGGAACCCGGTGTGTGTGACCGTGGCAGGAAAAAAGAGCATCGCGAAAGTAATACGGGAGGACCTCATCAAGTTCAACAGGCGGGAATTGTATTCCTATTATAACTTTGACATCATCGGAACGGAAGCGTGCGGCTCACTGAAGAACATCGTGGCAAACATAAAGGGACTGACGGATTCCCTCTCCCTGGGGGACTCCATTCCCGGCACTATATTTGCGCGGGCCGGAGTGGAGATACGGTCGCTCTCGAAGTTGTTGGGGGGAAGTTTCCAGGCCTTTCACAGCCAGGCGGGCGTCGGGGACATGTACGTAACGGTCTCGTCCGAAGCCAGCAAGAATTACCGCTACGGGAAAATGTTCTATGAATCGTTCAACGGCAACCCGATAGAAACGAATATAAAGGTGCTGGCGCAGATAGACGGCACGCCGGAGGGGCCGAACACCATCAGGAACGTACACCGGTACCTGGAGAAAAAGAACATGTACAGCCCCTTGTTTAACTGTGCGTACCGGATATTCAACGAGGGAGTAAACAAAAAAGAGATCAGGGAACAGATCATACAGGCCTGCCAGTTCGACAGACGGACGAAGGAATACATCGGTCCCGTCTCCCGTTTCCTGTACAACATAATGCCGAACCTGTGGTACCGGCGGAACAAGGGGATTCTTTCCGATATGTAAAATCGATAAAAACATTAAAGGGGGATGCGATATGGAACAGCTAAAAGTAGTGTTGAGCGATCAGGAGATTCCCCGGCAATGGTACAACATCCAGGCCGATTTGCCCAAGCCCATGAATCCGCCCCTTCATCCGGGGACGGGAAAGCCGGTCGGCCCCGAGGACCTTGCCCCGATTTTTCCCATGAACATCATAGAACAGGAGGTAAGCAGGGAACGCTGGTTGGATATCCCCGAACCGATACTGGAAAAATACCTGTTGTGGCGGCCGTCTCCTCTTTACCGGGCGAAGAATTTCGAGAAACTGCTCAATGCCCCGGTGAAAATATTCTACAAGCATGAAGGTGTCAGCCCGGCGGGGTCCCACAAACCCAATGCAGCGATTCCGCAGGCCTATTATAACAAGGCATTCGGCATAAAGCGTCTTTCTACCGAGACCGGCGCCGGACAGTGGGGAAGCGCCCTCTCCATGGCCTGCCGGATGTTCGGCCTCGGATGCAGGGTATTCATGGTCAGGGTAAGTTACGAACAGAAGCCCTACCGCCGCATCATGATGAAAACGTGGGGAGCCGAATGCATCCCCAGTCCCAGCGACCGGACCGAAGCAGGCCGCCGGGTGCTCGCCGAGCATCCCGATTCGCCGGGGAGCCTGGGCATTGCCATCAGTGAGGCCGTGGAAGACGCCGTTAAGAACAAGGATTCACGGTATTCCCTCGGCAGTGTTTTGAACCACGTGCTCATGTACCAGACCATCATCGGCCTGGAGGCCCAGAAGCAGTTGGAGAAGATCGGCGTCTATCCCGACGTGGTCATGGGGTGCGCCGGAGGCGGCAGCAATTTCGGAGGGATAGCCCTTCCTTACGTACGGGACAAGATATTCGGTAAGAAGATCAGTATCGTGGCTGCGGAACCGGCATCCTGTCCCACCCTGACCAAGGGACCCTTTGCCTACGATTTCGGCGACCTTGCGAAGATGACCCCCCTTCTTCCCATGCATACGCTGGGGCACGATTATGTGCCTGCTCCCATACATGCCGGGGGCCTGAGATACCACGGCATGGCGCCCATTATCAGTCATCTCGTCAAGGAAGAACTGATCGAGGCGAGGGCATACAACCAGATGGAAACATTCGACGCAGGCGTTAAGTGGGCGCGCACGGAAGGATTTATCCCGGCGCCCGAAACCGGCCACGTCATTGCGGCCGTCATGGACGAGGCGAAACGCGCCAAAGACGAGGGAAGGGAAAAGGTCATTCTCTTCAACTGGAGCGGTCACGGGCTGGTTGATCTTGCGGCCTACGACGACTATCTGTCCGGCAGGCTTGCGCCCTACGAGCTTCCGGATGAAGAGATCAAGAGGGCGCTTAAAGCGATCGACGGCCATCCCAAACCCTGATGACTTCGTATGCTCAAAGGGATTGCCCGGAGAGGAATGGGGATGGACCTTTTTGACGTGAACCTGAACCGGGACCATCGGCCTCTGGCGGACCGGATGAGGCCGCGCAGCCTTGATGAATACGTGGGGCAGTCCGACGTCCTCGGAAAAAGCAGTTTGTTGCGCCGCGCCCTGGAAGAAGACAGGCTGTTCTCCGTTATTTTCTGGGGACCTCCCGGTTCGGGCAAGACAACCCTGGCGCGTCTCCTGGCCGATGAGACGAAGTCCTATTTTGCGAGCTTCTCGGCCGTCCTTTCCGGTGTGAAAGAAATCAGGACAGTCGTCGAAGAGGCCAACGTCCATCTGCGGCAACAGGGGAAGAAGACCGTCCTTTTCGTTGACGAGATACACCGGTTCAACAAGGCCCAACAGGATGCGTTTTTACCCCACGTGGAAAGCGGCCTGATAACCCTGATCGGTGCCACCACGGAGAACCCCTCCTTCCAGATCATAGCCCCGCTTCTGTCGCGCGCACGGGTAATTGTCCTGAAACCCTTCTCCGAAGAAGAACTTATCCTTATCCTTGAGCGGGCCCTCAGCGACAAAGAAAGGGGCTTGGGCGTCCTTTCCCTCGCAATAGAACAGGATGCTCTGAGGCATATTGCCTGGTCTGCCGACGGAGATGCGCGCGCGGCGCTGAACAACCTCGAAGCGGCGGTATCCCTTCTGGATTTGACCGGTGGACAACGCAAGATCACGCTCCCCGCAGTGGAGGAAGCCCTGCAAAAGAAGGCGCTCCTGTACGACAAGACCGGCGAGGAACACTATAACCTGATTTCTGCCTTCCACAAAAGCCTGCGGGGCAGCGACGCCGATGCCGCCCTTTACTGGTTGGGACGCATGCTTATGGCCGGTGAGGATCCGCTTTACGTTGCCCGCCGCATGGTGAGGTTTGCCTCGGAGGACGTGGGAAACGCCGATCCGCGAGCGCTCACCGTTGCCGTCTCCGCCATGCAGGCTTTTCAGTTCATCGGTCTTCCCGAGGGCGAACTCGCCCTGGCCCAGGCTGCCGTCTATCTCGCCACAGCCTCGAAGAGCAATGCCCTGTATACCGCCTACGGCAGGGTAAAAGAAACAATCGGCAGGACCGGGGCGCTGCCGGTACCCCTGCATATAAGAAATGCACCGACCGCATTGATGAAGGGTCTTGGCTACGGCGACGGTTACCGGTATGCCCACGATTATGAAGATGCCTACGTATCCCAGGATTATTTCCCCGATGAGCTCCAAGGGAAGGCGCAGTCCTTCTATCTTCCCACGGACAGGGGGTATGAAAAGATTATCCGGGAAAGAATCGGGGAGTGGAGGAGGATCCGGGGAAGCGGGAAACAGGCCGGCAAGGACAACGGGGATAAGGCTGGTGCCCGTGGAGAATCTCGCGGCGAGGAGAAGGCAAAAAAAGGAGGGGGAGGTCAGTGATCCGACCTCCCCGGCTTCAGGAGGAGTGAAGGTTTTAAATCCTTCTAAACTTGGGTGTTTTTTTACTACCGGCTGAAGTATGCCCGTTCTCTCCAAGCGGCAGTTCCCTTTTGCATTTATTGAATGCACAGGGTATGCCATCAGTATGCGAATGGCTTCAAATGCCCATATTTGCTGCATCTTCTGTGACCGGAGATGGAAGAGACCTTCATGCAATTCCGTGGAAACGGCAATAATTGTCGGTTGATGTAGGGGTGCTAAGGAAGAAAGTGCAATCATAATACTTAATTGGCAATTATGAGGGGTTTGTCAGGGAATCGACATAATTGTCGATTTTTCGTTTTGCCTTTGATTGCCATATATTATGCAAAATATTTTACAGGGATTCGCGGCAAAAAGGTGTTTTTATGAGGGGGCAGAGTTAATGAAGCAGGAAGAGAAGGTTGTCTGGCAGCATCATTCTCCAGGGTATGCTCGCTCCTTTTTGCAGCCACTGGCTGTTGCCATCGTGAGTGCGATCGTTATTGGCCTCATTGTTATCATGGGCATTGTGGATCTGCGCAGAAGCGATAAAACATTCCAGGACTTCATGGATAACCAGGGGCTCGGTATAATAGGAGTTATCCAGCGACTGGCTCAGGAAAACCTGAATAACCTGCTTCAGATCCACCGCAAGGTCGGGGAAACGACCTTTGTTCCCCTTACGGAAGAAGAAGTGTTTTCACCGGAGAAATGGCTCACAACCGCCCTTTCCGATCTTGGTCGTGAGATCGATAATACCTGGAAGGCCAACAAACTGGATCGCGCTTACCTAAAGAAATTTGCCGCTGAAAAAGGATTGTGGCTCGTCGCGGTGTTGAATATAAAGGGAGAGGCTGTTTTTCAGAGTCGGCCATTGACTGCAGACCTTTTCTCCGGTGAAAGCGGTCCGCTCAGAGAACGAAAAATAACCATTGAAAATCTTGCCGAACTGGGAAAACAAAAGAAGATTGGATTTGTCGCCTTAAGGCGTAAGGATGGAAGCGGCACTATCATCATTGCTCTGGATCGCGATGGTTTACGCTACTGGAGCATGAAGGTTTCCGTGGAGAAAGCTATCGATAAGCTCGGTCAAGGGCAGGGGCAGAGCATGGTCTACTTAACGGTTACCGATCTCCGTGGGATGCCGCTTGGCCAGGCGGGGCAGGCGCCGGGTCAGTGGAAGCCCGGTGAGATGGATCTTTCCCCTATTATCTCCGGAAAAATGAGATTGGCGAGCAGGAAAGTCGTATTCCAGGGTAAGAACGTTCTCGATATGACCGCACCGCTCTATCTCAACGGCAAGGTAATGGGCATTACTCGGATCGGTTTGGCACGGGATGACACAGACAGAATACTTGCAGAAAACAGACGCAATATATTCATGTTTACCGGGTTTATCGTCGTGATTGCCCTCTTGTCCATGTGGCTCCTCTATTATGATCAGAACAGGCATCTGGCGGGCATCGTGGAAATGGAAAGACAGCTCGAAAAGGCCGAGCGCCTCTCTGCCCTGGGGCAGCTTGCCGCCGGCGTGGGACACGAGATACGCAACCCCCTAAACGCCATCAGTATGGCCAGCCAGAGACTTGTCAGGGAATATGCCCCTGCGGTGGAGGATAAGACCGGGGATTTCCGTATCCTTACTGGGGTCATCCGTGATGAGATACGACGCCTAAACGGGATTATCGAGGAATTCCTCACCTTTTCCAAGAGCCGTCGGCTGGAACTGCAAGACTTCCCGGTTACGGAAGTGCTGCAGAAGATCGTCAATCTCATTCGGGAAGAGGCCGGGGCAAAGGGGATCAGTATCGAGACGCACTTGCCATCTCCCCCGACAACCATCCCCATGGATATGGATAAGCTCCAGCAGGCGCTCCTGAATCTCGTGAAAAACGCCATGGAGTCCATTACGGGGAAGGGCGTCATAACCATCACCGCGGAACATAGAGATCGGGAGCGCGTCAGCATAAAAATATCCGATACAGGATGCGGCATGACAGCGGAAGAGGTGGAACGGATTTTTAATCCCGAATATACGACGAAGGAAAAAGGGTTGGGATTGGGGCTTCCGCTGGCCCACGAGATTATCCGTGGCCATGGCGGTGAAATTCGCGTCCTGAGTCGTCAAGGGAAAGGCACGACGTTCGAGGTTATTCTTCCCGCGGTCGGAATGAATGGAAAAACGGAGAGCAGCGTCAAGCATGCCTGAAGGCTGCCCCGGGGGGAGGGCGGTTTGCATCGTGTTCTTTCTGCCCGGGGACCAATGCAATGGAGAAGGGCGTTTCCTTATGAAAAAGCTACATATTCTTGTCGTTGAGGACGGTGAGTCACAGCGGAAAATGCTGCGCGATTTCCTGATCAGGGAAGGGCATACGGTTTTCGAGGCGGAAAATGGACCCCAGGGTATCCAGCGTGTGCGTTCCGAACACTTCGACATCGTGCTCCTTGATTACAAGATGCCCGGCATGGACGGCATGGAGGTTCTCAGGGAAGTCAAGCGGATCAACCCCGAGATCGACGTGGTGATTATCACCGCCTATGGGACGATAGAAACGGCCGTGGACGCCATGAAGGCCGGCGCCATTGATTATATTACCAAACCCATAGAGTTTGACGAGCTCCTGATTCTGGTTGACCGTGTTTCCGAGCGGCGCACGCTTATCAGGGAAAACGAAATGATGCGCCAGGAACTGGGAGAGAAGGGCGTTACCACGGACAGGATCATCTACCGAAGCCGGAAGATGAGGGAGCTGATCAATATGGCCGGACGGGTTGCGCCCAGCCGCGCCACCGTGTTGCTCCAGGGGGAAAGCGGGACGGGAAAGGAGCTCCTGGCGAGGCTGATCCACAACTTAAGTCCCCGCTCCGGGAATCCTATCATTGCCGTGAATTGCGGCGCCCTGCACGAAAATCTGCTTGACAGCGAACTCTTCGGTCATGAAAAGGGCGCTTATACGGGAGCAACCCAGAGACGCATCGGCAGGTTCGAAGAGGCAGACGGCGGCACGCTATTTTTGGATGAAATCGGCGAGCTTTCGCTTTCGCTACAAGTAAAATTGCTCCGCTTTCTTCAGGAGCGGGAGTTTCAGCGGCTCGGCGGCAACCAGATCATCCGCTCCGACGTGCGGATAATCAGCGCCACCAACCGGGATCTGGAAAGCAGGATAAAGGAAGGCGCATTCCGGGAGGACCTGTTTTACCGGCTCAACGTGGTTGCGATGGCTCTCCCTCCCCTGAGGGAGCGAAAAGAGGATGTTCCCCTCCTGATCGATCATTTCATCAAACGATTTTCCACCGAAAACGGCAAAGCCATCACGGGACTGAGCAGCGAGGCGCAGGATCTGCTTTTGAAGTACAACTATCCGGGCAACGTGCGGGAACTGGAAAACATCATCGAGCGGGCCGTGGTGATTTCCCGGGATGAGGTCATATCCCTGGAAGATCTTCCCTTCGGCGACGCGGAAGCGGTTCTTTCCGACGGGCAAGCCGCTGGCGAGGGCGCACTGCGGGAGGCGGTTGATGAACTGGAACGGAAGCTCATTGCTGAGGCGATGGCGAAGGCGAGCAATCACCAGACAAAGGCGGCGGACATTCTCGGCATCAGCGAACGGATGTTGCGGTATAAGCTCAAGAAATACGGCTTCAAGGAGTGACAGGCTGTTGAAAAACGCCCATCTGCGGCGTTTTCCTCGCTCCGCGCCGCTCCGACGTACATAAAAGTACGCCTACGCAGCGCGGATCTTCGGAAGCCTTGCATCTGAGCATTTTTGAACAGCCTGAGGACAGGGACATCCAGTATTTGTTTCTATATAGCGATTAAATCCGGGAAGTGTCCTAGTTTCCCCCATGGTTTTGATCTTCATCGCGCTGTCAGATGGCTTTATCCGGCCGCTCTTCAATGATCCGGCCGTCCTGAACCACGATGACGCCGACACCCGCTTGTGAGGCACGCACTCGTGCTTTCTGGGCGGCACGTTTCAATGCAATCTCGGCATTGATAAAATCAGGGTCGCGCTTCTTTTTCTTGTCGGGGACATCCATTTTTTTTGCACTCATTGGTTCACTCCTTCTTCGATCAGGTTCGGCGTTGTGGAAGAATTGTCATAAAGCGCCCATTCATCAACGATCGGTTTGTATATTTCTTCATAATTACTTAGACCAGCCGCAAATCTTCGGCGGATCGTCTCTTCGTGGACATTATGGCCGCCTGCTTTCACCCGCTGCTGTACCCGCGCTATGGCCAGTTCGGGTGAGGTCAGGCGCAGAAAAAAAAGCTTTACCGTGAAGCCCTTCTTCCGCCAAGCCGGAATGTGCCGGGCATAGCGCCGGCCACTCAGGGTCGTTTCAAAAGCAAAGCTCTCTCCCCGACGAACATGGTCAAAGATTTCCTCCAACATCAGCCGCCCGGCCTTGATTGCGGCACGTTCCGAGTCGAAGGGTGCAAGCCCGGCGGCAATCAGGTCCGCATTCACAAAAATGGGGCAGTCCGCCTCGTTAGGCAAAAACTCCTCGGCAAAGGTGGTCTTACCAGCGCCATTCGGTCCGGCGATAATGAGGATTCTGCTTCTCGCTAAACTGTTCATTTCTTCTTGACGAACCCATTCAACCAATCCGCATAGGCTTCGTTACCTGGCAGTAATCCAGCGGTCAATGGTTTCTCGAAGTTGGCTTTATTGACTGGTGGTGCTCCTTTCCCGAAGTTCTTCTTGAATTCTGCAGAAAGTTCTCTACCGGATTCGCTCAGGTCATCACAAAGAAGATGGCTGAAGAAGATAGCGTCGTCCGCGTAACTGTAAATGGCATCTACTAAGTTCGGATAGACAAGGTCAACAGGATCTTCACTGTATGAAAGTCCAAAGTAACGCAGATAAAACAGCGGGTCTTTGAATGCTGATTCAGCCGTATATTGTTCGATGAGCTGATTTCGCTTCTCGATTGCTTCGCGAAGCAAGGTTGTGGACTCTATCAACGACACGACGGCGCTTAACGGTCGATTTCCTACTGAAAGCTTCTCAAAGATTTGCTTCTGAAGTGTTTCGGTTGGCAGCTGGGGCATCGGCAGTGCCCGTAGGTCGAACTTAAAGTTGAATTTATGTAATTCTGAGTCGCCCTGAATCACGCCGGGTTGGTACTTTTGCCTGATTTCAAGTAGTTCTGCTCGCGCAGTCATAAAGTCTTCCTTGAGAGACTTTATGTTTTGTTGCTTCATATTGACTGCAGAGTTGCAGATGCCAACGGACAGCGTGATTGCAGCGTTTGTGTTCCGGATCTCCTTGAGCAGCTCATCCCGATCCTTGTTTCTATTGGCGATTCGTTGAGCAATGTACGCGCCTGCGAAAGCCCCGGCCAGTGAGCCAGCAAGTGCCGTAAAAAAGTTGGAGTTGCCAAATGCTTTGATGTCAGTCCACGGCACATAACAGAGGGTCATTTCCCAACATGAGCGAATCCATGCATTGAGTTCAGTGGCTCCCAATATCTCTCCTATAATTAAGGTCTAACCGCCAGCTAAAGCCTATGACGCCTAACACTCTCCGGCATTGCCTCGGTTGCAGCAGAAAAACACGTCCTCTGTAAGCATGGCCTCTTGTTAACCAGTCGGTATTACCATCTGCGTCTTATTATACGGCGAATGTTATGCTAACCCCAAGTTCATATAGCACATATCAACTTAGAATTACAGCATGATACTCATAGGGTTAAAGATTACTGGTTATACTCTACGGCAATTTTCGAGGATTTTATTTTGAGGACTTCAGGAAGCTATACGCATCAACCGGATGAACCTGATAGCTTTTTCAACAGCCTGTCAGAGCCATTTTTTTCTCTTGAAATAGAACAGCATAAAGACCACGACGGCGATCATGACGAGCCAGACGGCAAAGTATCCCCAGCGCAGTTCGAGCTCGGGCATGTATTTGAAGTTCATGCCGTAGAGACCCACGATGAAGGTAAATGGTCATAAACGTCTTTGCGGAATGAATATGGTCGCGATAATGGTGAGCACTTTCATAATCTCGTTCATCTTGTTGCTGATGCTGGACATATATATATATCGAGCATGCCTGAAAGCATATCCCGGAACGTTTCTACGGTATCGATCACCTGTATGGTAAGGTACGGACGGGTGGAATTGCCGATCAGAGGTGATTCCGACCGCTCCAGATTATTGATCGTTTCCCGCAGCGGCCAGACTGCTTTTCTTAGGTATATCATTTCGCGTTTCAGACTTTGGATGGCGTGCATGGACGCAGGGGTGGGGTTTTTTATCAGCGCTCCCTCCAGCGCATCCATTTTTTCCTCCTTGTTTTCGAGGATGGCAAAATAATTATCGACAACGGTATCCAGGATTGAGTAGGCGAGATAATCCGCACCCATCTTGGCCATACGCCCCTTGTTGCTCCTGATACGTTCCCTGAGGGGATTGAAAACGTCGCTCTTCCTCTCCTGGAAGGAAATCACAAAATCTTTTCCCAGGACGATGCTGACTTGCTCGGAAAGGGATTCCCCGGACCGGCCGTCCCCGGGAACGAACATCTTCAGGACGATGTACATATAATCGCCAAAGTCCTCCATTTTGGGGCGCTGATCCGTGTTGAGAATATCCTCGAGGGTGAGGGGATGCAGTTTGAAGAGGGGGCCCAGTTGCTCCAGTATCCGGATGTCATGGACCGCATCCACGTTGATCCATCGTACTGTTTGTCCGTCTGCCACACCTCCGCATTCCGGGACGGCTGTGGCCTCCCGTTCTTCATGACCCGATTCATTGTAATCCATGACGGTGATCGTTGTTTTATCGCTTAATTTTTCCCCGATATGGATGAGAGAACCGGGAGGCAGGCCGATTTTCTTCGATCTTTTCTTATAATGGGCGGGCATAGGGTTAACCTCGTGATGATGGTGGATTCCTGACCGCTGCACGGGAATCAATTCTGCGAGTCACGTCGGGGTTGCGTCCTTCCGATCCGGACCGTAACTCTGACTGGGGGCGGTTTCGAGGCTTCAAACTGCACCTCTGCCGGTAACACCAGTTTGGGGACGACGCTTCTCGTTATGCCGAATGACTTGAGATCGATCGGTTCGGTGCGTATTCTGGTTATGGTCTGCCGAAGGGTACGAGGTACAAGCACCCCAATGGATGATGGAGTTACGGATATCTTCTGCACGCTGAATCCCGGGGCAGGCTCATTTTCGGTGATGACTTCCACGGGTACCTGTAGACGGATAAGCGGCGAAGCAGTTATGCGAATCCTGCCCGGTTTTATTTCTACAACGGACAGATTGGAGGGGGTATTGACCATGTCCCGGGTGAGGGTGATCTCCTGCCTGCCGTTTTCGATCTGCGAAAGATCAAGCGCTACCTTGAGGCTATCCCGATCCAGGAACCGGAATGCCTGGAACGGTCCCGACAAAATGATCCGGGCTTTTGTTTCTCTCGGTTCTTCGAGGAACCAGCGCGGTGACAGATTGACGTATTCAATCGGTACGAAGAAATCACGCCGAATCGATTCCCCCTGGTATCCGAAAATGAACCAGAGAACGCAGGCGAAGAGAACGGCAATGGCCTTTTCCTTTGTATTTTCCCGGATCCATCGGTAAAAAGGGTGGGTGCTGCCCACCGGAGTTTTGCCGGCGTAAAATAATTCGAGGACGGTTTCCAGTCCCGCCGCCGTTGCTATTTCTTCCAGGTATTCACCCCGGGCAAGGGAGATGGTTCCCCGTTCCTCGGAGACAACGATGCAGATGGCATCCGAGCGTTCGGAAAGCCCCCGCGCAGCCGTGTGCCGAAGTCCCAGGTTCGTGTATTGCCCCACGTCCGGTGAAAGGGGAAGGTGGCACCCGAAGCGGACTACGCGGTTGCCGTCAATGAGGACGGCGCCGTCATGACCGGGAGAGTGGGGATCAAAAATGCTCTCCAGGAGCGGCTGGCTTAAACGGCCGTCGAGAGAGTTGCCGCCGTTTAAATGCCTGTCCAGCGGTTCGTTTCCCTGAATGACAATCAGGGCGCCGATTTTTCTCCGCGCCAGGTTCGCCACGGTCCGGGCGATGATTTCCGCACTTCCCTTGTCGATCGTTGCCGTTGCCGAGGTTTTCTTTCTTCTTCCCCAGACGGCAATGTGCTCGAAGAATCTGCGCAGATCTTCCTGGAAAATAACGACAAGAACGAACAGCAGAATTGCGAAAAATCCTTGAAGAGCGATGGTGGTGAGGTAAAGTTGGAAAAATCTGGCCAGGAGGTAAACAATTCCCAGCAGGCTGATGCCGAGGAAAACGAAACGGGATGCCCTGTTCCTGAACCAGATCAGCAATACGGAGAGCATCACGGAGATGATTGCGATGTCGAAGACGTCCTGAATCCGCAGGCTGTAGAATATCGTTTGGATGTTGTCCATCATATCCGGTTAACCATTTAAGTACTTAGGGAGATGTATTAATGCTTTTTTTGATTTCGGCGGCGTAACGGCAGATTTTCGGGACAAGGTCTTTTGCGGCGCCGGCTTCCGCTATCATCCTCACGAAGGCGCTGCCGATTACCACGCCGTCCGCAAGGGGCGCTATTTCCGCGGCCTGTCGCGGGGTGGATATGCCGAAACCCACGACCACGGGCAGCCTGGTAAGCTTTCTGATCCGCGCCACATCCTTTCTGACATTTTCCACCTGGGGTATTGCCGTGCCGGTGACCCCGGTAACGGAAATGTAATAGAGGAAGCCTGAGGCATTCCTGACAATCTCGCCGATTCTCCTCCTGCCGCTCGTGGGGGCGATGAGGGAGATGTAATCTATCCCTGCTTTGTCCGTGTAGCACCTTAGCTCTGCGGACTCTTCCGGGGGGAGATCAACGACAAGAATGCCGTCCACCCCTGCATCCTTTGCGTGCCGGGCAAATCGATCGTTGCCGAAAATGAATAGGGGGTTGTAATAGCCGAAGAGCACGATGGGGATTTCCGATACGCGCCTAACGCGACCGATCATACGGAGAATGTGGGCGAGGGTGGCCCCTCCGTCAAGCGCTCGCTGTGCCGCCGCCTGGATGATGGGACCGTCGGCAGTGGGGTCGGAGAAAGGAATGCCGACCTCAACGATATCCGCTCCCGCTTTGTCGAGACCGAGGATAAGTTCTTCCGTTTTCGTCAGATTCGGATCTCCCGCAGTCAGATAGACGATAAGAGCCTTTTCTTTTTTCGCTTTCAGCGCCCTGAATGTTTCTTCGATCCTTTTCATGATGATATTCCTTCTCCCCGTTTCAGGATCACTTCCGCATCCTTGTCTCCCCGGCCGGAAAGACTGACGATGATGATCCTCTTTTTGTCCAGGGCGGGGGCGATCTTCATGGCATAGGCGACGGCATGGGCGCTCTCCAAGGCGGGGATTATGCCCTCGTACCGGGAAAGCGCCATAAAGGCATCAACGGCCTCGCTGTCTTTCACGGCCACGTACCGGGCCCTGCCCGTGTCGTGCAGATAGCCATGCTCGGGGCCAACGCCGGGGTAATCAAGTCCCGCCGCGATGGAATAGGCGTCGCGTATCTGGCCGTTCTTGTCCTGGAGGAGGTAGGTCTTGTTTCCATGGAGCACGCCGACCCGACCGGCAGAGATGCTGGCTGCATGTTCTCCGGTTTTTATGCCCCTGCCGGCCGCCTCTACGCCGATCAGTGCCACGTCCCTGTCGTTCCGAAAGGGATAGAAAATCCCCATGGCATTGCTGCCGCCCCCGATGCAGGCGATCAGCATATCCGGCAGGCGACCTTCCATTTTTTTGATCTGCTTCTTCGTCTCCCGCCCGATGACGCTCTGGAAGTTCCGCACCATCACGGGGTATGGATGGGGCCCTGCCGTCGTGCCGATGACGTAGTAGGTATCCCGGACGAGAGAAACCCACTGGCGCATGGCTTCGTTCATGGCGTCCTTGAGCGTCGCCGTGCCGGAACTCACGGGCACCACCTCGGCGCCGAGGATTTTCATACGGAAGACGTTGGGGGCCTGCCGCCGGATGTCTTCCTCCCCCATGAATATACGGCATTCCATGCCGAAAAGGGCGGCGACCGTAGCGGTGGCGACGCCGTGCTGGCCTGCTCCCGTCTCCGCGATGAGTCTTTTTTTTCCCATACGCCGGGCCAGGAGTGCCTGTCCCAGGGTATTGTTGATTTTGTGGGAGCCCGTGTGGTTCAGGTCCTCGCGCTTGAGATAGATCTTTGCCCCCTCCAGTTTTTCCGTGAGACGCCGGGCGTAATAAAGCGGGGTTTCTCTTCCCGAGTATTCACGGAGATAGGCGGTAAACTCGTTCAGGAAGCCTTTATCCTTGTGCGCTTGGCGGTAGGCCGCCTCCAGCTCGATGAGGGCGGGCATCAGTGTTTCGGCCGCGTAACGGCCGCCGAATATCCCGAAGTGTCCTCTGTTGTCGGGTAGATTTTGCATGGTATTACCTTTCCTTCCAGGCTGCTGAAAAACGCCCATCTGCTGCGTTTCCCTCATCCTTCGCCATTCGACGTACGTATTAGTACGCCTTCATGGCGAAGTATTTCGGGGGCCTTGCATCTGGCCATTTTTGAGCAGCCTGGAAAAAAGACTTCTTCAGCAAACTGCTGCCGAATTACAGCCGCGCCCTGAGACGGAATATCTTTCTCTCCTGGTTCCCATACATATTATCTCGGCCGCGGATCAGATCGATTATTGCACGTATCTTCTTGTGGTCCTTTTTGCCGGGGGCCGTTTCCACGCCGCTGTTGATATCCACGGCATCGGGCGAAACGGATGCCAGTGCTTCGAGGATATTGTCCGGATTGAGGCCGCCGGCGAGAATCAAGGAGTGCGTCTTCATCACGACCCTGGCCAGGTTCCAGTCGGCAGTTCTTCCGGTCCCTCCGCGGAGGCCCGGCGCGTACGCATCCATCAGGATTGGCGTTCCCGGGTAGTCGTCTATGAGGCGCAGATCATCCTCCGTGCGAGGTGAAAGTGCACGGATCACCATTGACGACGGAAATCGGCGGCAGAACTCCGGCGATTCGTCGCCGTGAAGCTGGATCATGTCCAGATTGCAGAATTTCCGTATCCGCTCGATCTCGTCATACACATGATTCACAAAGACGCCGATTTTTACAACCTCGCCGGGAAGTGCGGCAATGATCTCTTTGGCTTTTTCCGGTGTGACGGCGCGCGGGGTCTTTTCGTAGAAAATGAACCCCAATGCGCCAACGCCGCATGAGGCGGCAAAGAGGGCGTCTTCCCGATTTGTCATGCCGCAGACCTTTATTTCCGTCACGGTCCTTCCTCAGTTTCAGCAGCCTATAAACGACAGTTTCATCAGCCTGAAAGGAGTTCCTTCAGCTTGCCCGGAATATCCGGGGCAGTCATCAGTGCCTCGCCGATCAGGAAGGCATGGATACCGACTTTCATCAGAGAATCAATGTCCGCCCGCGAGGAGATGCCGCTTTCGCTCACCACGATCCTGTCACGCGGAACGGACGGGGCCAGTTTAATGGTAGTGTCAAGATCAATGGTGAAGGTTTTCAGGTCCCGGTTGTTGATTCCTATAATTTCCGCCCCGGCGGCAACCGCCTTGTCCAGTTCCTCGGAGGTGTGCGCCTCCACAAGGGGATCAAGCCCCAGGGATTGCGCCAGTCGGATATAATCGTGCAGCTCCGCCGCTTCCAGGATGGCCGCGATAAGCAGGAGGGCGTCCCCGCCGATCAGCGGCGTTTCGTAGATCTGGTAGGGATCGATGATGAAGTCTTTCCTCAGGAGGGGAAGGGATACCCGATCTCTGATGCCTGCAAGATAAGCCCTGCTGCCTGCAAAAAATTCTTCATCCGTGAGCACCGATATGGCAGCCGCTCCGTTTCCCTCGTAGAGGTCGGCTATGGCAAAGGGGTCGAGATTTTTTTTCAGGGTTCCTTTGGACGGCGATCTTCCTTTGACCTCGGCAATTATGGAGTATGGTAAGGCGGTGATTGCTTTTTTAAAACCACGCGCTTGAGGAATATCCCTGAGCATTTCCTTTAACTCAGAAAGGGGCTCTTCCGACCTCATGCGGGCAACTTCTTCCTTCTTCGTTGCGACTATTTTATCCAATATGGTCATATGCGTGTAGTGCCGCGTAACTCTCCAATTAATGTAGGGTGCGTTAGCAGCTTCATCGCGTAACGCACCTTCTCGCTACCGGCCGTTGGTCATTTCCACCAGGTCTTGGAGTTTTTTTATTGCTGCGCCGCTGTCGAGGCAATCGGTCGCGATCTTGATGCCTTCCCTGATAGTGCCTGCCTTATTGCCGGCCATGATGGCCAATGCCGCGTTCAGCAGAACGATTTTGCGGCAGGCGCCGTCGCCGCCCTTAAGGATGTTTTTCGTGATTTCCGCATTGCGTGCCGCATCGCCCCCGAGCAACTCCTTAAGGGGGTATATGTCGCCAAAGAGATCCACGGGACTTATGTTGTAGGTATTGATGAGCCCGTCCCTCAATTCGGTCACGCGTGTTTCCCCCGTTACGGTAGCTTCGTCGAGGCCGTCAGAGCCGTGCACGACGAAGGCCCGTTTCGCGCCCACGTTTTTCAGAACTCCTGCAAACATTTCCGTAAGCTTGGGATCATAGACGCCGATGAGCTGTGAGGTCGCGCCGGCGGGATTGGTCAGGGGACCCAGCATGTTGAAGATCGTCCTGATCCCGATTTCCTTACGCGGTCCGATGGCGTATTTCATGGCGCCGTGCAGGCGGGGCGCAAAGAGGAAGCCGATGCCGATCTGCTGGACACATTCCTCCACGATTTCCGGCTCCACGTTGATATTGACTCCCAGGGCCTCCAGGACATCGGCGCTGCCGCAGCCGCTGGATACGGCGCGGTTGCCGTGCTTGGCCACGGTGAGACCGGCAGCCGCCACGACGAAGGCTGCGGTTGTGGAGATGTTAAAGGTGTTCATGCCGTCGCCGCCGGTCCCGCAGGTGTCGATAATGACCGATGAGCGGGCGTCTATACGGGTGGCCTTTTGTCGCATAATGCGGGCCGCGCCCGTCACCTCTTCCACGGTTTCGCCCTTGATGCGCAGGGCGGTGATGAATGCGGCGATCTGTGCCGGCGTTGCCGTGCCGTCCATCACCTCGTTCATGACCTCCATCGTTGTTGATTCCTTCAGGTCTTTCTTTTCGACCACGCTGCCAATGGCTTCTCTGATCACGATATCATCTCCCTTCCCCGTAATGTGAATGCTTATAAAGCACGATTTTCCCGGTTTATCAATCCCAGAAAATTCCTGATGATTCGTTTCCCATTCGGGGTCAGCACGGATTCGGGATGGAACTGAATTCCCTCAACCGGATATTCCCGATGCCTGATCCCCATGAGTTCCCCTTCCACCGTTTCCGCACTGATCTCAAAACAGTCAGGGAGGGAATCTCTTTTCACGATCAGAGAATGATAGCGCCCCGCAATGAAAGGGTTGGGCAATCCCTGGAAAATGGTCTTTCCATCATTGATGATGCTGGAGGTCTTTCCATGCATGATTCTTTCGGCCCTGACGACCTCGCCGCCGAAGGCATAACCCAGCGCCTGGTGACCGAGACAGACGCCCATGAGCGGGATGGTCCTGTGGAAATGCCTGATTACCTCCACCGTGATGCCCGCCTCCTTTGGCGAGCAAGGGCCGGGCGAGAGAAAAATGGCCTCCGGCTTCCGGGCGGCTATCTCTTCGATGGAGATTTCGTCGTTTCGATGCACCATGACATCCTCGCCCAATTGTCCCAGATATTGAACAAGGTTATAGGTAAAAGAGTCATAATTATCAATCATGAGTATCATATGTTATTCCTCCCGTATCCATCCTCCGGTGCCGTCATTCATTGTTTGTTACCTCGAATCCCGACGCCGCAAGGCTGATGGCCTTCATCATCCCGGCGGCCTTGTTCCGTGTTTCCTGGAATTCCGCCTCGGGATCGGAATCGGCGACAATGCCCGCACCGGCCTGGATATACATCTCACCATCCTTGAGCAGGATGGTCCTGATGGTGATGCACAGGTCCATATTTCCGGAGAAACTGATGTAACCGACCGCTCCCCCGTAAGGCCCGCGGCGGGCAACCTCCAGTTCATCGATGATTTCCATCGCTCTGATCTTTGGCGCCCCGGACAGCGTGCCGGCGGGGAACGTGGCTTTCAGGACGTCGAAGGCATCCTTGCCCTCTGCAAGCTGGGCCTGGATATTGGAAACGAGGTGCATGACATGGGAATAGCGCTCCACGACCATGAGCTGATTTACCTGCACACTGCCGATCCGGGCGATCCGGCCCAGGTCGTTCCGCCCCAGATCGACCAGCATGACATGCTCAGCCCGTTCCTTGGGATCCTGCAACAGTTCGTCGGAAAGATGCCGGTCTTCCTGTTCGCTTATCCCCCGTTTCCTGGTTCCGGCAATGGGCCGCAATTCCATATCGCCCTTTTCCAGGCGGACCATCACTTCCGGCGAGGAACCGATGAGGATTGTGTCTTTGAGTTTGAGGAAAAAAAGGTATGGCGAAGGGTTCACATAGCGCAGCGCCCGGTAGAGGTCGATAGGATCATGCTCGTTCTGCCGCTGGAAACGCTGGGAGAGAACGACCTGGATGATGTCCCCGGCAACAATGTAGTCCTTGGCCTTTACGACCATGGCCCTGAATTCCTCCGGCGTCATGTTGGATTCGAAGGGTTTGTCTTCTTTCCGTTCCCGGGGATCGTCCTCCTGCGTGGCGGGAGTCCGGAGAAGGGCGATCATGTTGTCGATCTTTTCCGTGCAGCTTTTATAAACCTCGGCATCATCATGTTGTTCACCGGTCATGGCGCATGCCACCACCTTGACGGTATGTCGTACGTTATCGAAGATCATCAGGGTATCGGTAATGAGGAAGGTGGCCTCGTCGGTGGCGAGATCATCCTTCGTCCGGTCGGGGAGCCGTTCAAAGTAGCGAACCATATCGTAACCGAAGAAGCCCACCGCCCCGCCGGTAAACCGCGGACAGCCTTCCACCGGCACCGGCCGGTAACCACCCATCAGTTCCCGGAGATATTTCAGCGGGTCACCCTGGTGCTCGCGGCGGGTGATCTTGCCCCCTTCTTCTATCTGCACGATGTCCTTTCTCACCGTAAAGATCAGCCGGGGGTCTGCGCCAATAAAGGTGTAGCGTCCCCATTTTTCCCCTCCCTCCACGCTCTCCAGGAGGAAGGCATACGGTCGGGAGCGCAGTTTCATGAGCACCGAGACAGGAGTTTCAGTATCCGCAAGGATTTCCTTATAAATGGGGATAAGGTTCCCCTCTCTGGTCATGTGTTTGAATGTATCGAATGCCGGGTAGTGCATACGCAGTTCCTTTCGCTCTTAAGAAATGAAAAAGGCCGTGATTGCTCGCGGCCTTTCTGCACTTTTTCAATCTGAAACATCAAAGCCGCGAACCCTTGAGGGGGTGTCCGCGTCTTTGCGTTTTTTTCCGACTGTTCAACGGCGGACAAACCCTCCCTGTGATTTGTGCCGCTGCCAGTATTTATCAAGTATGTCAATTTTCATCATTGTTTCACCCGCTTTGGCGATATTCTATATCAGATATCGGAAGACGCTGTCAACATTTTTATACAATGCAGGGTATCTACCGGCCTACGCGGACGTTTGCAAACGGCAGGTCTTGCTCCTGCCAGCTCCAGCCAATTACCCTGCGGAAATAGACGAAGGGATGGATCGTCAGGTGTTTAATTGCTCGCAGGTTGGAAGGGATTTTTTTGAAAATAAGTTGTGCCGTCTGTGTCGTTTTCGCATCCAGCGACACTCCCCGGCTCCCTGCGTCGCGCATGGTGGTCTTCTGCTCTCCTTTCCAGAACACCACCTGCGAAGCCTCATATTCCTTATCCGTATTATCGATCAGTTTTGGCTTTACCCAGCGGTAGGCCTCGTCATAGATGGCCACATTCCGGGAGTCTTCCGCCATGTTTGTCACGTCCACAAAGACGGAAACCTCATCGCCCGATACCTTGGCGCTGATTACCTCAAATAGCACATCTTTGAGCTCGGCAGTTCCCTGGGAGTTGGGATTCCTTTTTGTCGGCGCCCTGGCCGGTTCGGCCTTTTCCGGTTCCGGCATCCCAAGGGGTCTTTTGTCCTCCTCTGCCGGCTTGGCGGGAGAGGGAGGGGTGACCGTCTTTCTTCCGACGGGCGCTCGTGGAGCCGGTTGCGGCGTTTCCCGGGATGCTTCCTCCCCGGGTTCCTCCAGTACGCTCTTCACGCGGAAGGCCATTTTCATCCGGACACTGTCTCCCTCATTGATGAAAGAGATTAGACGGACAGCAGTGATGCGCGCCTCCGTAACGGCCTGCGAAGAAGATTGCGCCGTAACCTGAAAATTCGTTACCTCCGTGGTTGAACTGGAGTGCTGCATTTTCGCGTCGTTCTTCACCTCCGCCAGCTTATCGATAATGGCCTCTGCGGAGGCATCCGCAGGGCTTTGGGAACCGCGGGCAGTGGCAAGGGCTGTCTTGACAATAATAGATTCCCGAACGCGTCGAATGCCGTGAAGGGCTTTTTGGCTCTCCTGAAAGGTTCGGTCTGCCTCTTCTTTCCTGACCTGTACGGTTGCCGTGTCCTGCAACGCTTTCCTAAGAGGTTCCTCTTTCGTTTTCAAGAGAGACAGCATGGTTTCCTTCTCAGACCGGGTGGAGTTCATCTTTGCCTGAAGGGAACTGAGCCTGTCCTGGAACGACCGGACTTGTTCCTGGAGTCCCTCTTCGGCGGCGGCGTTCATCTGTGCGGTCTCCTTGATCGCGCTGTAAGCCCGGTCCAAATCGTAATTAGCCGATGAGTAACCGCTCTTAGCAAGAAAGTCGTCCAGTTCTTTTCTGGTGGTGATGACAGCGGCGTGAATGTTCTTAGTGGTGGGAGCGGGTTTTACTCTCCCCCCTTTTTGAGGCTGGAAGGGGTACAATTCGTAACGCTTCAAGCGTAAATAGGTAGTGCCCTTGTTTCCTTTTTCCAGTTCAACCCGCAGAGGGTCTTCGTTGTTCCATTTGGCCGTTCCTTCCTCGGTGGCGCGGGTGAAATCGACGGAAAGGACCGCGTTAATGACTTTTGTGAAGGATTGGATGTAGGTGCCCATGTACTGGGCCATCAGGGGCGCGGAAGCCTGATCGGATGCGCTTTCCAAGGAGTGCGCCGTGTCCTTGAAGCCCCGAGTATAGACCACCGCTGCGAGGGCTTCCCCCTGTTTTTCCGTCTGAAGCCACTTCTTGAGTGCGTCCTGCTGGGTCTTGATGTCCTGACTGTAGCGGGCGATCTGGTTGTCCAGATTCTCGATGCCGGCTTTGATAGTCTTAATGTTCTTCTGCTGTTCTTCCAGCTCAATTGACACTGTTTGGAACTGAGTTGTCAGGTCGTCACGCCGTTTCTTCGCCTGATTGAACTCTTTGTTGGCGACTGCAATCGCTCTCTTATACGCCGTATCCTCTTTCTCTTTTTCGCTTTCCACGACATTCAGATTCGCCTTTTCCTCTTGCGAGGTGGAGAACCCTTCCCGTTTGTCCACTTCGGAACGAATAATTTCCCTGACTTCTTCTTTGGCATCGGAACGGAGCGTCATCCAGCGGCTCAGAGGAGCCGGGCCGGAATATACCGGACGGGACAGGAGAAGGACAAAAATAATTATCAGCGGTACTCGAATCTTGTCCATACGTAAGATTACCCAAACAGGATTCTATCTTTTCCGCAATCTAATGAAAAATCGCACCGTTGTCAAATCGTTTTTCTGAAGTTTTTCTGAAGATTACATTACTGCAAAGATATTTCTCCGCGCTTCCACGAGCATCGCTTACGAGGATTGATTACCCGGAGAAACACCCCCAGCATACGATATTTAATCGTGGCCGTTTTGCCTTGACAAGTCAAGAAGCTTCTTCTTATACTTCCCCCGAAAAAAAAGAAAGGAAACGCGCTATGACCCGTGAGCATCATCCCAGTTACGAGAGTCTTTACAAGGTTTCATTCTATGATCTCGATCCCATGCAGATCGTATGGCACGGCAATTACTTCAATTACTTTGAGAATGCGAGGGTGGCCCTGTTTGCCCATCTCGGCGTTGATCTCTTTGAGTATTATACGAGAACCCACTGTCTTTTTCCCATTACCAAAACATCCACGAAGCACATCTATCCCCTGAGGTATGGGGACGAGTTTATCTGTAAAGCTGCCGTGGTCGAGGGGAAGAATAAAATCGTCGTGGACTTTGAAATCAGGCTGAAAAACGACGGAAGACTCTGCACTCGCGGCAGGACTGAACAGATTGCCGTGAAAGCGCCGGAGATGGAAATCATGTTTACTATCCCGGATGAAATCCGGAAGGCGCTTGGTTTTTGAATTCGGCAGCGAGCGCATTCCCGCGGCTTGCCGCGGGGTAAGCGAGCGAATGATGAAAGATGATGTTCCTTAGGAATCGAAGATTCCCCGCAGCTCGCTGCGGGGAGCTTCAATTCGGCAGCGAACTTCAAACGCTTGTTTGTTGCTCCATCCATTGTCATGATCAGATCGTACTTCTTTTTCGGCCTCATCCATCACCTCCAACAGTGACTATCGCAAACTGTGCAGATCGTGTGCTACAAACCCTGACACTCTGGCAACAGAGCCCTTGACATCGAATATAACATATGTTATATAACTCCTGAAAGTTTGCAGGACAGGAGGAAAAGGCTTTCACGATGGCCGACAAATACTCCATAGAGTTCCGACCCGACGAGGATTACCCTGAACGAATCAAACGACTTCGGGCTGATCTTGGTCTTACTCAGCAATCCTTAGCCAAAGAATTGGGAGTTTCTTTCGCCACCGTAAACCGCTGGGAAAACGGTCAGACGAAGCCTTCACAACTTTCCTGGAACCAACTCCGCCAACTGGAAATCATCCTCAAAGAAGAAACGGCACCCTACGGCGCAAAAGAGGAGCCGCTTCCTCATGCGAACCTCGATTTCACGGCGCGACCGGAAATCGTCAAAGTGCTCGCCGAAGGCGAGAGGCTCTCCTTTGGCCACATGATGAATCCCACCTTCGCCACGGAAATTTCCAGCATCGATCCCCTCCCTCACCAGCGCATCGCCGTTTACGATCATATGATCAAGCAGGAACGGCTTCGATTCCTTTTAGCCGACGATGCGGGGGCAGGGAAAACCATCATGTCCGGCCTCTATATCCGTGAAATGCTTTCCCGGCGTCTCATAAAACGCATATTGATTGTTCCTCCCGCCGGTCTGGTAGGAAACTGGCGTCGGGAACTCCTGACGCTTTTCAGTCTCCCTTTCCGCATCGTCAGCGGCAACGATACCCGTCACGAAAATCCGTTTATTGGTGATGCCGGTGATCACGTTATCGTCAGTATAGATACACTGACAAGTTCGCGGGTTTTTTCCTGCCTGAGAGATCCGAAAGTCGCCCCTTATGATCTTGTCATCTTTGATGAAGCCCACAAACTGGCGGCGGATCGTGGCACGGACCTCCGCGTCCGGAAGACTGAGCGTTACTGTTTGGCCGAAGCTGTAGCGGGAGTGAAAAGCAATGACAAGCGCTGGCAGTTGGACTGGAGCGCCCACCATCTGCTGCTGCTCACGGCCACGCCGCACATGGGGAAAGATTATCCTTATTACGCCCTCTGGCGACTTTTGGAGCCGGAAATGCTCGCGACGGTGGATGCTTTTGAGGAGTATCCGGCTGATCAGCGTCAAACCCATTTCATCCGCCGCACAAAAGAGGAAATGGTTTACCCCGATGGCCGTCCCCTCTATCCCAAGCGCATCTCCGACACCCTGGGCTACAATTTAAGCCAGGGGGATGTCAGTGAACAGAAACTCTATGACGAGACGACGGACTACCTGCGGTACGTATACAATAAAGCCAAACTCCTGAACCGCGAGGCGGCGCGGCTGGCCATGAGTGTTTTCCAGCGTCGTCTGGCAAGTTCGACCTATGCTCTCCAGCGCTCCTTTGAACGGCGTATCGAGAAACTGGGCAGGATTATTGAGGATGTCCAAGACGGCAAACTGACGACGGAACAACTCGCGACCCGTCAACAACGCCTTCGCGGGGAAGACGATGTCCTGGAGGCAAAAACCGCTGATGATGAAATTTCCGAAGATGACCGCGAGGAAAACGAGGTCGCCGAGGATAAGCTTCTCCAGGGCGTCGTCGCTGCCTCTCTGGTAGACCTCTTGGCGGAAAAGGAGCAGGTGCAGCGCCTCCTCAATCTGGCGAAAGAGGTTTATGCTGCCGGTCAGGAATCAAAATTTGAGAAACTTCGGGAGATAATAACCGATCCGAATTACCGTGGCGAGAAGTTTATCGTCTTCACCGAACATCGCGACACGCTTACATTTCTTGTGAGACGCCTGAGCAGCATGGGATACACCGATCAGATCGCCCAGATTCACGGCGGAATGCATTACACCCTGCGGGAAGAAGATGTCGAACGTTTCCGTAAACCGATTGCCGACGGTGGCGCGCGCTTCCTCATCTGCACGGACGCCGCGGGTGAAGGTATCAACCTCCAGTTCTGCTGGATCATGATCAACTATGACGTACCCTGGAACCCGGCACGCCTGGAACAGCGGATGGGGCGCATCCATCGCTACGGCCAGAAGCACGACCCCGTGATCATCCTGAACCTTGTCGCCCCTTCCACCCGCGAGGGAAAAGTCCTCAAAACGCTCCTCGACAAGCTGGAAAAGATCCGCAAAGAGCTGCAGTCCGATAAGGTCTTCGACTGCATTGGTCGTTTTTTTGAAGGAGTATCCATCAAACAGTACATGGAACTGGCCGTCACCGAGGATGCCGAAACAGTGGCCCGCGAACTGGACGGCCGTCTGACGAAAGAGCAGATCCAGGCCCTGGCTGAGCGAGAAAAATCCCTGTATGGCGGTGGCGGCGACATTGCCGCTGAGCTGCCGCGGCTACGGACCGGCTTGGAACAGGAAGTTTATTTCCGTCTGCTTCCGGGCTATGTGCGGCAGTACCTTGAGCAGGCCGCTCCGCTTGCGGATATCGACATCGAAGGAGATATGGGCGGTATCTTCTCCTTTCATCCACGGCGATTGGGCGCGATGGACCCCCTCTTGCCGGTGCTGGAATTATACGCTGAGAAAGCACGGGACAGGTTTTCCGTTTCCCGGCCCGCGGATCGGGAAGATGCCATCTGGATTCATCCCGGCGAACCGGTTTTTGAATGCTTTCGCGCCCTCGTGAGTGATCGCCTGGCGGATCAGGCCAAACGTTTTTTTTTTTTTGCTGCGCCGACCACCGAGAAGCCCTATCTCTTTCATATGGCCCTCATTCATATCGTACGCAGGGCCGATCCGGAAATCCCTGACCTGGATAAAGATGAATTGCTGGATTGTCGTCTCGTCGGTGTGAAACAGTATGAAGGGGCGGAAATTGCCCTCTGCCCGGTTGAACATCTTCTGCTTCTCAAGGGGGGCAACGGCTTGCCTGCATTGGCGCAGCGTTTGGCCGTAAGCGCAAATGATGAAAAGGACCGCGCCCTGGCCTACCTTTCCGAACGCGTGGCCCGAGAATTGGCTGTTGAACGCAAGCAACGTTCATTGGACAGTATCCCCGAACGAGAGGGTTTTATCCAGCGCGGCTTTGACTACCAGGAGGCGGAACTTGCCAATGCCCGCACCAGGCATGTCGAAAAAGCGCGGAAAGGAAACCGAAAAGCTATTGAGGCGCTGGAAGAAGTAAAGTTGCAGCAACGTCAACTGGCAGGCAGGCGCGTAAAAGCCCTCACGGTACTACGGAGGGAACCGGAACTTATCGGTCCGGGAGCGATTGCCTTTGTAGCGCATGCCCTTGTCGTACCGTCTTCTGATCCGGCAGACCGGGAGCAGCATGAAGTCAACATAGAGATGGTTGCCATGAAAATAGCCCAGGCGTTCGAGGAAGCAGCCGAAGCAAAAGTGCTGGACGTTCATACGCCGGATCGGGCCCGCGCGGCCGGACTGCCGGATAACCCCGGTTTTGACCTGCTTTCCCTCCGGCCGGAAAACGAGAAGCGGGCCATCGAGGTGAAAGGTCGGGCCGGGACGGGCGATATCGAGGTATCCGCCAATGAATGGGCCAAGGCCTGCAACATGCGGCAGAGTTACTGGTTCTATGTGGTGTATGATTGCGCTACATCGAGCCCCAAACTCGTGCGCGTACAGGATCCATTCGGAAGCTTGTTGGCCAAGAGCAAAGGGAGCGTTTTAATCAGCGCCAAGGAAATCGGACAGGCAGCCAGAGGATAATGTTATGCTATTCC